>JACZRO010000157.1 GCA_022574675.1 Chloroflexota bacterium
ATTACATAATATAAGCGACTCGCGCGCATTCCGCATCGGCGCGGTGGCGATAACAGCCCGTTCCCAGGCAGGGAGAGGATTCAGGTGTGATTCGGGGGCGCAGACTCAGCGGGCGGGCTCCAACTGCAACACAGTCGCCTCACCGCGAAGGACCTCGACGCCTTCCTGGTTGGCGACCGTGAACTCCATCTTCGCCATCGATCGGCGCGGGTACGCCGCAGTGATCGTTCCCGTGGCCGTTATGACGTCGCCGATGTAGACCGGGTTCGGGAAGGCCCATTCCTGCTTTGTGAACACACTGCCCGGCCCGGGCAGGTCCATCGCCACGAGCGCGTGCAACAGCCCGGTCGCGATGCCGCCCTGCGCGACCAGCCGTCCGAAGCGGGTGGCGGCGGCGAACTCCTCGTCGAAATGCAGCGGGTTGTAATCGCCGGTGATCCCGGCGAACGCCTCCACCATCTCCGAGGTCACCGCAAGCGTGCGCGTCGCCTGCTGTCCCGTCTCCACGTTCATCGGGGTTATTCCTCCACCGTCGCTCGGCATCGTGATCTGGCGTCGGCATGTGCGGATGCGTCCCGACCCCCGGCTCGACGGGGCGTTCCCGGGCTGCGTGATGCCCAGCGCCCGGCAACAGGCCGATACCGTACCAGCGCTCGCGTGTCGGATGCTACGCGGGACGAAGCCGGCAGACGCTTCCGGCCGGCGCTCCCTGGGGCGGACCCTTGTTTCGATCCCGGGCGGGGTTACGATGCCCGGGTGATGGGGACAACCCAAAAGTTCATAGGACTTCTCGCCCTGGGCGTTGGCGTCGTCGCCGTCGCGTGCTCGGGCGGCGATGACGAGCGAACCCCGGCCCTGACGCCCACGCCCTTCCCAACAGTGGCGTCTTCGCCGGGAGAGGCGTCCCCACGACCACCGGTTATCGGGACTCCGGCGTTTTCCGAGGGCGCCCGCATCCCGACGCGGTACACCTGCGAGGGCGAGGACGTGTCTCCGGCGCTGACCTGGAGCGCGGGAACAACCGGCACGCTCAGCATCGCCTTGCTGGTCGACGACCCCGACGCTCCGGGCGGAACGTTTAGCCACTGGCTGGTATTCGACATGCCGCCCGACTCGACCGGACTTGCCGAGAACGCCGCGCAGGACTCTGCCGGCGTAACGGGGAGGAACGATTTCGGCACGCGGGCCTATCGCGGGCCGTGCCCGCCCCCGGGAAGTCCGCACACGTACCGGTTCACCGTCTACTACCTGGACTCGGTACTGGGGGATTCGGTTTCGGGCCTCGACGACGACTCCGAGCGCGACCAGTTCCTGAAGGCGGCCGAAGGTCACGTTCTGCAACAGGCGACGCTTACCGGGCTGTTCAGCAGGTAGGGCTTCCCTCGTCGGCGCGGCGGGCGAGCCGGCGTGCCGGGCGGGTGTGAACTGTGTGGCTGAACAGATGTGGGGGCGACTCCCGGTTCCCTGAAGCCCTCGAAGGGCGGGCGGGCTGCCGCCCGCCCCCACGCGTTCCTGGCAGCCATGGGCCGGGGCGGCGCAGCCCCATATTGGGGTTTCCACGCCATACGGAGTGCGTTAGTACGCAACGGCGTAACACCGAACCGGTGCTAGCCTCGTTATCAAGCCGCAGTCCGGGTCGGACGCAGCCGATGTACCGGCAACCCGCCGGTGTGGCCGTTTGCTGCGATCGACTTCGCCGACTGCGGCGACACGACGTAACGAGCAGGGTCAATTGCCAAACCCGTTTGAAGACGGGAATCTCGCCTGGTTCTGGTACGAGTCGTGGCTGGCAGGCATCGCGATGGTATTCGCCCTCGCGGTGGCGATACATGCCCGCGTCACGATTCGCCGCGGCGCGTACCGCGCACCGCTGTGGGTATTACTCACCCTCGGCTTCATCGGCACTTTGCCCCTGGCAGCCGAACGATTCGGGCTCAACCTCGGCGGACAAGAGGACGTGATGGCCGTACTTAGTTTCATGGGCGCGGCGGGCGCCGCGATATATACGGCGTTCCGGGCACGCGCGATCCGGCTCGTGCGATGGGTCAACAAGCGTATTGCGGAGCGCCGGGCGGCGGTAGCCGCGGCGCGCGCGGCGGCCACGAACGGGGCCACTACGAGCGGCGCCACGGGGCCGAACGCGACGGGCGGCATGCCGGCGGGGACTGCGGGCGACGGCGGGTCTCGATCAGTCCCGGCGTGGTTGCACTTCCGATCCGGGCCCGACGCGGGCCAGAGCGTTCCACTTTCGCCGGGAGTCACGCGCCTGGGACGCGACCATTCCAACGATGTGGTGATCAACGACCCGAACGTCAGCCGTAACCACGCCCAGATCGAGTTGAAGGGCGGCCGATACACGCTGCGGGACGCCGGGAGCTCGGGCGGCACGATGTTCGACGGCCGGAACGTAAACGGCGAAGAGCTGCTTACCTCAGGCGCCACCATCAAACTGGGCGACACCGAGTTGATGTTCACGGCGGCGGAGCCGGTCACCGTGCTCGGGTCGATGGAAGAGGTGAATGTGCGGGCGACCACCGTCGACGCACTGAAGCCCGGCGAAACGATCCTCGGCTCGGCCGATGTCGACGACCGGCTCGTGGCTTGGATCGCCATCACGTCCGGCCCGTCGAAAGGCCAGATCTGCCAGCTCTCAGCCGACCGCACGACCATCGGTCGTGACAGATCGAACCACCTGGTCGTGAGCGACCCGGCGGTCAGCCGCTCCCATGCGGTGGTGATCGCGCATGATGACGAGCTGGTGCTGGTGGACCTGGGCAGCTCGGGCGGCACGACGGTGAACGGCCGATCGGTGTCCGGGAAACCGGTGAAGAACGGCGCTCGCCTGCGGGTAGGCGACACGGAACTGGAGCTGATCGCGGTCGAGACCTCCGCGCCGATCCATTCCGCGGGAGCGAGCGATCTCACGGTCCTGGACACGCCGGCGTCGGGCGGTGTCGTGGTCGTCCGTTCCGGTCCAGACGCCGGCCAAACCTTCAACCTTGAGGACGGAGACAACCTGGTTGGCCGCGACCGGGACGCAGCGGTCCAGTTGAGCGACCCGTCGGTTAGCCGTCACCACGCTATCATCCGCAGTCAGGCGGGCGGTTACATCGTTTACGACCTTGCGAGCAAGACCGGCACGCATGTTGACGGAGCAAAGATCGCAGGCGCCCGGCTGAAGCCCGGCGACCGTATCTCCGTGGGCCGGACCGAGCTGAGCCTGATGCGGCCGCACGCCGCCTGAGCCGGTCGTCTTGACCGCGCTTCGGGAAAAATCTTCGGCACAGTTGGCCCTCGGGTCGATGACGCACCCCGGACGCGTGCGTCGCTCCAACGAGGACGTCTGCGCCGCGCTACTGCCGCCCAACGCGCCTCCCGGGAGCGGCGGGCTGTTGATCGTGGCGGACGGTATGGGGGGCCACCAGGCCGGCGGCTACGCCAGCAACACGGCCGTGAACGCCCTGGTATCACGTCTCCGGGGTACCCCGGCGCATGCGTTCACCCCGGCCCGGGCCGCCGACACGCTCCGCTCCGCGACCGAAGCGGCGAACGCACAGGTCCACGCAGACGCCGGGACCGGCGACCGAACCGGGATGGGGACGACGCTCACCGCAGTGATCGTCTCGGGGCCGGCGTTAGCCCTCGCACACGTGGGCGATAGCCGGGCCTACCTCTTTCGCGATGGCGAGCTGGCGCTCCTGACCAGCGACCACACATGGGTCGCCGATCGCGTCCGCCGCGGCCTGATCTCGCAGGAGCAAGCGGCGACTCACTCGCGTCGAAACGTGCTCACGCGCGCCCTGGGCGTATTCGACAGCGTCGAGATTGATAGTGCGACGGTCGAGATACGCGAGGGTGACGTGATACTCCTGTCCAGCGACGGCCTTCACGGGTTGCTCCCGGGCGCCGAGATCGGCTCGATCCTCGGGGCCCTTGCGCCGCAACAGGCGGCTGCGGAGCTGGTGGAGCGCGCTAACGCCGCGGGCGGGCCGGACAACGTCACCGCCGTGGTCGCACACGTGCTGTCGACCGCGCCGATGACGAGTGAAGGGGATGGCGCATCGCCGGACGCCACGATGTCGGGCGGACACGGCATCGGGATGAGGCTCGCAAGCGCGGTGCGAAGGCTGTCCCGGCGGACGTAACGAAGCCGGACCGACGGCCACGCGTAGGGGCGGGCTTTAGTCCGCCCGGGGGCGTATTGCCATACACCCGTACGGTGTCGCGGCCTCCGTATAGCTCATGGCAACGCTCATTTGGTGACGCGGTTGCCGCGCCTGTACGATTGCCACCGTTTTGTCACCCCGGGCTAACGCCGCCGATAAGCCGGAGGACCTTTGATTCACCCCGATTTCCAGGCCGACTTCTACTTCATCCGTCACGGCGAATCCGAGTCGAACGCAACCCCGGGCCTCGCCGCCGGGGTGAACTTCGATGCGCCGATGACCGACCGCGGGCACAAGCAGGCCATTGCGCTTGGCGAGCGTCTCGCGGCGGAAGGCCGGTCGTTCGACCGGATCTACTCGTCGTCCCTCATTCGCGCGGTTCAGACCACGCAGGGGATGCTGCGGGGCATGGGCATTGGCGATACGACGTTTGAACAGTCTGCGGACATCATCGAGCGGCAGGTGCCAGAGTGGCGCGGGCGACCCCTGGCGGAGGTCCAAACGCCGGAAGTGAAGTTGCTGATGGCGGAGAACGGCATCTGGTTCAAGCCCGGCGACGGAGAATCGCATCGCGAGGTGGAGCGACGATTCTCCAACTGGCTGGAAGACGAGTTGCTGTTCAACGACGACTTCGTCGGGCAGCCGGGCCGGCGATCGGTCGCCATCATCAGCCACGGCCTGGCCCTGCAGGCCCTGTTCCACTACATCATGGGCTTCAACGACCGTCTCGTCGGCCGGTTTGCCCTTAACAACACGTCAATATCGCGGTTCCGCTTCAACCACCTGGGATGGTTTCCGGTGTCGATCAACGACGCCGCACACACGGATGCGCTCGGCGATGTGCTGCGTGAGGAGGTCGACGGCGCTCCGATGTGAGCCCGTCGCCCGTGCGTTGGAAGACGAAAGCGGATGGCCTGGATTCTCCTCACCCCAGCCCGCGCCCAACGAGCGCCCGCGGAGCGCAGAGGGGCAAATCCGGCGAAGCTCTAGCGAGCCACGACAATCTCACGCACCGCACCGTAGGCTTGTGGCATGGCAGCCGTTTCCGTTCCCGGCAGGACGCCGGACAGGACTCAGGAAGAGCGTCGGACGCTGGTCGCCGCGCTGGCCAGCCCGGACGCCTACGCGCACGAAGTCGTGCGGCCGATACGGACCATCGAGACCCATATATCGGACCTGTTCCTGACCGGCCCATACGTTTACAAGGTGAAGAAGCCGGTCGATCTGGGGTTTGTCGACTACTCGACGCTTGAACGCCGGCGCCGATTCACCGAACTGGAACTGAAGCTGAACCGGCGCATCTCGCCCGATGTGTACCTGGGCGTCGAACCGGTCACATCGCTACCCGGTGGCGGTTTCCGGGTCGGCGGCGAGGGCGAAGCGGTGGAGTACGCCCTGAAGATGCGGCAACTCCCCGCGGACCGGGCGTTCGGGGCGTTGCTGAAGAACGACGAGATCGGTCCCGGCGAAACCCGGGACGTCGCCCGTCTGCTGGCAAAGTTTCACGCCGATGCCGACGTGGTGGACCCGGCGTCACCGCTCGGCGGTGTCGATGCGATGCGGGCCGTCACCGGCGACAACCTGTCCGTGATCGAACGGTTCTCCGGGGTCACCTGCGAACGCGACGACCTGGACGACATCGGCGCCTACACATCGGCGTTCCTGGACGTGAACGGTGACATCCTGGAGTCACGCAAGGCACGCGGATTCGTGCGCGACTGCCACGGCGACCTGCACGCCGGGAACCTGTTTCTCCTTCAGGACGGGCACGATGGACGCCACGGGATACACGTGATCGACAGGATCGAGTTCAACGACCGGTTCCGGTTCATCGACGTGGCGTCCGACCTGGCCTTCCTTGCGATGGACCTGGCGCACGCCGGCCGCCAGGATCTCGCCGACGTCCTGGTGGATGCGTACGTGGCCGAGAC
>JACZRO010000022.1 GCA_022574675.1 Chloroflexota bacterium
TGTTACTCGCGGGAAAAAAAGTGAAAACTCCGCAAGCGATGTTGCGGCGGTGATTGAGTGCCGGTGAAGGGCGGCTGACTGTCCGGCCTCGGAAATCGCGATAGCAATGGTGCGAGCGCGATGCAGTGCCAGCCAGGGCGGATAGTCAGCCGCCCCTACGGCGACGGAGTGCCCTGAGGCTCTCGAAGGGCCGGCATGATCGCGGACGCAGCCATGCCGCCCGACCGGGCGTATCGCCACACGCCCCCGCCGGGTGGGTGCGGTGGCAGCGCGAACATTTGCCCCCTCTCCCCTTGCGGGAGAGGGTTGGGGTGAGGGGTTCGAAGGCCCTAGATCACCATGTCCGAGGTCAGGCGCTGCATGATCGCGCTGTGCGGCAGACCCTCTCGCATCTCGTCGGTCGGGAAGATCTTGCCGGGGTTGAACATTCCTGCGGCGCCGAACGCCGGCTTGAGCCGGGCCATGGCGTCCAGGTCGTCCTCGTTGAACACCAGCGGCAGGTAGCCCTGCTTCTCCAGCCCGATTCCGTGCTCGCCGGACAGCGCCCCTCCCACCTCGATGCACATCTCCAGGATCCGGCCGCCTGCGATCAGCGCCTTTTCCACCTGCTCCGGGTAGCGCGAGTCGAACAGGATGCAGGGGTGCAGGTTGCCGTCCCCGGCGTGGAGCACGTTGGCGATCGGGATCCCCAACTCGGCGGACAGGGCGTTGATCTTGGACATCGTTTCCGGGAGCCGGGTCGGAGGGACCACTCCATCGATCAGGTAGTAGTTAGGAGCAAGCCGGCCGAGCGCGCCCAGCGCCTTCTTGCGCGATGCCCACAGCGTCTCGCGTTCCTCTGCATCCTCTGCGGTCCGCCAGTCGGTCGTGCCGTTCTTGCGGCATAGCCGCTCGACAAGCTCCGCCTGCTCGTCGACCGTTTCACGCAGGCCGTCAACTTCCACCAGCAATATCGCCTGCGCGTCGTCCGGGTAACCGGGATGGAACGCCGGCTCCACGGCCTCGATACACAGCCGATCGATCATCTCGATAGCGCCGGGTATGACGCCGGAGGCCACGATGTCGGCGACCGTCTCACTGGCGGCCTCGATGCTCGAAAACGCCGCCACCATGGTTCGAATCGCCTCGGGGATCGGAACGAGCCGGAGGGCGATCCTGATGGCGACGGCGAGCGTGCCCTCGGAGCCGATGAACACCCCCCGCAGGTCGTAACCGGGGACTTCCCGCGTATCGCCGCCCAGCCACGCGACCGTCCCGTCCGCAAGCACGACCTCCATGCCGAGGACGTGGTTGGTCGTCACGCCGTAGGCAAGACAGTGCGGACCGCCGGCGTTCTCGCCGACGTTGCCGCCGATCGTGCAGGCGCTCTGGCTGGACGGGTCGGGAACATACTGCAGGCCGTACTTTTCGACCGCCTGGGACAGCTCCAGGTTGACCACCCCGGGCTCGACAATGGCGACCCGGTTTTCGACGTCGATCTCCAGCACACGGTTCAGGCGCGTCAGCACCAGGACCACTGCGCCTTCCATCGAGATCGCCCCGCCGGACAGCCCGGTTCCGGCGCCGCGCGGCACGACCGGGACCCCGTGTTTGCCGGTGATCTTGATGATCTCCGACACCTGTTCGGCCGTGGCCGGCACGACCACAGCGCCCGGGATGTTCCGGTCTATCGATCCGTCGGTCTCGTACACCAGCAGGTCGTCCGGCTTCCACACGACGTGGGTGGGCTCTACAACCTGTTCAAGGTCCCGGACCAGGGCGGATTTTTCCATCTGGCTCCTGTGCGGGTGGCGCTGAACGACGATGGTGGGTTGCAGCGCCCTCTGATGCGACGGGTGATTGTCGAGGAGTTCCTTCACCTCGCTCAGAATGACATATAGAGGCGGTTCGCGTATGAGGAGTCGCGGTTGTCATATGGCGTCAGGCGAATTGGCGAGCAGGTCATTTCAAGGAGCCTGCGACGAAGAACCTCGCCGTTTGGTTGCGGCTGCCTCGCTCGATCACCCTGCGGACGGCGACCGACGAGATCGTTCGCTCCGCTCGGGATGACTTGTTGGCAGGTGGCGTGGCGGCCTCCCGCCTACTCGCCCGCCGCTATCTCCACATATACGTTGCGGACCAGGTTCTTCGCGTTTCCGATCACCCGCTTCGTCCACTCAGAGCGCCCCTCTCCAGCCACGTACTGGTAAGCCGGAGTATCCAACACCTCCGGGCTGTCCATCTCGTAAATGGCCAGGTACTTAGGCCCGCCCTCGATGGCTCGATATCGCCGGCCGCTGACGAATCCGGGTATCGCCATGCGCTCGGGCACGTGCTCCTCGTCGTACCAGCGGTTGAAGTCGTCTTCGTGTTCCGGGTCGATGTCCATCATCACCAGGAGAAGTCCTGTCCCGCGTTCAGCCATCTACTTGCGTCCTTCTACGATCTTGCGACCGCCGTCCAGCAACATCGCGTGGACCCAGTTGGCGACCATGAAGTCTTCACCGACGCGGCCGCCACCAGCGCGAATCCGGTCGTAGATTTTCGCCTGCTCTGCCTGCACCTCCGGTGAGTCGCCCATGCCGGGCTTGCCGATCGACTGGCCGAAGTCGTTGTGCCCGACACCGAAGTAGTCGATGCCATCGACCTCCAGGATGCCGTCCAGCTCGTCGATCACCTGGGCGTCCTCAAGCAGGGCGCCGACCAGCATGTTGTCGTTGGCGTCTTTGTAGAAATCTCGGCGGTCGGCCCAGCCCTCCGGCCCCGGCAGGGCATAGTCGTACCCGGTCCCGCGGTTGGCGCCGTACGATCGATCGCCTTCCGGGCCAAACTTGCAGGCCCGCACAAGCTGTTCGGCGTCGGCGCGCGTTGCGATGTGCGGCCCCATGATCCCCTTCATGCCGCGGTCCAGGTACTGGAGGACGACGTGGGACTGGATGTTGGGGACGCGGCCGATGGGCGTGATGCCGACGGCCTCAGCCGCGCGGCAGGCATGTTCAACGTCCTGCAGTGTGAACGGGCCATGCTCGCAGTCGAGCCACACGAAATCGAAGTCGAGCGGCGCCATGATGTCGATGATCTGTGGCGCCGGGAACGTCAGGTTGTAGCCATACGCCATCCGGCCATCGCGCAGGGCTTTTAAGACTCGATTTGGCTGGTCCACTATCCATCTCCTGTGCTGCCGAGGGGATACGCCTACGGCATCTTTCCAGAGCCTTCAGATGCGCTGGTCGGGGGACCGGCTGTCATCCCTGGTAAGGGCGGGGCTTGCTCCGCCCGCCGATGGCTTGCGCATTTGGCGTCCCGGTCGGTGGCATATTACCGTTGAACTCAATCGACGCGCTCGCGGCATGCCTCCTCTCGGCGGCAACTCCCTCACCTCAATCCTCTCCCACCGGGAGAGGGGACAGTTACCGCCCGCCGCATATAATCGGCCCGCCGCTCGAAAGCCCTCAGTACGGAGCATCAAACCACTTGGCCGCGACCCGTGCGAACTCCGTTGGCGCCACCGGCTGGCGCGCCCGCGCCGGCACTACTTTCAAGACGTTCAAGCATTCCGCGACCGCGTCGCGCGGGATGGTCGTCACCAATCACCCGATGGGCTCGGCCGCCGGGCTCGAGATGCTGGCGATGGGCGGCAACGCGATCGATGCTGCGATCGGGGCGGTGTTCGCCCTCAGCGTTGTCGAGCCGATGATGGTCGGGCCCTTTGGCGGCGGGTACATCAACCTGCGAACCGCAAACGGGGAATCCGTCTGCATCGACAACTACACGACTGCCCCGGCGGCCGCGGCGGCCGACATGTACCGCCCGGTGTCCGACACGTGGCCCGACTATCTGCTCACCGAAGACCGGGAGAGCCAGGTCGGCTACCTCGCCGTCGGCGTCCCCGGCAACCTGAAGGCGTGGGAAGAGTTGCACTCCGGGTACGGGAAGCTCAGCTGGGAGACGGTCATCGCCCCGGCTATCAGGTACGCCGAGGACGGGTTCCCGGCGTCCGAGTACCTGGTGCGGCTGATCACCGAGCACCGTCAGGATATCGGGCGGTTCCCGGCGACGGCCGAGATTTTTTTGCCGGGCGGGTCGCCTCCCGCGGCAGGGCAGAACATCGTCCGGCGTGACTATGCGGAGTCTTTGAAAGCCATAGCGTCCGGGGGCGCGGCTGAGCTATATGACGGACCGCTTGGACAGGCCATCGCCGCCGACATTGGACGTAACGGCGGGTTGATCACTATCGACGACCTGCGGGGTTACTCGACGCTCCGGAAAGAGCCCGTCCGCGGGACTTACCGCGGGTTCGAGATCACCGGCCCTCCGCCCGGGAATACCGGCATCACGCTCATCATCGAGATGCTGAACATCCTTGAAAATTTCGATGTCGCGGGCCGGGGCTTCGGAACCCGGGACGGCCTTCACCTGATCGCAGAATCACTAAAGATCGCCTTCGCCGACAGGTTCGAGTACCTGGGCGACCCTGCCACGATCGAGATCCCGCTCGACTGGCTGACGTCCAGGGAATACGCGGCGCAGCGCGCGGCCGGCATCGACGTGTCGCGCGCCGGTGAACAGATGGCCGGGACGTACCCTGGGGCGCGGGCCGGCGAGTCTTCAAACACGACGCACCTGACGACCGCCGACGATGCGGGCAACATGGTGTCGATGACACAGACCATCAACGAGGTGTTCGGGTCGAAGGTGACGGTCGCGGGCACCGGGATCCTGCTCAACAACACGCAGGCGATGTTCGATCCGCACCCCGGCCATCCGAACTCGGTGGCGCCGAACAAGCGCGTCGTCAGCAGCATGTCGCCCACGATCGTGAGCCGTGACGGACGGCCGTTCATGGGTATCGGAACTCCGGGCGGGGTGCGCATCTTCGGCTCGGTGATGCAGGCGATCATGAACGTGATCGACCACGGCATGACCCTGCAGGAAGCGGTCGAGGCGCCGCGACTGTGGACACAGGGCCAGGACGTTGAGCTGGAGCAGGTGTTCGGCGAAGGCGTACACGCCGGCATGTCGGGACTGGGCCACCCCGTGGTGCGCGTCGCCAACGTGGCCGGCGGGATGAACGGCGTTCTGATCGACCACGAGCGTGGCCTGATGACCGGCGCCGCATGCTGGCGCGCCGACGGCGTGCCGGCGGGATTGAGCGGCGGGCCGGCAGACGCCGACGCCCGGTTCAACCCGCTCGTCTGATGCCAATGTCGTTTGTGTTCCGTTGCGTTTCCTGTGGCGCCCCACAGGCAGCCAGGATTGGCGACCTCGCGTGTCTATCCTGCGGTGGCGTGTTGGACGTGGCGTACGACGAGATCGCCGACGGACACACGCCCCGGCTGCCGCTCAGGCGGCCGTCGGAGAGGCTGTCGTTGGGCGAGGGGAACACGCCATTGTTGAGCCTGCCGTCGATGGCCGCGGCGCTGGGGATAAAGCGATTGTGGGCAAAGCTGGAGATGATGGCGCCGACCGGGTCGTTCAAAGACCGCGGCTCCTCGGTGCTTGTGTCTGCCGCGCTGGAGGCCGGGGTGTCCGAGTTCGTCGAGGATTCTTCCGGCAATGCCGGCGCCTCGCTTTCCGCATACGCCGCGGCCGCCGGTATCACGGCCCATGTCTTCTATCCAGATAGCGCAGCGCAGGGCAAGGTCGACCAGATCGGCATTTTCGGCGCGACGCTGCACCCCACTCCGGGTCCACGGCATGCGGCGACGGACGCGGCGGTGGCGTACGTGTCCGAACATGGACTCCCGTACCTGTCCCACAACTTGAGCCCGTACTTCCTGGAGGGCATGAAGTCGTTCTCGTATGAGGTTGTCGGGTCCGACGCCGCCTCCCTTACCGATATCGTGATCCCGGTGGGCAACGGCTCGCTTTTGATCGGCATGTTCAAGGGGTTCGAGGAGCTGACGGCGGCCGAACGCATCGGAGCCGCGCCCGCGCTTCATGTTGTGCAGGCCGACGCTGTTCGGCCGCTGGTAGCGGCGTTGGCGGACGAGAAGTGGGAGTTCGATCCGGGCGCGAAAACCGTGGCGAGCGGGATCTCGGTGTCGCACCCGCCGCGCCTGCAACAGTGCGTGGACGTGGTCCGGCTGTCGGGCGGCACGGGAATCGCGGTAGATGACGATGCAATGCTGCGCTGGCAGCGGAGGCTGGCATCGGAGGCCGGCATCTTCTGTGAGGCGACGTCCGCCGCCGCGTTCGCCGGGCTGGAGGCGATGGTCACCAACGGCGCGATTTCAAGCGATGCCGAGGTGCTCATCCCGATAACCGGGTCGGGGTTGAAAGAGCCGGTGACCGCGCTCAAGTAACCACCCCCGAACCCCCTCCTGAATCAGGAGGGGGCCTATCGGAAGCCTTCTCCTCGGGAGGGAGGAGGTTTGGAGGTGGGTCCGCGTTATGCCGTCAACTCGAAATCGTCGTTTACGACACGTATCGGCTACTGACGATCGGCCCGAGGGTCCCTTCCCGGAAGGACTGCTCGGCCCGTACATGGAGCCTCTACCGCGCCCGGGCCTCCGCAAGGGCCGACCTGAAGCCGTCCAACGACCCCTCCAACACCCGGTCCTCGACGCAGAACGTGAGCCGGAAGTAGCCCGGTCCGCCGAAGCCGCTGCCCGGCACGACGAGCACCATCCGCTCCTGCAGCATCCGGACGAACGCCACGTCGTCCTCGAGCGGGGACTTCGGGAACAGGTAGAACGCGCCGCCGGGCTTCACCACGTCGTAACCGATCTCGGTCATGGCCTCGTAAATGAAGTCGCGCTTCTTGCGGTACACGGACACGTCCACGGTGACGTCCTGCAGGCGGGCGGCGATACGTTGCATGAGGGCCGGGGCGTTGACGAAACCGAGGGTGCGCAGCGAGAACACCATCGCGTCCAGCATCTCGGTTTTGTCCGGGTAGGCCGGGTTGATGGCGATGTAACCGATGCGTTCGCCGGCCAGTCCCAGGTCTTTTGAGTGCGAGGTCGCGACGATGGTCCGCGGGTGGTGCTTGAAGACGAACGGGTACGGATCGTCGGTGTAGATCAGTTTCCGGTACGGCTCATCGGTGATCAGCGCGATCTCTGTGCCGAACCTTCGTTCGGCGTCGCCCAGAAGCCGGCCGATCTCGACGATGGCCGACTCCGGGTAGATGACGCCGGTCGGGTTGTTCGGCGAATTCATGATCACCGCCCTGGTGCGCGCCGAGAGCTTCGCCTCCAGGTCGTCCATGTCCGGCATGAAACCGTCGGTGAACCCGACCAGTTTGTGGACGCCGTTGTTGTGGCTGACGTAGTAGACGTACTCGACGAAGAAGGGCGTAAGAATTACCACCTCGTCGCCCGGGTCCAGCAACGAGCGCAGGATGATGTTCAGGGATCCGCTCGCTCCGCTGGTCATGATGATGTCGCCGCCCTCAAAGGGCAGGCCAGCTTCGCGCGCCAGGCTTTCCGCCACCGCGGCGCGCACTTCCGGAAAGCCGGCGTTTGGCATGTAACGGTGCGTCCCCGGGGTCTCGTCCCGGGCGAGTCGCAACAGCTCGGTCCGGAACTCCGGCGGCGGCTCGAGAAGTGGGTTGCCGAGACTGAGGTCGAAGACGTTTTCCGCGCCATGCTCGGCCGTCAGGCGGATTCCCTCTTCGAACATTCGGCGAATCCACGAGGCGCCTTCCATCTGGGCGCGGACCGCATTGGAAATTGCCATCGACCATCCTTATCGGGGTGAATCTGGAGTCACAGGTGGGCCGGGGCGATCTGCGCATCAGTCCGTCGACGATAGCGGACCGGACCATCCAGGAGTCATCTGGGAGCGGCGGCTATTATAAATGTGCGCCACACCACCCTCTAACTGGAGCCGCCTCAGCGTTGACCGCCGCAGAATCGCGACCCGGCGCGCCAGGACAAACATCCCTGGTGACGGGAGCGACCGGCATGGTCGGCGGTCGGATCGCCCGTCTGCTTCTGCAGCGCGGCGACCGGGTACGCGCTTTCGTACGTCCGAGCGCCGGATCTTCGCGTGCCGCCGTCACGGAGCTGGAGGCGCTGGGCGCCGAGATCGTTTACGGCGACGTGACCGATCCAGCGTCTACTGCCGTCGCCGTGGACGGTTGTGCGGACATCTATCACTGTGCCGCCCTGGTAGATCCGTTTCACTGGAACCTCGCAGATTACGATCGCGTTAACGTGGGTGGCACCCGCAACGTCTTGGACGCCGCGCTCGCTACGGGCGCCCGCCGGTTCCTTCACGTCAGCAGCATCTCAGCGCTGGGCGCTGAACCGGGTACGCGCGCCGATGAATCGATTACGGCAACCGGCCCGATGCGTCCCGGATATGGCCGTTCTAAATTCCTGTCCGAAGAGTTGGTGCGCGCCGCGGCCGGAGAAATGCACGTCGTGTCGGTCAACCCCGGAATCGTGTTCGGTCCCGGTGACCGGCATTTCGTGGCGCTGATCCGGGCGTTCGTCCGCGGCCGGCTGCCGGCCATCGCCTTCGCTCATCAGCCGATGTCGCTTGTGTACGTGGACGACGTGGCGCGGGGCAGTCTGCTGGCGCTTGAGCGTGGTGAGAGCGGGGCGCGATACCTGCTCGTGCAGCCGACGGTTACGGTAGCCGAGTTCTTCGCCGAGCTGGCCGCCGCATCCGGCCGGCGTCCGCCGCGCCTGCGTCTCCCGGACTGGCTCGCCATCGCAGGCGCGATGGGTCTGTGGGCGATCGCACCGATAAGGCGTCGCCGTCCGCCCGTTTCTTCGTTTCGCGGGTTGCGAATCGGCCCGGCGTCGTTTGATGGCGGGCTCGCCACTCGCGAACTGGGACTCGAGTACACGCCGTTGGGGGATGCGATCAACGCCACGGTCGCGGAGCTGTTATCCAGCGCCTGAAGGCGCCGCCCGGCGCCCCGGGAATTAAACGGCGAGAAAAGAGAGGAAGGCGCGCCTAGCGTCGGCGACGAAATCGCCACGGACGCTGCCTGGCGCGCCGTTCGCCGGGGCTGAACCGTTCGTTTTGGGGCGCTTTCGGCCGTTCGGCTTTCGGCTTCATCACGACGTAAGTCCCGGCGATCTTGTCGTGCCAGCCCTGCCGCTTCGGGTCGAACGAGATCCAGGCCAATCCCAGTCCGAGGGCCGCGGTCGCTATCAACCTGCCCACCACCTCGCGAGGGATGGCGACCGCGACACCGGGCACGTGGCCTTCCGCATCCACAACGATGATGCCGGCGACCATCTTGCCCGGGGTCTGCCCCCGCAATCCTGTGAACAGGATCAGGTAGCCGAGCAGGATGAATATGTCCTGGGGCGCCGTCTTCGGTCCGGTGAACGCGTTGCCCCCCGTAACCCACCGGACGCTGTAGATGATGATGAGCAGCAGCCCGATGTCGATGACGCTCGCATACATGCGCCGGAAGGTATGCGCGTAGTTGGGCGGGTAGGTGGGTGGTCCGGGAGTCGTGGTATCGGGCCTGGTGGACATCACTGGAAATGATAAGGCGAACGGCGGGCGCCGGGCGTGGCGCGTTGACCGCCCACAGCACCGTCCTTACGATGCCCCAGAAAAGGTTTCAGGCACGAGTTTCCGGAACGGACCGGAACTCGATCCAGGACTCAATCAGGGGAGAGTCGCGAGCGGAACGGCTCTCGACCGCCGCCACGAAAGGACGCGTGATGCGACTCGAGAACAAAATCGCCCTGGTAACCGGCGCTGGCTCGGGAATAGGTGAGGCGTCCTCCGAGCTGTTCGCGAAAGAGGGCGCCGCGGTCGGGGTTTGCGATCTGAACGCCGGCACGGCGGAGTCTGTGGCGGCGCGTATCCGGGCCGCGGGCGGCCGCGCTATCGCCCTGCAGGCGGACGTGACAGATCGCGCCGATGTGGAGCGCGTCGTCGGAGCTGTTGTAAGGGAGTTCGGGGGGCTGCACATCCTGGTGAACTCGGCCGGTGTCTCGGACCGCGGCGCGCCCGAGGACTATGACACCGACCAGGTCTGGCAGTGGGTGATGGACGTCAACGTGAGAGGCACGCTGCTGCCGTCCCGGGTCGCGGTCGAAGAGATGCGAAAGTCGGGCGGCGGCTCGATCATCAACCTGAGCTCGATCTACGGCCTGGTCGGCCGTCCAGAATGGCTGAGCGATGGCTTCAGCGGTTACGCGCACTCGAAGGGCGCGGTGCTGCAGATCACGCGCGACCTGGCGGTCAAGACGGCCCGCGAGGGAATACGGGTCAACGCGCTCTGCCCGGGGTTTGTCCACACGAACCTGACCGCCGGATTAAGCGACGACCCGGAGCGGTTGCGGCGGCTGGAAGAGGCGCACCCGATGGGACGGCTCGGAGAGGCGTCCGAGATCGCTTACTGCGCGCTGTTCCTTGCTTCGGACGAGGCGTCGTTCGTCACCGGCATCGCGCTTAGCGTGGATGGGGGCTACACGGCGCAGTGAGCACGCAGGACGTTCCCCGAGATGACTTGCCGGAGGTCCTTTCGAGCGATTCTCCCTACGACGATGGCTGGGTTCGTCTTAACCGGGACGAGGTGCGGTTCCCGGACGGCTCGGAAGGGCGTCGCGTCTGGTTGGAGTTACAGTTTCCGTTCGTCTGCAACATCGTCCCGACGCTTCCGTCCGGGGACATCGTTTTCGTCGAGGTGTACCGGCACCCGATCAAACGCTGGTTGCTGGAGCTGCCGGGCGGCCTTGGCGAGAATGGAGAGACGCCTGACCAGGCAGCGATCCGCGAGTTGAAGGAAGAGTCGGGGCTGACCCCCGGCCGCTTGACTCGCCTGGGGGTGGTCAACGTCGACCCCGGCCTGCTTGCCCACGATACCCATGTGTTCCGGGCCGAGGACTGCACCGGGTGGAACGCCGATCACAGCGAGTTGGAAGACCAGATTCGGCGTGTGGTCAGCCTCCCGCGTGCGGAGGCGGAGCGACGGGTTGCCGCGGGCGAGATCGTCCACGGCCCGACGCTGATCGCGCTTTACCTGGACAGCATGATTGAACGGATTGATTGAGGTGCGACGCGCCGGTCGGCAGCTTCCGGGATGGTTTCGTGGCCATTTGTAGGGGCGGCTGACTATCCGCCCTTTCCCCGGACCGCCGGCTCCACGCCTCGCCGGCCGCCCGGGCCGATAGTCAGCGGCCCCTACGATGTGCTGGCAGGCGGAGGTCGTTCATGCATACGTGGCGGTAGGAGCCCGGCCGCCGGCGCGTCTACGTGTAATCGAACCGCGCGGCGTCGAACTCATCGGGAATCGGGTCCCGACCCGGATCGCCCGTTATCGCTCCCGCCACCATCCGCCCCATGACCGGGCTGAGCAGTATTCCCTTCTTGCCCGCGCCATTGGCGGCGAACAGGTTTTCATAACCGGGCAGGGCGCCGATTATCGGGAAATCGTCGACGGAAACGGGGCGCAGGCAGGCCGTGTGCTGCACGATCTCCGCCGCCTCAAGCGCCGGCGCCAGCGCGAGGATTCCGGCCATGATGGAATCTCGTGCGCTCGTCGATGGCCGGTCGTCGAACCCGGCATCCTCCTCGGTCGAGCCTCCCCAGACGAGGCCGTCCGGCTTGCGGGCGATGTAGTGCCCGCCGAGCGACACCCTGTGGACGAAGTCCCGTCCGGGGAAACGCATGCGCAAAATCTCGCCCTTCTTCGGCTTGACCGGGAAGTTCGGCAACCCGTCTCCGGTCCCGGCCCACGGCCCGGTCGCCAGCACGACTGCGCCGCTCGGGACCTCGTCGCCGGAGCGCAGGCGCACCCCGGCCACGCGATCCCCAACCCGCACCAGTCCCACCACGTCGCCGGGCATGTGCATTCCCCCGGCGCGCTCGAAAGCCGTCACCAGCGCCAGCGTGTACTTGTAGGAATCGAGCTCGAAATGGCTCCGTTGGATCAGCGCCCCGGTTAGATCCCCGCCGAGCGCGGGCTCCAGCCGGCGGACGTCGTCGCCATCGAGAAGCTCGGCTTCCAGCTCCTCCTCCGACAGCCAGGCCAGGGATTTCTCAAGGTCGCGGAAGCCGTCTTCATCCGCGGCCAGGTCGAGCGAGCGCACGGCCCTCAGCTCGACGTCGATCCCCGTGGCGTCTTCAAGTTCGGGCGCAAGCCGCTTGTGCAGAGAGATGCCGCGTTTGGCGTGTCTGACGACCGGCCCCGGGATGCCGGCGCCCATCGTCGGGAAAAGGCCGCCGTAGGCGAAACCGCTCGCATGGCTGGCGATCGAGTCGCGTTCGATGATCGTGACGGCGACGCCGCGTTTCACCAGCTCGTATGCGACCGATGCTCCAACCGCGCCGCCGCCGACCACGATCACGTCGGAGGAAACCGTCAAATCACACCCCTCTCGACCCGTGATCCGTCCTGGTACACGTCCGCGACATCCCAGAGCGCCGTCAGATCGCGTGACGGATCACCCCGCACCACAAGCACGTCGGCGGCCCTGCCCGGGGCAAGCCGTCCGGCGACTTCGCCCATGCCGATCGAGTCTGCGGCTCCGGACATGCCCGATGCCATAGCGTCCGCAACCGGCATCCCGGCGCCGGCGAGCATGAGCACCTCATTCACGAATTCTCCCGGGGCGTAGTCGCCCCATGGTGAATCGGAGCCGGCCGTCATCTTCACCCCCGCCTCGAGCATTCGTCGGCAGGCCTCCATCCGGTTATCCAACCCGCGCTTTCGCTGATCCAGGGATTCCTGCAGGACAGGCCGGTCCGCGCCTGCCGACTCGACGCGCTCGGCAAGCCGGTTGATTCCCGCCTGGACCACGTACAACGTCGGGTTGACCCAGGCGTCCGCTTCAAGCAGCCGGTCGACGAGGTCCGGTCGATATTCGTAACGGCCCTGCGAGTCCTCGAACACGCAGTGGACGATCATGTCCACCTCGGCGTCCAGGCAGTTCTGTACGCCCTGCGCTGAGGCGCAGTGCGCGGCTGTGAGCTTGCCAAAACGGTGCGCCTCATCGGTGGCGACGCGTAGCTCGTCGACGGTGTAGGACGGGAGTAACGGAAAGGACCCACGCGTGCTCCCGCCGGTGGCCACGAGCTTGATGTAGTCCGCGCCCTCCTTGATGAGCTGCCGAACTTGCTTTCGCACGCCGTCGGCGCCGTCCGCCTCGCCCCCGAAGTACCACATGTGGCCGCCGGTTATCGTGACCGGCCGCCCGCAGAGGGTCATCTTCGGCCCGACAGCCAGGCCCCGGCCGATGCCCTCGCGCAACGAGAAGGTGACACCGTTCTTGGCGCCGTTCTCGCGGATGGCGGTTACGCCTGAATGCAGGATCGTGCGGGCGTTTTTGACCGCCTGCATGAGCAGGATGTCGTCGCCCTCCATGCCAACCTCGTCCGATGGCGTGCCGTCGCCCGGCGAGACCAGGTGCGTGTGGGCGTCAACCATTCCCGGCAGAATCGAGGCGTCGCCGTAGTCGATAACGTCCACGGCAGCGCCGTCCGGCGCCCTGACCTCGGCGCGGGAGCCGACCAGCTCGATCGCGTCGCCGCGAATCAGCAGGGCGGCGTCCTCGATCGGCGGGCTGCCTGCGCCGTCCATGAGGCGGGACGCGAGCAGCATGGTGTATGTGGCCGATTCGTCCGGCGAGTTTGTCATCACGCCTCTACTCCTCGTCGTTGCCGGGATTTTGGCGGCCCGACCCCGGCTCCATACCATCGCCTGCCGCTCTGCGCCGGGAGCGCCCTCAGTCAGTCCGCTTTGCCCCAGAATTCTATGGCGTGTCCGTCCGGGTCTGAGACGTAAAGGTGAAGCGAGCCATCGCCGTGTGGCATAGGTCCCGCCACCCGGTAGCCGGCCGAGGTCAGGCGCTCGGCGATGCCCGGCACGTCGTCCTGGTCTACGGCCATCACGAGATGGGCCTGGCCGATCTGCGTGCCGAAGTGGCCGTCGAAGCTCTCGTCAAGGTAGTCGCTTCCCCAGACACCCGGCTCCCAGAGTCCGAGGACGTGATCGGGACCCACCTTGATCAAGCGCGCACCTTGCGGTGGTACGAAGTTCGGGGGAGAGAACACTTCGTATCCGAGGATATCGACATAAAATTTGATCGACTGCTCGATGTCGGAGATGACGATTGCGACCTCCGCGTAACCTCTTGCGTGCATAACTCAACAACTCCTGAAGACCGGCATTCCGCTGGATGCAGCGGTTAAGCCCCGGCCCTGATTATCGCCTGGGCGTGAGACGGCGGATTGGACATTAAATCAACCCCTCGGATGGGGTTTATGCGATGAATATCGTGATCTGAGCCACGGATCGGCGAGGGGGATTATCTTCGGTCTGACACATCTGGACCAGGCGTCGCATCGGCCGTCCCTCTTTTTTACTCCCACTCGATTCCGAGGCTGCGGAGGTCCGACTCCAGTTTCGCAACGGTCGTGAAGCGGAGCGCCCGAATGCCGGACTCGGCGGCCGATTCTACGTTCCGGAGACTGTCGTCGATGAAGACGATCTGGCCCGGTTCGACCCCACAGGCATCGATCAAGACGCGGTAGATACGCGGATCTGGTTTCATCGAGCCGACCTCAAACGAGAGCACTCTCGGGCCAAATAGATCGGTCACCGGCACGGATGACCGTATCTCGTCCCAGTGCGGGCCGCTCGTGTTGCTGCAGCAGCCGAGAGTGTGATGGGGCGCGAGAGCGCGCACGAGATCGAACATGGGCTCGTTGGGCGTGAGCACCGACGTGAACAGGTCCCGGAACTCGTCCCCCCCGATGTCCAGGCCCAGCTCGGAGCGCACCATTCCCGAGAACTCGTTCCAGGTCTGACGACCGGACTCAAGCGGGATCTTGCGCTCGATCGAGAAGATCGCCTCGTTCACCTCGGTCTCAGACTTGCCGGATCGCGCCGCGATGGCGCGGACCGCGACCGACTCATCCACCAGCGACAGCACCTGGCCCAGGTCAAAGATGACGTGGGAGATGGCGGGCATCAGTAGACGACCGGCATCCCGGGGATCTGGACGCGGATGCTGTACACGGACGTCCGGGAGGTGAAGACCAACGTCTTTCGATCCTCGCCGATGAATGCCAGGTTCGCGGGCAGCTCGGGCGCTTCGATCACCCCGATCTTGGACCCGCCGGAGTCGAATACCCAGCCCCCGCCTGCGCCGGTGCAGAAGACATTGCCGGCCTCGTCAACCTTTACGCCGTCCGGCACCCCGTCCACGGTTCCGTCAGGGCCGTACGGGATGTCGGCGAATCGCTCGCCGGGGCCGAGGGAGCCGTCTGACTTCACCTCGTAGACGTTCAAGTACGGATCGGACCGCGTGTTGGACACGTACAACTTGCTGCCGTCCGGTGACATCGCCAGCCCGTTCGGGACCTCGTTGTCGTCCGCCTCCATGAATACCTCGCCGTCCGGGGAGACCCGGTACACGCCTGCGAAGTCGAGTTGGCGGTCTGCCGCCTCGACCGCCCACGGCGGGTCGGTGAAGTAGATCGTCCCGTCCGGCCGTGCGATGACATCGTTCGGGGAATTGAGCCGGAGGTTGTTCCAACGTTCGGCGACGATCTCGATGCGCCCACTATCCGAATGCGTGCGCGTCAGGCGCCGATGGCGACCCTCGCACATCAGCAAGTTGCCGTTTGGATCGAACGTTAGTCCATCCCCGGAACCGGTCTCCCGCCGGACGATCTCGTAATCCTCACCCGGCTTCATCCGGCAAAGGATGTTCTGGCGGATGTCGACAAAGTAGAGATAGCCCGCCGAGTCCCACACCGGTCCTTCGGTGAACACGAACCCGGTAGCCAGTTGCTGGAACTCGGACCCGGGCTCGATGACGTCGCTGAGATCGCCTGTCATTCAGTACTCCCCGATTGGTTGCGCGGCCCGGTTACGGATACGGGATTACGCGGCGGGGCGAACCTACTTCGGAGAGGCGGTCGTGTCAATCTGGACCGGGACGTATGCGGGCATGTGCGCACGACCCTGTCATCCTGAGCCCGAGGCGAAGGATCTCCCGGGCAGTCCCCAATCCGACGCCAGATCGCGCCAGCCCGGGTTCTCTGCCTCGATCAGCCCAACCTTGCGTGCTCGGCGCCAGCCTTTTACGCGTTTCTCCATCGTCAGCGCGGCGGATACGTCGTCTGTCTCGCCGAACCAGACGAGCCGGTCCCACGTTGTAACGCGCTGAAAAACCTCGCTCCGTATTCGAGCGATGCTGCTCCAGCCGACGCTCGAGGTCGTTCGTTACGCCGGTGTACAACACCCTTGAACGGCTGGCGAGGATGTAAACGTAGTAATTGCGGGAAGACATGCGAGTGATCGACCGGCCAGGAGATTCTTCGTCTCGGACTCAGAATGACAGCACTGGCCGGCTGCGCAAAGTCGATGTGTCGTAGTGTCGGCAATCAACCGCACGTAGAAGCCCATCCCCGTACTACGGTCGTAACGGATGACTGGGAGTAAGCAGATCGTTCTCGATCGGAGTTGGGGTGCGGGCCGTGCGAGGTTATCCGGCAGGCGGTTACGCCTCGGGCGACGTGTTTCCAGGCCCGGCAAACGGAATCTGGAACGTGAAGGTGGTGCCCTCACCGGGTTGACTCGTCACGTTAATAACCCCGCCGTGGACCTCTACGAGACGCTTCACGATGGTCAGGCCCAATCCTGCGCCCCCGGTGACGCGGTCGCGGGACGGATCTACCCGATAGAACCGGTCAAACACGTGCGGTAGGTCCTGCGGCGATATCCCGGCGCCGGTGTCGGAGACGGTGATGAGCGCACTGCTTTCCCCGGCGAGGTCTGCTTTCACGTCGACGCGGCCGCCGTCCGGCGTGTGGGTGATCGCATTCTCGACCAGGTTGGACACCACCTGCCGGATACGCGTCGGGTCCAGGCGGGCGGGCGGCATGCCCTCGGCGGCCGTTACATGCAGCGTGATCGAGCGGTCGGCGGCGCGCGGCCGGAACGCCTCGGTGGCTTCGCTGACCAGTTCCGAGAGATCTGTTTCGGTCAGTTCCAATCGCAGGCTGCCGGCCTCGACCAGTGCGAGCAGGCGCAGGTCCTCGACCAGGGCGCCCAGGTGCTTCGTCTGCGAGTAGATCGTCTCGATGGTACGTTCGTCCGGCTCCAGGACGCCGTCTTTTATGGCTTCCAGGTAACCCTGGATGTTGGTCAGGGGGCTTCGCAGCTCGTGTGCGATGTCGGCGACCAACCGTCGGCGCTCCGACTCCGCGTCTTCCAGCGCATCCGCCATGTGATTGAACGCAAGGCCCAGGTCCCCGAGCTCACTTCCCGCACTGGCCTCGACGCGCTGCGACAGGTCGCCCTCGGCCACTCTTGCGGCCGCCACGCTCAGGTGATGCACGGGCGCCAGCGCACGGCGCGTCGTGAAGGCCACCATGCCGATCCCGGCCGCGGCGGCGGCGAGCCCGGACCAGAGCAGCGATCGGTTGAACGACGCGGCCAGCTCGGAGAGTTGCGGTTCGGCGGCGAGGGCGACCGCGGGGGCCGGCGGACGGGCCGACACGCCTTCACCAGCGATCTCGTTCAGTGATGGCGCTAACTTGCGCCCGCGACTTTGCTTTATGGGATCGATCTGTAGTCGTTCCAGGTCAACTATGAATGCGGAACGGTCACCGGGCGGGTCGACGAAACTATCACCGGGCTCGATGAAGAAGGTCCCCATCTGTATCCCACCCACGATCACCGGCCGGCGGAGGAAGTACTGGGAGAGCAGAGGGTTCCGGTCGAAGACGGAGTGCGAGTCGCCGACGATCAGGCCGCCTTCGTCTTCTATGACGATCCGCCAGTCATAAAGCCGGGACACCTGTTCCAGCGCGGCCTGCACGCCGCCCCAGCCGTCGAATCGCCTGTATGAATCGGAGACGACCCGGTCCAGCCGCTCCGCCCGCGCCAGGGAGATCTCTTCGCTGAAGGCATCGATCTTCCGCTCGGTGGTTGCATAGGCGAACGCGCTGACGGACAGGAGGGCGCCCGCCAGGATCAACGTGAACCCCAGCGTCAGTCTGAACTGGAGGGAACGCGCCCAGCTAGGCATCGCCAAACCTGTATCCCATCCCATAAACGGTGTGGACAAAACGGGCCCCGGCTCGTTTTTCCAGTTTCCGGCGGATGTTGGAGATATGCGTGTCCACGGTGCGATCCATGCCGTCGTAATCGAACCCGAGGACCTTCTCGATGATGCTGTCCCGGGAGAGGATCTGCCCGCTGTTGAGCATCAGGTACGACAGCAGGCGCATCTCGGTAGGCGTGAAGCGGAGCAGCTCCCCATCGACCCTGACCGACCCGGCTCGCATGTCCAGCTCGATCGGCCCGAAGGTCTGCACCTCCGGGGCGTCCGGGCCGTCCTGCCTGGGCGCAGAACGGCGGAGCACGGCCCGAATCCGGGCGACAAGCTCACGCGGCGAGAACGGCTTGGTTACGTAATCGTCGGCGCCGCTGTCGAGCCCGGTCAACCTGTCCGCCTCTTCGACACGCGCCGTCAGCATGATGATCGGGACGTCCGACTCAGCCCGAAGCTTTTCGCATACGGTGAGGCCGTCCATGCCGGGCAACATCCTGTCCAGGACGACCAGCCGCGGGGATTCAGTCAGCGCCAGCTCCAGGCCGTCGATGCCATCACCGGCTTCGATGACGCTGTGACCGTCGCGTTCCAGGTAGAGGCGAACGAGCCTGACGGTGTCCGGGTCATCCTCGATTATGAGGATGGGTCGCTGCGATGCCGACGATGGGCTGGAGTTACCCATCCGGGGCTTCACGGCCGTGCGTGCCTCCGCCATGTAGAACGTCCTGTTCCTTGTGATACCCGGGAGAGTTCTTTTGGTGACTACAGGTTGATTGGCTCGGGCCCATCGGTCGGCTCCGGCTCCAAAGGAGTTTCGCCGAAGCCCCGAAAACCCCCGAACCCCCCGAAACCATGGAAGAGCCCGCGACCTTCTCCGCCCGATCCGCCGCGGAAAAAGAAGCCTCGACCGTTGCCCCTGAACTGGAACTCAAAACCGTCGCCATCAAATTGGAAGAATCCGTCCTCCGGGGACTCGAACTCGGGCAGTCTGCCCTCAAGATCCTTGCGGAACTGATCCAGGCGCTCCTGAAGGCCGTCGAAGTCAAATGTCCCGCCGTCTTCGCCGAAACGGAAGAAGCCGCCGCCGAACGGTGCGACGCCTTCAAATAGGCCCTCAAGCGACTTCAGCGGCTCCGTCACCAGTTTATCAACGGCATCGGGGCGGGCATCCAACCAGGCCTGAATCGCGTCGGCGTCATCCTGCGACAGCTTGCCGTCTTCGACCAGGCGGGCGAGCAGTTCGGGACTGATCGAGGGGATATTTAGGGCGCCGCTCGGGCGGGCGCCATGGAAACCGCCACGGTGGAACTTGAGACCGTGTCGTGTTGAGGTCTTGACACCGTTCAGCGTTGCAGGCCGGCTGTCCAGCCAGTCGCCGATCTCTATCGCTTCGGCCTCTGTGAGAGTCCCGTCCGCCACGAGTGTGGCGAGGGCCTCTGCCTGTTTTTCGTCCTTGACCTCAGACCGGGCCTGGTCGAACGCATCGTCGAGCGTGGATCGCTCTATGCCGAGAATCGAGGCGACCCTGTCGAGCACCTCGCCCCCGGGGATGCGGCTGCGAAAATCGGCGGAGGCCGCGGTCGCGCCAACCAGCGCACCCACGGCGGCCAACGCCACCACAAGGCTCAAGAACCATCGACGACTCATCCGTCGTAACTCCCTGACCGGGCGTCAGCCCGCTGAACGTTAATCGGCACAGATACGTTGTACGCGCGCAATGTCAAGGAAGTTTGAAAGTTTCGGCCCACATAGAGGAAGCGTCCCACGGGTTTCTATCGACAGCGGTGTCACGCCATCGAATCCAATATATCGCACGATGCCTGACGGACTGCCGAGCCATGCAGACCCATCCCGCCCATCGAACAAGCAAGGAAGCGCGGGCGCGGCTCAGGTCGCGGTGACGGCCGCCGGGACGTAGGGGCAGCTCGGCTCGGCCGCAAACGGGTCTCCGGTCATCGCATAGGCCCTCGCGCGCGAGCCGCCGCAAACGACATTGAACGGGCACATGCCGCACTTGCCTTTGAGCGCGCCCGGGTCACGGAGAGAGCGGAAGATGGGAGCGGTCCTGTAAAGGCGCACCGGGTTGTCGAGGCGGACGTTGCCGGCCCGGTAGGGAAGGAACCCGCTCGGGTATACGTCGCCCAGGTGCGAGATAAAGAAGATGCCCTTGCCGTCGTTGGTGACCGGCCCCGGCCACAGACTGCGAATCTCCGCCGGGCTCAGGTCTTCCACGGCGCGACCCTCCGCCTCGAGTCGGCGTTGGATAGAGACGCGCCGGTACGGCTGACCGAGCGTGGTCTTTGTCATGAACGGCCAGTCGCCGCGGTTCGAGACGACCCAGTTGAAGGTCTCCTCGTGCTGTTCCGGTGACATGAGCGATGCTTCCAACCCTCGGCCTACCGGCACGAGGAGGAACAGGTCCCACAGCGCCGCGCCCTCGCGGGCCACCAGCTCAGCCATCCGGGGGAGATAGTCGCGGGTCCGGCGCGTGATGGTGGTGTTCACCTGGAACTCGAGCCCGACCGCACGTGCCATTCGAAACATGTTGATGGTGCGGTCAAAAGTGCCCGGGAACCCCCGAAACACGTCATGCGTTTCCGCGTCCGGTCCATCGAGGCTGAACGAGACGCGGGACACGCCCAGTTCGACGAGCCTGCGGAATCGCTCTTCGGTGGCGAGCGCGGTGGCGCTTGGCGACACGGACACCGTGAGTCCCAGCCCGACCGCGTACTCCACGATGTCGAAAAGATCGCGACGCATGAACGGGTCGCCGCCACTTAGCACCACGATCGGCGGACGGTCAAAGCCCGTCAGCCGGTCCATCAGCCAGAACCCCTCATCGGTGGTCAGTTCGAGCGGGTGCCGCTTCGGTTGCGCCTCGGCCCGGCAGTGCTCGCACGCCAGGGCGCAGGCGCGCGTCATCTCCCAGAAAATGACCACCGGATCGCGGTCCGTATCGACGCGCGGCATTCCGTCCGGGCGGCCTCCGGGCTGTTTGGCCTGTCCGCTTATGCCGTGCGGGTGCGTCACGAGGCGGCGACGGGCTCGAAAACCTCGAGGTCCGTCAGGTAACAGGCCGGGTCCATTCCAAACGGATCTCCGGTCGCAGACTCTCCCCGGACTCTCAGGTTGCCGTTGCACGAGTCGAGCCAGCGGCAACTCCGGCACCGCTCGGGCAGCAGGGCCTTGCGGTTGCGTAGCTGGTGCAAGAACTCGTTGTCTTCGTCCGACCAGATCTTGCTGAACGGCCGCTCCAGCACGTTGCCCAGCGTGCGGGTCCACCAGAACTGGTCCGGGTGAACGTTGCCCAGGTTGTCGATGCTTGCGATGCCCCGGCCGGCGCTGTTTCCGCCGTTTTTCAGCAACAACCGCTCGATGTCGTCCGCACGCTCCGGCGCATGCTCACGGCTCCACATGACGAGCATCGGGCCGTCGGCGTGGTTGTCCACGGTCAGGACTTCTAGATTGTGGCCGGTCTCGTGCGACTTCATGGTGCGCTCGAAAACGAACTCGACGGCCGCCCGTCTTTCCATGTCTGCCAGGTCAAAAGACAGCAGCTTCTCGCCCCGGCCGGCGTAGGCGAGGTGGTAAACGCAGACGCGGGGGATACCCTCGCGCTCTGCGAGGTCGAACAACCCGGGCAGATCGCCGATGTTTTTTTTCGTCATCGTGAACCGGAGGCTCACCCGCATCCCGACCGCGGTGGCGTTTCGAATCCCTTCCAGCGCGTCCTTGAAAGCGCCTCTGGACCCGCGGAACTTGTCGTTGATCGCCTCAAGCCCGTCCAGGCTGATACCGGCGCGGACCATTCCTGCGTCGGCAAGCGTTCGCGCCTTCTCGGGCGTCATCAGGGTGCCGTTGGAGGAAAGGGTCGGCCGCAAACCGCGCTCGGCGGCCCGCTTGACCAGGACGGGCAGATCGTGGCGTCTGAGGGGCTCACCGCCGGAGAAAAGAAGGACCGGGATGCCGTAGTCGGCCAGGTCGTCTATGACGGCGAGCGCCTGGTCCGTCGTCAGCTCCCCGGGGTATTCCCGGTCATGCGACGAGCTGTAGCAGTGGGCGCAGTGGAGGTTGCAGCTCCGGGTGACGTTCCACACGACGATCGGACGGCGGTGGACCGGCGCCGGGTTGGGGTTTCCCGGCTTCTTTTCGCCATACCGGAGATCGTCTCCGGGGGTTCGGACGTCACAGAGAAGGCGCGTAACGCTTAGCAATCGGGACCTCTCTGGCCTCGTCGTTGCGGCAGTCCACCGGCGCCGTCGGCCCTCCCTGTGACCCGGAGTGAACCGAGGTAGCTCCGGGGCAATGGAATGAATGCGACGCCTGAAAGCGGCAAGTGAAATAGTGGAAACCGGGTATCTTTTACCGAGTCTCGCGCTGCGCGAAGCGCCGTGCGCGTTTCTTCACACAACCCTCACGGGAGGCGGTATGGCCCGGGTTTGGACCGCCGGGCGGAACCCGCGACCAGCCCCTCGTGAAACCATCGGTCCCCTGGACACAGCGAGTACCGGGGCGAGCGCGATGTGGTTCCGGCGGTAATTCACCCCTGCGCCGCCGACCGTTACGGCACGATAAGTCAAACAGCGGCCCTTCGGCCGGCTCAGGGCGCGCCGGGACATCTCTCCACGCGCTAGAAATCCCGGTCGGCCGTCATCACCTCGCGCATCAGGAGGCGAGCCTTCTGGCTGGCGCGGATCTCGGCGTCCATCGCGTCGGCGTCGCCCCACTTGTCCAGGATGCGCGCGAGCAGACGATCTCGCACATCGCGCAGCGCCGGGTCGTCCGCCCGGTTGTCAAACTCGCCCGGGTCGGCCTCCAGGTCGTACAGCTCAAACTCGGGCGGACTGCCGTGGTTGTACGACAGCTTGTACTTGCCGGAGCGGATCATGGCGCGCGGCCTGTCGGTCCCGTGCGCGAGGTGCTCGACGAAAGCCTCGTCCTTCCACTCGGCCGCCTCACCGCGCATGAGCGGCAGCAGGCTGTCGCCGTCCAGGTTCCACTCGGCGGGCGACACCCCGGCGAGATCGAGGATGGTCGCCGTGACGTCGACGTTGGATGTGACTCCGGCGATGCGTTGGCCCTCCGGCAGCCGGCCCGGCCACGATATCTGTAGCGGCACGCGGGCCGACTGCTCGTAGAAGCACATCTTCCGCCACAGCCCGTGCTCGCCGAGCATCTCGCCGTGGTCAGACGTGTGGATGATCACCGTGTTTTCGGCCAGCCCCTCCGCCTCCAGCGTGTCCATCAACCGGCCGATCCGATCGTCAAGCTGATCGATCATCCCGTAGTAGGCGGCGCGGGCACGCATCACCTGGTCGTCGGTGTATGGCCCGCCCAGCCCGAACATCCGGCGCAGGCGAACCGCCGCAACGGGCAGGTCTTCCAGGTGGCCGGGTGGGTTGTTGGGCATGTCGACCCGGTCCGGGTAGTACCTGGAGAAGTAGGGCTCCGGGACGGCGAACGGGAAGTGCGGCGCGATGAACCCCACGCACAGCGCAAATGGCTTCTCCCTGCGCGCCGGGTCGCGGAGATACGCGTGTGCGGCGTCCTCGAAGGTCTGGTCGTCCTCGATGACCTTGCTGGTCCCCGACCGGGCGTTGATCACCTCCGGCCATGGCTCGCCCGCCTGCGGGAAATGCTCTGACAGGTCGTAGTCGTCAGGCGCGTTCGCCGGAGGTCGAGGGGTGTCGTCCCAGGTGAACACCGGGTGGGCGTTGGCGGCGTGGGGGTCGTGTGCGATCTGCTCGTCGAAGCCGTGGAGCGCGTGCCGCCCGAGCATGTGCATCTTGCCGTCCAGCGCGGTGTCGTAGCCGCGCGAGCGCAGCAGGTAGGGCCAGGTCAACTCGCCCAGGTAGAGCGGCGTGGCGTTGTCCCAGCCGCGGATGGTGCTGACGAACTTGCCGGTCATGAACGACAGCCGGGACGGAACACATAACGGCGAGTTTGAGTAATGCGCGTCGAACGTCGTTCCCCGCGCCGCGAGCCGGTCCATGTTGGACGTGTCGACCAGCCGATGACCGTAGGTGGAGCTGAACATCGGCCCGTGCTCGTCGGACATGATGATCAGGAAGTTGGGGGTGTCGGAGGGCGGCATGGGAGACGCTTTCTATCGAATATCTGGCGTTTATTGGATCAGGAGACGGAGAGCCTGGCGTTCAGCGGCGGGCGGGCCGCTGCCCGCTCCCGCGATGCGAATGTGCGAGGCGAGCACTTTATCCCGGAACGCGGAGCGTGTGGGCCCGGTGGCCACCTCACCCATCCTGCCCGCCCGGTTACAGGTGGATCTTCTGATCCAGGCGAGAGCGTTCGTAGGCCGCACGGGCCTCTTTGACCGGGTCCGGCTCAGACACCTCGGCCACGGGCACTTCCCACCAACTTTCGTATGACGGCACGCGGGCGTAGCGATCGGTCTCGATCTTGATGACGGTCGTCACATCGTTTCGTTTCGCCTGCCGGAGCGCTTCATTGAACTGGTCGATGCTGCCGGCCTCGATCACTACCGCTCCAAGGCTGGCGGCGTTGGCCGCGAAATCGACCGGCAGATGGCCCCCGGAAAGCAGCCCGTCCTCGCCCCTGTAACGGGCCTCTGTGCCGAAGCCCTCCGAGCCCACCGATTCCGACAGCGCCCCTATCGAGTTGAAGCCGTGGTTGTCGATCAGGATGATGGTGAGCTTCACGCCTTCCTGGATCGAAGTCACGACCTCGGACGACATCATGAGCCACGAGGCGTCGCCCACCATCACGTACACCTCCCGCTCCGCGTCCGCCATCTTCACACCGAGCCCGCCGGCGATCTCGTACCCCATGCAGGAGTAGCCGTACTCCAGGTGAAAGCCCTTCGGGTCGCGCGTGCGCCACAGCTTATGCAGGTCGCCCGGCAGGCTGCCCGCTGCGCCCACGACGACGTCCCGCGGGTCTGCGAACGCGTTCAGAGCGCCGATCACCTCGCCCTGGCTCGGGAGCGGCCGGTTGGCGAGGCCGTAGATGCGTTCGACCTCTTCGTCCCACTCGGCGTTCAACCTCTGCGCCTGGGCCCGGTAGGCGTCGTCGACGCGATGGTCGCCAAGCGCCGCGCCAAGCGCCTCAAGAGTCGCCCGCGCGTCGCCCACCAGCGCTATCGCAGACTGCTTTGCGGCGTCGAACGCGGCCACGTTTATGTTCACGAACTTGACGCCGTCATGCTGGAACGCGGTCATGGAACCGGTCGTGAAGTCAGAGTATCTGGTACCGATTCCGATGACCAGATCGGCATCGCGCGCGATCAGGTTGGCGCCGGTCGTGCCCGTCGCCCCTACGGCTCCCAGCGCAGCGGGATGGTCGTACGGGAGCGAGCCCTTCCCTGCGAAGGTCTCGCCAACGGGGATCCCGGTCGAGTCCACCAGTGACCGCAACGCCGCCGTGGCGTCCGAGTAAATGACTCCTCCGCCGGCGATTATCAACGGTCGATGTGACCCCTTTATAGCGTCGACGGCGCGCGTTAGCGCGGCGGCGTCCGGCACCGGGCGGCCAACGTGCCACACACGCCGCTCGAACAACTCGTCCGGGAAGTCCCACGCCTCCGTCTGCACGTCCTGCGGCAGGCAGAGGGTCACCGCTCCGGTCTCCGCCTGGTCCGTCAGCACCCGCATCGCCCGCATGAGGGCCGGCGTGAGCTGTTCCGGCCGGTTGATCCGGTCCCAGTAACGCGAGACGGGCTTGAACGCGTCGTTGACCGACACGTCCTGAGACCAGCCCGCTTCCAGTTGTTGAAGGACCGGGGCGGAACGGCGGGTGGCGAACACGTCGCCCGGCAGCAGCAAGACGGGCAACCGGTTGATCGTTGCGCCCGCCGCCGCGGTGATCATGTTCGTTGCGCCCGGACCGACCGACGAGGTACATGCGAAGGTGGCCAGCCGGTTCTTCATCTTTGCGTAACCGGCCGCGGTGTGGACCATCGCCTGCTCGTTGCGCGTCAGGTAGTAACGCATCCGCTCCGCGTTCTGCTGTAGCGCCTGGCCGATGCCCGCAACGTTGCCGTGACCGAAGATGCCGAAAACGCCCGCGAAGAACGGTCCTTCGACGCCATCGCGCTCCACGTGCTGGTTCGCCAGGAACTCGATCAGCGCCTGGGCCGTGGTAAGTCGACGCGTGCTCATCGATGGATTCCTCATGTGAACTCCGGCGGGCGCCGGGCTCTCTAACTGTCCCACGGCCGACGCGTCCCGATCAGGCGTCCCCGCGGCTTGTAGCATGATCGGACTTTGCGGCGTTTATGGTCTCTTCAATCCCCTCAAGGAAGCGGAGGCTTTCCCGCTGGCCCTCGATGGGGCCGTGGCCGGCCGCCGGCTCGCCTTCCACCACTACAT
>JACZRO010000158.1 GCA_022574675.1 Chloroflexota bacterium
TGAGCCGGGCGAGGAGTTCGGACGACACGGCGTTCCGGCGACGCGGGTTGTTCAAGGTCAGGACGGCTACCCCATCCTGCACCTCGTCCAGGACCAGGTCCTGCGTCTCAGTTGATGCGCCTGTCATGTCCGGCCCACTCTTTCTCTCGAAGAATGTACTTCTGAATTTTCCCCGTGGCGGTCTTCGGAAGCTCCCCGAACTCGACGTGCTTCGGCGCCTTGAAATGTGCGATCCGCTCGCGACAGAACTCGATGATCTCTTCGCCGGATACGTCCGCGCCGTCGTTTCTGACCACGAAGGCCTTCGGAACCTCTCCCCACTTTTCATCCGGCACGGCGACGATGCACACCTCCATGACGGATGGATGTTCCATGATCACCTTCTCCACTTCCTGGCTGGAGATGTTCTCTCCGCCGGAGATGATGACGTCCTTGGCGCGGTCTCGCAGCTCGATATACCCGTCCTTATGCCACACGCCAAGGTCTCCCGAGTGGAACCAGCCGCCGGCGAAGGCCTTCGCCGTCGCCTCAGGGTCGTTGTAGTACCCGGACATGACCATGTTCCCGCGCATCACGACTTCGCCCATGGTCTCGCCGTCACGCGGGACGTCGGACATGCCTTCGTCGACCACCCTCAGGCCGGGCTCCGCCAGGATGAACGGGACCCCCTGCCGGGCCTTCAGGTTCGCCCGCTCGTGCACATCCATCGAATCCCATTCCGGCTGCTCGGCGGACACGGTAATCGGGCCGTACGTCTCGGTCAGCCCGTAGGTGTGCAGGACGTTGGCGCCCATGGCTTCAATTGTGCGGATTACCTGTGGCGCGGGTGGCGCGCCGGCCGTCATGATCCTGACACCGGACAGCTTGCCCTCGCCCGCGTGCGGCGAGGAGTAGAGCGCTGTGAGCACGGTAGGCGCTGCGCACATGTGGCTCACGCCGCGGTCTGAAATGATGCCAAACACCTCCTCGGCGTCGATACGACGCAGACAGACGTGAGTGCCGCCGACCGCCGTGACGGCCCACGTGTAGCACCAGCCGTTGCAGTGGAACATCGGGAGCGTCCACAGGTAGACGCTGCGCCAGTTCATCCCGATCTCCAGCGCTTCGCCGAGCGCGGAAAGGTAAGCGCCGCGGCCGCTGTACTCAACGCCCTTTGGCATCCCGGTCGTGCCGGAGGTGTAGTCGATCGCGACCGAATCCATCTCGGAACGGAGCCTGACGTACGGATCGCCGTCCGGCGCCGATGCCAGGAACTGTTCGTAATCGGGACCTTCTATGTCCTCGGCACGCGGCGTCGTGTCGACCGCCTGGACAAAAGTGCTGATCCCGGGCACCTCGTCTCTGAGGTCCCGTATGACCGGGGCGTACTCGGAGTCAAAAATCAGGACCTTGGCTCCGGAGTGGTTCAGGATGTATGCGATCTCCCGGGCCGATAGACGGATGTTGATCGCCACGAGCACCGCGCCAAGCCGCATCGGCCCGTAATGGCCCTCGAGCATCGTCGGAACGTTCGGTACGAGAAATGCGACCTTGTCCCCGTATCCAACCCCCACCTGCGCCAGGGCTGACGATAGCCGTCTCACGCGCTCGGCGAACTCGGCGTAGGTGTAGCTTGTGTTCCCGTAAATGATCGCCGGCTTGTCCGGGTAAACGGACGCGCTCCGGTCCAGGAACGTCGCAGGGCTCAGCGCCTCGAAACCAACGGTCTTTTCCATGCCGCCCTCCGATATTTTCGTTCGCCTCGCCGGTGGTCTCTGTTAGATTCCGATCGGGCGGGTTACTCGTCTTCCGGGATATCGACACCCACTACCGTCATCGCGGCGCCGTCCTGCGTAACGTCCATCGAGAGCCAGTTCGCTCTCTCGGCGTTTCGTGTCACCAGGAATACGTTTTCCGGGCTCATAGGCAGCCGGTCCATCCGTACGCCGGTCGCGTCGTAGATGGCGTTGGCCAGCGTGCCGGCGGGTGGCACTATCGGGACTTCGCCGACGCCGCGAACGCCGTAGGGTCCGTCGGACGCCGGCACTTCGATCAGCTCCGTGCGGATACGCGGGAGATCGAGGGCCGTCGGCATCCGATAGTCGAGCAGGCTCGGGTTCGTCATCCGGCCAGCCTCGTCGTAGATGTACGCTTCGTGGAGCGCCCAGCCGATTCCCTGCGCCACGCCGCCCTGGATCTGGCCCTCAACACCGTCCCTGTTGATAGCCTTGCCGACATCCTCAAATACGGTGTAGTTGAGGACCTGGACCTTGCCGGTGTCTTCGTCGACCTCGACATCGGCGATGTGCGCCGTGAATGACGGGGCCGGCTCCATGCCGCTGGCGGTTCCGGTGACGCTTATCACGCCGGCGCCGCGCACACTCGCGCTTGCGAGTTCACTCAACGTGACCTCGCGGCCGGGGATGTCCCTCGCCGTGAACACGCCCTCCTGGTAGTCGACAACCTCGGGCGTTACATCGAGCGTGTCGGCGGCGCGTGCCCGGAGGACCTGCAGGGCGTTCCGGCAGGCGTTATGGACCGCTGCGCCGGTCACGTACGTCACCCTGCTGCCGCCCGACCCGTCTGTGTACCCGACCGTGTCGGTATCGCCCATCTCCACGTGGACGATCTCGGCCGGGATTTCGAACTCGTCGGCGGTGATTTGAGTAAATGCGGTTCGAGCGCCGCTCAGGTCGACCGAGCCGATCACCACGGATATCGAACCGTCAGCCTGTACCGTCAGCGAGCAACTGGAGGTGTTGGTCCCTCCCCGCCAGTAGCCCAGCCCCAGTCCGCGCCCGACCTTCCCGCCGGAACGCGGCGCCGGCAGGTCCGAGTTCCATGCGGAGTGATTTTTGACCGACTCCAGGACGGTTTCAAGGCCGATTCGGTTAAACGTGAGGTCGTTCGGCCCGCGGTCCCCGGTCTTCGTGGCGTTCTTTTCCCGGAACTGGAGTTTATCGATGCCGAGCTTTTCCGCGACCTCGTCCATGACAGACTCGACGGCAAATGTGATCGGCGGACCGCCCGGCGCACGATACGCCGCAACCTTCGGACGGTTCGTGACGACGTCGTATCCGATGATCCGCAGATTTTCGGTCTGGTAGGGGCTGAACCCGACCAGCGTGCCGCCTGCCAGCGGAGAGCCCGGGAGTGCGCCGGCGTTGTAAATCATGCGGGCGTCGATGGCCGTGATTACGCCGTCTTTCGTGGCCCCCACCTTTACAGCCGTAGTCGTTTTAACGCCTGGTCCGGTAGCCCGGAGCACCTCGTCGCGGCTCAACACGGTGCGAACGGGCCGGCCGCTCTTTCTTGAAAGCCCCGCGGAAATGGGCGCCAGTCGCAGCGCGCTCTTGGCGCCGAACCCGCCGCCGACCTCCATCGGAATGACCTTCAAGAAATTGAGCGGCGCGCCGAGGAACGTGGCCAGTTGCGCCCTGAGACCGAAGATGCCCTGGGTGTCTGCCCAGATCGTGAGCCTGTCCGTCCGCCACCACGCCGTTTCGGCTTCCGGCTCGATGTAACCCTGGTGCACGGACTCAGTCTTGAAGCTGTGCTCGACAACGACGTCGGCGTCCTTGAATCCCTGTTCGACGTCCCCGCGTCCCATCTCAAGATGGAGGGCGACGTTGGAGGGCTTGTCCGGAGTCTCGCCCAGGCCGGAAGTGAACAGGTCGTCGTGCAGTAGCGGTGCGCCGGGCGCCATCGCCTCGACCTCGTCAAGGACGTGCGGCAACACCTCGTACTCGACCTTGATCAGGTCGATCGCGCGCTCGGCGATCGCCATAGACGTAGCGGCGACGGCGGCCACCGGGTGGCCCTCGAATAAGACCTTTTCGCGGGCGATTACGAGTCGGCTGATCCGGTACAGGTCCAGGCGCAGCGCGCCGATGGGGACCGTCGTGCCCGGGGGAAGCAGCGGGAAATCGTCTCCGGTGATCACGGCGCCAACGCCCGGCAACGCCTCGGCGGCGGACGTGTCGATACTGACGATTCGGGCGTGCGCGTACGGGCTGCGGAGTAGCTTTCCGTGCAACATGCCGGGGAGGTGGACGTCCGCTCCGAACCGGGCACGGCCCGTCACCTTGTCGACCCCATCGACCTTCGGGTATGCCGTGCCAATCACCGGTGTCCGGCTCGCGATATCGACCATAGGTGAGTTCCTCTTGAATAATTCAGGCGGCCCAAGCGCGTGACCTCGGACGCCTAACCTGGGCCGGGTCCGAGTGGCGTTCCTTTGTCGCGGCGCCGTGACGTTGCGGCGCTAGGGTACTACGAGCCGATACTCATCGCAGGACTCTCAAACGCGGGACCGAGCACATCCAGGTACTTCATTGCTGACCCCGTTACGAGAAGCAGGACGCGTTCATCCCGGCTCACCGTTCCGGACTTCATCAATTTCCTGAGCGCGGCGACCAGCGCCCCACCTTCCGGCGCCGCGAAAACGCCCTCGTATGAAGCCATGTCCTTCACACCCTGGATCATCTCGTCGTCCGTTACCGTCAGCGCGGTGCCGCCGCTCTCACGAACGGCGTCAAGCACCAGGTAATCTCCGATCGCCACAGGTACCCGCATTCCTGCCGCCAGCGTGTGCGGGTTCGGGAACAGCTCGGCGTGACGTTCACCGGCTTCGTACGCTTTCACGAGCGGCGCGCAGCCCTCGGCCTGGACCATCACCATGCGCGGACGTTCCGAGCCGATCCAGCCCATGCGCTCCATCTCATCGAACGCCTTCCACATGCCGACGATGCCCGTTCCGCCGCCGGTGGGGTACACGATCACGTCCGGCAGGCTCCATCCGAGCTGCTCTGCGATTTCGTAGCCCATCGTCTTCTTGCCCTCGGCCCGGTACGGCTCTTTGAGGGTCGAGATGTCGAACAGCCCCCGTTCCGCCGCGGCCTCCGCGGATATGCGGCCGGCGTCGTTTATAAACCCGTCGACCAGGGTCAACGTCGCCCCGTACGCGATGCACTCAATCTGGTTCGCATACGGGGCGTCTTTCGGCATGAACACATTGGCCTCAAGCCCGCCCGCCGCCGCGTAGGCGGCCATCGCTCCGGCGGCGTTCCCGGCGGAGGGCATGGTGAGCTTCATGAGGCCGAGCTCCTTCGCCTTCGACACGGCGGCAGACAGGCCGCGCGCTTTGAAGGACCCCGTCGGGCAGACGCCCTCGTCCTTCAGGAGCAGTCCCGGCGAACCGACCTCCGCGGCAAGGCGCACGGCGTTGATGATCGGCGTCATGCCCTCGCCCAGCGTGATGATGTTGGCCGGGTCTTTCACCGGCATCACCTCGCGATAGCGCCACATGTTCGGCTCGCGGCCCTGTAATTCGCCCTTCGCTCCGGCCGCCCTGTCCAGGTCGTAACGGGCGAACAACACCTTCTCGCACGACGTGCAGGTGCGCATCGGGTCGTTGTGATCGAAGGTCTCGCCGCAGTAGCTGCACTCAAGGTGCGTGATAAAGCTCTCTGGCACGGATACCACCTGGCCGTTTACGGCCGCTAAAGGGACGCCGCACACAAGGCGCAGCATGCCGGAAAATCGAGCGCATAGAATAGCAGCCGCCTGGAGCTTGGACTCGGGCCCAAACGCACTTCGGGAAGCGCCCTTAAATGGCCCGGACAAAGCCCGCGAATCGACTTCGGAACTCAACAACGGAGGCCCACGCCATGGCCCGGACGGCGATCGAAGACCGCTACTACGAGCTGCACCCGAAGTCGGCAGAACTTTACAAGCGGGCGAAGCTGAACTTCCCGAAGGGTGTCACCCACGAAGCTCGCAATATGTCGCCGTTCCCCATCTGCATGTCTCACGGCGCTGGAAGTCACAAGTGGGACGTGGACGGCAACGAGTATGTTGAGTACAACACCGGCCACGGCTCGATGATCCTTGGGCAGGCTCATCCGGCGATCGTCAAGGCGGTCCAGGACAGGATGGCGCTGGGCACGCACCTGAGCGCATCGTCCGATCTCGAGATCCGCTGGGCGGACCTGGTCAAGCAACTCATCCCGTGCGCGGAGAAGGTCAGGTTCACGTCATCCGGCACCGAGGCCGTCATGATGGCGATCCGCATGGCGCGGGCCTACA
>JACZRO010000159.1 GCA_022574675.1 Chloroflexota bacterium
TATTCCATCGCGGGAGAAGATACCCGAACATGGCCGCCGGTGCGTGCGACCGGCGTGCATATCCCTGTATGTGATCCTCGGCAGAATGTGCCATTTGAGTCCGCCGCAGTATCAGCCGCCGCCCGGTGGGAGCCGCGCTGAGGAAGACGGTCTACCTGGCCACGAGTCCGATACAGCGCTCCGTCAGGTCGTCGATCGACGACACGGTCCCGACGTGGAAGCTGACCAGGCCAAGGCTGTTCACGGCGTCCATCATTCGGTCGTTGTAGCGGTGATTGCGCTCGACGAACTTCTGGACCAGCGCCTTCTCTCCGGGCGCGGCCCGGTTGTATCCACTCGACGCGTGTACCCGGGCTTCGAGGAGTTCGCTGTCGGCCGTGAGCCAGAGCGCTGCAACGCCATCCACGTCCAGGGCCGCTACACGCTCCGGCAACACCGCAGAACCTTCGAGGATAAGGCGGTCGGCGGAGAGGTCTGAGGCGTGCGTCCGCACGAGCGCCTCGATTCCGGGCCACATCCTGTTGTAGTGCCGCATAACGTCGGCGATCAGCTCGTCCACCGACAGCGACAGGTAGTGATCCGCGACCTGGTCCGGCACCGCAGTCGTGTCCGTTTTCCAGGGCCGCCCTGGGTGGCGGGCCATCCGATCCGTGGACACGTGGCTCCAGCCGAGCTTTTTCGCCATCTCGATCGCAAGCGATGACTTACCGGAGTGCGACGGTCCGCCTATGAGGATGACTCTGGTACTCGACATATCAGTGGACTCGTGACCCGCGTAACGCCACGCGGGAGCCGGTCCCGCGGCCTCTAACCCGGCGCGTCCTCGCGCGCTGGGAGAGCCGTAACTGCAGGTCGCCCTTCCGGAACGCTGAGCCCGCCCGCCGACCTCGGCTAGCTGGCCGCGGCCGCCTCCCGGGCCGCGCGCCGCTGGCGAGCCGTTTTCGGCCCATCGTCGCCGATCGGGTCGATCTTGCGCTTCTCGAGGATCTCCGTCGCCTCGCCGTTCTTCACCTCGTACACGTGCGTGGCGATGCCTTCGACGATGCCCGGGTCATGGCTGGCGCAGATGATCGTGCCGTCGTAGGTGCTGAGCGCCTCGATCAAGCGGGCCCGTGTGGCGCGATCCAGGTGGTTCGTCGGCTCGTCCAGCAGCAGCACGTTAGTTGGCTGGATCAGGAACTTCGCCAGGGCCACGCGACTGCGCTCGCCGCCGGACAGTATTTTCACAGGTTTAAATACGTCATCCCCGCTGAACAGGAACTGGCCCAGGATCGAGCGCAGGCGGACGTCGGGAGCGCCGTCGGAGCCATCGCGCACCTCCTCCAGCACCGTTCGCTCCGGGTCGAGCGCCTCGTCCTGGTGCTGATCGTAGTAACCGGGCCGGGCGCGTTCCGCCCATTTGACCGTCCCCTCGTCGGCGTCGAGCGCCCCGATCGCGATGCGCAAAAGCGTGCTCTTGCCGCCGCCGTTCGCACCGACCAGGCACACCTTTTGCCCGCGCTCAACCTCAAGGTTCACGTCCAGCAATACAGGCTCATCGCCGAACGACTTCGCAACATGCTGAATCTTGAGGACTTCACGTTCCGTCCTCCCGCTGGCCTGGAGGGCAAAACGCACCTCCGGGGCCTTTCGGACCTGTTCGATGATCTCGATCTTTTCCAGCGCCGTCTCGCGGCTGCGGACCTGGGCGGCCTTTGTCGCCTTTGACCGGAACCTGTCTATGAACCGGCGCTGCCTGGCGATCTCACGCTGCTGCCGCAGGCGCGCACGCTCGCGCGCTTCCGCGCGGGCCTTCTTCTCGGCCAGGTACGAGCTGAAGTTGCCGGCGTAGCTCTTGATCTCACCCCGGTCGATCTCCAATACGCGGGTTACGACCTTGTCCATGAACACACCGTCATGGGTGACGATCACAACCACGCCCGGGTAGTCCGTCAGATACTCCGCCAGCCAGTCACGGGCTTCGGCGTCAAGGTGGTTGGTGGGCTCGTCCAGCAGCGCGTGCTCCGGGACGGAGGCCAGGATCTTCGCCAGCGCGATCCGCATCTGCCATCCGCCGGAGAAATCGGTGCAATGCTTGTCCCAGTCCGGACGCTCGAATCCGAGGCCGTCGAGCACTTTCCCGATGCGGGCCTCGATCCGGTACCCGTCGAGCAGCTCGTAGCGCTCGTAAAGCGTTGTCTGCTCGTCCACGAGCTCGATCACATCGCCCTCGCCGGTCTCCAGCAGGGCGCCGACCTCGTCAAGCCGGTGTCGAACCTCGAGCGCCTCGGGGAAAGCCTTCCACAGCTCTTCAACGAGCGTGAAATCTGGCGACAGGTCGGCCTCCTGCTTCAGGAACCCTACGACACCGCCGCGGTGTCCGGCCGTTCCGGCCTCGGGCATTTCCAGCCCCGCGATCAGGCGCAGCAGGGTCGATTTCCCGGCCCCGTTCGGCCCGACCAGGCCCACGCGCTCGTCCTCCCCGATGACGAACGTGGCGTTGGCGAACAACTCACGCGTCCCGTAGGACATGGCTAATTTATCGGCAAAAAGCATCTGTCTATTCCAGCGGCGCCAGTGGTCACGGGGCACGCGCTCGTGTTCGGCCGCGGGCAAGCGGCGGAGATTGACGATTGAATGGTGAAGGGACTTAATTTCGGGGCGCACGCAAGCGCCGGCAGTGCGTTCTTCCCGCGTTGCGCTCCGGGTTACATCACTCCCGGAGAGGCGTCATACGCCCGGCGACACCGTTTGCGAATCCATCGGTGGGACCGGGGACCCCGATCAAGCGGCGCAGATCACGCCACGACTACCCATCATACCGCGGGTCTTGTTGTACGACCATGCGCAAAACGTGGGGATATAGTCCCGATTTGCATCCGGCGACCGCGTGTTGCATCATATGCTCAGTAAAGACGACTGACTGGTCAGTTTTATTAACGGACAGCCATTACCCGGGCCGACTGCCGGTATCGGACACAAGCAGCGATGTCTCCAAAAGTCTCCGAACAATACCTGGAAGAGCGCCGCAACCAGATCGTGGACGCGGCCGTCCGGCGATTTTCAAGGGACGGGTTCCATCAGACCACGATGGACGATATCTGCGCCGAGGCCGATATGAGCAAGGGCGCTCTCTACCGGTACTTCTCCAGCAAAGAGGACATCGTCGCTACGATGTACGAACGCTCAATCAACCAGGAAACCTCGTTGATGAAGGGAATCCTGGAACAGAACGGCCCGGTGGCCGCGCTCGTCGATCTTACCGATGGCGTCTACGGCCAGCTGGCAGACCCGGCGTCGCGGGACGGCTACCGGCTGGCGGTCCAGTTGTGGGCCGAGGCGATGACGAACCCGCGCATCTACGAGCTCCAGATGCAGGAGTTCGATCTCTGGTTTCCGGTGATCTCAGGGATCATCAGGGAAGGCCAACGACGCGGCGAGATCAACGAAGACCTTGATCCTGAGGTGGTGCCGCGCGTCATCGGCGCCATGTTCATGGGGATCGTCCTGCAGAAGTCATGGGACGCCGCTGTGGACGTGGACGCCTGCTGTCGCATCGTGAAAGCGATGCTCGCCGGGGACTTTTCACGGGCCGTCCCGATCGATCTTGAATCCCGGAAACGGTCGCCCGCGACGACTTGAGGCGGATAGATCGGCGCATCCACGAGTCTGGCATCGCATCAAAGAAAACTGACCGGTCAGTTATGTCCGTATCGACCAACCATATGCCTCGATCAAACGGGACGGGGCGACGACAGGGACGGCAAACGAAATGTTGAGAAAGATATTGAGCGAGTTACTGGAACGCCTCAGGGAACTCGCTGGGCCCGGGCAGGGGAGGATCCCGGCGCCGGTACCTATCCCGGTCAGAGACGAGCGGCAGGATGGCCGCCGTCGCTAGGCCGGACCTGACAGACCGACGGCCCGGCCCAAACACACGAACTTGAACGGCGCGGTGGGTCCGTCGCCATATGAGAAATACAGACGAGGAACGGAGAACGAAATGGCTAACAGGGAAGTGCCCGACCTTCTTATAGGGGCCTGCACCCGTTGCGGCGGGTCGGCCAAATATGACCGCTACGAGAGCGCGTACCGCTGCATGTGGTGCGCACGAACCGTGCTGCCGGTGGAGTTCGACATGGCGCTGCTGGACGCGGAACCCGCGCCGGCGGCCGCCTGATCGGAAACCTGGCAATGGCGCAAATGGCTGCGACAGCCGGTCTTTGATATCGACTGGCGCGTCACGGTGATGCGCCGAAATTCGCGGCTTACATCCGCTGCCACACTGGCGCCCTTCTGAAGGCGCCCGACTTCGACGAGTCTCCGGGGGGACACGCTCACATGCTCAGCAACCTGTCGACCGAAAATCTAGCGCGCGCCAGCGCCCTGCACCCGAAGCGCGTCATGCTCATCTGGCTGATCGTGCTCGTGGGCGCCGCAGTGGCCATCGGCACGTTGTTTGCAGACGGCACCACCACCCAGTTCAAGTTCCTGGGAGATCCTGAGTCCAAACGGGCGATGGAGGCGATCGAAGAACTGCGCGGTCCGGAGCAGATTACCGAAGTCGTGATAGTCCGCTCCGATTCGGCGACCGTCGATGACGCCGGGTTCAGGCAGGTAGTCGAGACGCTTACCGGCGATATCCGCGCCCTCGGCACTGACGTCGTGACCGGAGCATTCAGCTTCTACGACACGGGCGTTGAGGCTCAGGTCTCGGCGGACCGGCGCACGACCGTCATTCCGATCACCATGGCCGGCGGTTTCGACGGCGCTGAGGACAACATAGCGGACGTCCATGACCTACTGGACGAATTTGCCCTGCCGGCCGGCTACGAGCTGTTCATCTCGGGCGAGGCGACCTTCTCGGTCGACTTCGCCGAGGGCAACCAGGCCGACCTGGAACGAGGCGAGTCGTTCGCCATTCCGCTGGCGCTCATCATCCTGGCGATCGTTTTCGGCGCACTGGCGGCGGTGTTCATCCCGATAGCCCTTGCCATCATTTCGATGGTGATAGCGATCGGCGCCGTGTCGTTGATCAGCACGTTGTTTGAGCTGAACGTGTTCGTCCAGAACATCATCACCATGATCGGGCTAGCGGTCGGGATCGACTACGCCCTGTTCATCGTCTCCCGCTTCCGCGAGGAGCGGCAGAGGGGCCATGACAAGATCGAGGCTATCGCCATCGCCGGCTCCACGGCGACCCGCGCCGTCTTCTTCAGCGGAGTTACGGTTGTGTTCGCCCTGATAGGGCTGCTCGTCGTGCCGCAGAGTGTTTTCGTGAGCCTCGGCATCGGCGCCATATCGGTGGTCATCGTCGCCGTGATTGCCACACTCACCCTGCTACCTGCCACGCTGAGCATCATGGGAGATCGCGTAAATCGATTCAAGGTGCCGTTCATACGGCGCGGAAAGCTGGACGACGGCAGCGTCGGCGGCGGGTCCGGGTTCTTCGCCTGGTCTACGCGCGGCGTCATGCGCCGGCCATGGATCGCGCTCGTGTTGAGCGTCACCTTCCTGGTGGCGGCGACGATTCCGTTTTTCGACCTGAACGCCGGATCGTCTGGTGTCGAAGACCTGCCGGACAGTTTCCGGGCCAAGCAGGGCTTCGAGGTGTTGATACAGGAGTTCGGACTGGTCCTCGACGCGCCGGCCGAGGTTGTGATCGACGGCGACATCGCGTCGCCGCAGGTCCAGCAAGCTATCGCCGACCTGGAGACGGCGCTGGCGGCCGATCCCACGTTCGGGCCAGGGTCCGAGCTTGAGGTCAATGATGCCGGCAATCTGGCGCTGATCACGTTCGCTCTGTCCGGTGGCGCGCAGAGTGCGGCCACCGTGGACGCCGTGGAGAGGTTGAGGGATGAATACGTCCCCGCGGCCTTCGCCGGGGTGCCCGCGGAGGTCCACGTCGGCGGTCTGACGTCGGAAGAGGTCGACTTTCTCGACGTCACGTCGTCGTACCAGCCGTGGGTGATCGCGCTGGTGTTGGGCCTGAGCTTCGTACTACTCACGATCGTGTTCCGGTCGATC
>JACZRO010000160.1 GCA_022574675.1 Chloroflexota bacterium
CGCGCCTCGACCCGAACGCCGTCCGGCGGGGTCGCCCCGGCGATCCATGTGACGCCGCTGCAGGCGAGCCGGCGTCGCAACAGTCGCTCGGCAAAGCCCACGGTCACCCTTCCGTCTTCGGGGTCGATGTCGGTCACGAACAGGGGCCGCGGCGAGCCGCCGGGCAGAGGCAACCCCTTGCGCTGGCCCACTGTGAAGCGATGCACGCCATCATGCTCCGCCAGGATGGACCCTTCAGAGTCGACGATCACACCGGGCCTGCGAACCGTCAGCCGGGGCTCGACAAACGCCTTGTAGTCGCCGGACGGGATGAAGCAGATGTCCTGGCTGTCAGGCTTGTCCGCGACAGGCAAACCGGCGTCCCGGGCGATGCGCCGGATCTCGTCCTTGTCATAGCCGCCTATCGGCAACTTCAGGCGTGAAAGCTGCTCCTGGCCGAGCGTGAAGAGCACGTACGACTGGTCCTTGGAGGGGTCAACGCCGCGCCTGAGCCGCCACGCGCCGTCATGCTCATCGATCCGTGCGTAGTGGCCAGTCGCCATGAAATCGGCGTCCATGAACCGGGCGCGGCGCAACAAGAACTCGAACTTCAACTTATCGTTGCAGGCGAGACATGGGTGCGGCGTACGCCCGCGCTCGTACTCCGATACGAAGTAGTCCACCACGTGCCGCTTGAACTCCTTCTCGAAGTTCATGAAGTAGTGCCTGGCGCCGATCACCCGGCAGACGGCGCGAGCGTCGTCCACGTCCTCGATCGAACAGCACGAGCGGTTCAGGCGCGCCGCCGTCTCGTCCGGCGTGGAAAACAGCCTCATCGTGACGCCGATTACCTCGTAACCCTCGCGGGCAAGCAGGTAAGCGGCGACCGACGAATCCACGCCGCCTGACATCGCGACCACCACGCGCTTTGCGGGACGCCCCTTGCGGGAGCCGGTCGCCTTTGCCCTGATTATTGGGTCCATCGGGAATTCGCCCATCAAATCAGCCTAGCACGCGGGTCCCCACAAACCACCCGTTCAGCCCCGGAGTGACCTGTACGTGTGTTTGAATAACAGGGATGACGGAAAGCGAAACACCGAACCAACTCCTCGAGCTTGAAGACTACGCGCGGATGGCGCTGGATGAAGCGTCCGAGGCGCTCGGGTCAGACATAGCGCTACTCGACCTGCGTGAAGTCAGCCAGTTCGCTGACTTTTTCGTGATCGTCAGCGGAGAAACCCCGCGACACCTTGAGTCGATGGCCAACGACATCGTGCGCGCGCTTCGCGCCAACGGCCTCCGGGTGCACCACAGGGAAGGTACGGGACAGGGCGGCTGGGTCCTGCTCGATTTTTCGGGCCTTGTGATCCACCTGTTCTCACGCTCCGCCCGGGATTTTTACTCCCTGGAAGAGCTGTGGGCGAGGGCGCCGGAGATCGTCCGGGTCCAGTAGCCGCCAGACGCTTCACAGCGCTTCCCGCCGGATTTTGTTTTCCCATGCGCCCTGAGGCTCTCGAAGGGCGTCGTTCCGGCGACAACGCCCGGCGTTACTCGACAACCCAGCCGTCGATCGCCCGGGTGTAGTCCAACAATTCGTCGTCATTGAAGTACAGGCCAACCTCGCGCGCCGCGTCGGCCTCGTTCGCCGAGCCGTGGATCACGTTTCGGCCGATGTCGAGGGCGAGATCCCCGCGCACGGTCCCGGCCGCGGCGGCGGCCGGGTTCGTCGTACCCATCACCTTCCGTGAGATCGAGATCGCGTTCGGCCCGGCCAGGCAGATCGCCACGACCGGTCCCGAGGTGATGAACTCCACGAGGCCCGGGTAAAACGGCTTGCCGACGTGCTCTCCGTAGTGCTCCGCCGCCAGCTCTTCCGAGATCTGGAGCAGCTTCATGCCCGCGATTCGAAGTCCCGTCCGCTCAAGGCGGTCGATCACCTGTCCGGCGATCCCGCGCTGCACGGCGTCCGGCTTCACCAGGATCAGCGTCTTTTCGTGGGCCATTGAGTGGCGTGTCCTTCTAGCTTGCTTATCTACCCGGGTGCTCGTTGCGTCCTGCTCCCGCCTGGTAGCCGTTCCGAAGGCGTGGTGATCGTGGGGGCGCGGGCGTATGTGATCTCCACTTCAGAGGGGTCCCTGGCTTCACCGTTCGCGAGCCTTCGCAGTGCGATTCGGACCAGGGCATCGGCGCCGCGAGTAGGCGCTTCACCGGAAAGGATACGCGCCCGGGGCACGAGGCCGGTGAATTTTTGAGCCGACTCGCCACAGAAAACCGTCGTGTCCGGACAGGCCTCGACACACGCCCCGGGGGGATCAACGCCGATGCTTTCTAACCTCAGTTCGTTCTGGAGACCATCCTGGCGGCCGTTCTCAGCCGCCAGATAGAGGCCCCACGCCAGGCCGCTGGATCCGGCGTCGATCGCCGCGCAGACCGGTCCATCGTGGTCCGCCCACGGTTCAATCTCCACCTCGAAGGTCGGGACCGGCGTCAGTCGAAGCCCGCTGGCCAGCGCCATCCCCTGCGCCGTTGCGAGGCCGACGCGCAGCGCCGAGAAGCTACCGGGGCCGATAACCACTGCGATGTCGGTCAGGTCGGGGATCGCAAGTCCGGCGGCGTCCAGCGCTTCGTTGATCTTCGGCATCAACTCGACCCCGTGGTTGTGTTGCGAGAACCAGGATCGGCTGAATACTTTCCGGCCGTCCAGATCTCCCGGGTCTTCACTCACCGCCACGGCGACGGTCGCATACCCGGTTGCGGTGTCGATCGCCAGCAAGCAGGTCACCGGCCCATCCCCGCGTGTTGCTCGGTCGCGACGCGCATCGCCGCAAGCAACCGTCGAGGCGACTCGCCGCGAGCGATGACGTTGAACACCCTGTCGTCGGGCGATTCGCCGAACGTTATCTGCATCTCCAGGGCCTCGACCGGGAACTCGCCCCGCGCTCGCTCCGGCCACTCGACGGCCAGGGCGGCGTCGCGGTCCAGGTAGTCATCAAGCCCTAGCTCCGCTGTTTCCTCCGGCCCGGAGAGCCGGTACAGGTCACAGTGGGCGAGCAAGAGTCGCCCGGCATACTCGTTCACCAGCACAAAGGTCGGGCTGCGCGTCTCTGACGGGGATTCGATCCCCCGCGCCATGCCCTCGACGAACCGCGTCTTGCCGGCGCCCAGCTCGCCACTGAGCAGCACTACGTCACGCGGTTTGAGAGCCTGGCCGACCGCGCGGCCGAGCCTGACCGTCTCAGCCTCGGACCGGGTGAGAACGGTCAGCGTCTCGCAACACGGCTCGTTGTTGGGGTCACCCATTCAAGTGGTCCCAGCCGGCTACGGCGACTTCGATGGGAAGACCGCGTTCGTCGACCACCGTCACGGACCCCGGCTCGCCGGCGATCACCTCTCCGATCACCGACACAGGCACGCCGAGCGACGGCGACACGGCGGCCATGACCGGCTCGGGCGCAGTGAACAGCAACTCGTAGTCCTCCCCACCGCTGAGGGCGAGCGCAGCGTAATCATCGGGGAAGCTGTCCTTCAGCTCGTTACTGACAGGCACCGCAGGCATCCGAACCTTCGCTGCGACACCGCTGGCGCGGCACATCTTGCCGAGGTCGTCCACCAGCCCGTCGCTAACGTCCATTGCGGCGAGGACGCCCTGCGTCACCAGTCCGACGCCCGCGGCCATACGCGGTGTCGGCCGGAAGTGGGCGCGCTTCAGCGCTTCCACCGCCTTGCTGTTCAGTCCTTCGGCAAGAGCCCGCACGCCGCCCCCCGAATCGCCCAGCGTTCCCGTGACGGCGATCTGGTCGCCCACCACCGCGGCGTCGCGCCGCAGCAGCGCCGCTCCGTCCGCGTCCTGCGCGTTATTGCGGTCAAAGTTCAACTGGGACGCCGCGGTGGGGTAGCCCGCTCCGGCGCCCGTTCCCGTCATCGAGCCGGCCATTAGCCGTGCCCTGTTGAACGCCGCCCCGCCGGCCGTGACCGCGGCTTCGCCGGTCATTGCGACGGTGATGAACAGGACGGGAGACCTGACGATGTCGCCCCCCGCCACGCTTCCCCCGAACTCATGCGTGGCCTCGGCGATTCCCCGGTACATTTCTTCCAGGTCGGAAATCGCCTCGTCGCCTTTAAGTCCCAGCGTCACGAGCGACATCACGGGGCGAGCGCCCATCGAGGCGATGTCGCTCAGGTTGACGGCGATCGACTTCCATCCCAGGTCGCGCCAGGGGATCTGTCCCGAGCGAAAGTGAACGCCGTCCACCATCGTGTCGGTGGTGTAAACGTCCGTGACGGACCCGCGCCGGACCGCGGCGCAGTCGTCGCCGATGCCAAGCACGAGGCCGGGGACTGCGTCGCCGGTCACGGCGTACTCGGCAAGCGTGCGCGCCAGGTTCTCGATCAGGCCGAACTCGCCCAGGGACGAGGCTCGCCGCTCGGTACCATCAGAAACCATGTCCCGATTATAGTTTCGCGGCCCACCGGCGGCCGTTCCCGTACTATCGCTTGCCCGGGCGGTTGCCAGAACCGCTTCCTGGAATTGTTCCACGGATCCGTCCCCGGGGACCCATCACGCGAACCGACCTATGCGTCTACTCCTGCTCTCGGACATACACGCCAACTATGCGGCCCTCGAAGCGGTCCTGAACGACGCGCACGGCGAATTCGACCGCGCCTGGGTGCTTGGTGACACGGTCGGTTACGGCGCAGACCCTTCGGAATGCATCGCCGCCGTGCGTGATCTCGATGCGCTCGCCATCTCCGGCAATCACGAAGAGGCGGTGATCGGACGCATGTCGACCGACGATTTCAACCCGGTCGCGCGCGCGGCCATCGAGTGGACCGCAAGTGTGATCGACGATGACGAGCGGGAGTACCTGCAGGGGCTTGAGTTGAAACAGGTCGTTGATCGTTTCACGCTCGTCCACGGCAGTCCGCGCGACCCTGTGTGGGAGTACATGCAGACAGGCCCACAGGCGGTAGAAAATCTGGAGCACTTCGACACGCAGGCGTGCGCGCTCGGGCACAGCCACGTTCCGTTCCTTGTCCAGGTGACGGCGGACGGTGTCGCCGAACAGGTCGAGCACTCGCCGGGTCAACGGGTTCCGCTCGGCGACGACCGGCTTTATCTGAACCCGGGCAGTGTGGGCCAGCCACGCGATCACGATCAGCGCGCCAGCTATGCCCTCCTGGACACGGACGCATGGGACGTCGAGTTCCGTCGTGCCGAGTACGACGTGGCGGTTGCGCAGGCCCATATCCGGGAAGCCGGCCTCCCGGAGTTCCTGGCCGAGCGGTTGTCGATGGGCGTGTAGGCCTGAAAACCCGGCCGGGCGCTCCCCGGGCGGGAATGTCGTACGCGGGCCGTGCTTATAATCGGCCCGGCTCAGGCTTTGCGGCCGGTCCTCGATCACGTCCAAATCGCAATCACGGGAGTCGTCTCCAACATGCCCAGCATCCATGTCTACATGCACGAAGGCCGCACCATCGAGCAGAAAAAGGGCCTTGCGGAGGACATCACCGCCGCCGTCGTCAAGAACACGGGCGCGCCGGCCGAGGCCACCGAGGTGATCATCCACGACGTGCCGCGAACCAACTGGGCGACCGCCGGCAAGCTCGCCTCGGAGGGCTAAGTTGCCCGACGAAAGCGACGTTGTCCGCGTGCTCGACGCCATCGGCGTGCCGTACGAGATCGTCGAGTGCGACCCGGATTACGCCGACACCGCCGCGTTCTGCGAGAAGTACGGGTATCCGCCGGAGCAGTCGTGCAACACCATCCTCGTGGCGTCCAAGCGCGGCGAGAAAAAGTACTCGGCCTGCATCGCCCTGGCGCACACGCGCCTGGATGTGAACCACAAGGTGCGCGACCTGATGGAAGTGAAGCGCCTGTCGTTCGCGTCGGCTGATGAGACCGCGGAACTGACCGGGATGATGATCGGCGGAGTGACGCCGTTTTGCCTGCCGGACGACCTGCCCGTCTACGTGGACAGCCGGATCATGTCGCTCGACTACGTAATCCTGGGCGGCGGCAGCCG
>JACZRO010000023.1 GCA_022574675.1 Chloroflexota bacterium
CAGAGCCGCCGCGGTCTAAGGACGCATGGTAGCCCGTCGTTTCCGTGGGTGGCGTCAGCGCCTCGGCGAACGCCTCCTCCGTCGTCGGAGGCGACTCGCGGGAGGTGCCGAAGCGGTCGACGACGGCTCCGATGTCGCCGACCGTGACCGCCCGGTCCCGCACGGGCGGGTCTCCGGTGTACATGTCCGTGAAGTCCCAGAAGTTCAGCGGGTCGCGCAGGCCACCCAGAGAGGGGTCGGACCCCAGCTCCTGCACGTCGGTGCAGCCGTCGCCGTCTGCGTCTGGGCCAGAGGGCGCGGGTGTCGGAGTCAGAACCAGCGTCGCTGGCGCTGTGGAAGTCGGCGTTAGCGTGGCCGAGGGCAATGTGATAGAGGGACGTTTCGCCGCGACTTCCGTTCTGTAAGTCCGGGACTAGGACTAGTTACATCAGACCGTGTTCAATTACGGCGCGTTTTGCCTGAGCTGTCAGGGCGTAACGATATTTAGCGCCTGCCTTTCTTTCGGCCGAGCCCGCGGGCGTCCTGATCAGGACATCAGAATAGGCCGTCACTTTGCCTATAGCCTGCAGGGTTCCTGCCAATTGGAAATTTCCGGGAGCTGTATAACCCAAGATCGCCTTTAGTTCCTGATCGGTCGCGTGGTTCGACTTGCTGGCCAGGTGAATGATCACGGCGTGGACAGTGCTTTTCCAGCGAATCCACATGGCTGGGAAATCGGCGACGAATTGTTCTACGCTACTCAAACTACTTTTGGACTCTAGTTGAGGTGTGTTACTGGTCACCGCCATAGCAATCTTGTACACAGCTGCGAATTCAGAAGGTGAATCTGCTTCGATTGTCCCATTAGGCATCAGCCGTATCGGAGTCATGTTAAACCTCTCTAAGCCAAAGGGCCGAACTCAGACACCTAAGATAACACCACTTAAGCTTCACGGCAATAGCAATACATCGCCAAATGACTTTGCAGCGCCCGCTACACCATCAAATCTCCGCCGCTAATGTCCAGCGCGGCCCCGGTGATGTATGCGGCGCGGTCGGAGGCCAGGAAGGCGACAAGCTCGGCGACTTCTGACGGCGCTCCCAGCCGGGAGATCGGGAAGCTCCCGGCGTATCGGGCTTTCCGCTCATCGTCGATTTCCTCTCGCACCATCTCCGTGTCGATCAGGCCAGGGCAGACGGCGTTGACGGTGATTCCGTGCGACGCCTCCTCCATCGCCATGTGGCGTGTCAGACCGAGTACGGCGTGCTTGGAGGCGGTGTAGGCGGCGCTGCCGAGCGTGCTGGTGGTCTTGCCGGCCGTCGACGAGAAGTTGACGATCCGGCCCCATCCCGCTTCACGCATCGCCGGGAGCACGGCGCGGGACGGCAGGAACGTGCCCTTCAGGTTCACACCGATAACGAAATCCCACTCATCTTCGTCCATGTCGATGACCGCCGTCCGGCGCAGCACGCCTGCCGCATTCACCAGGATGTGAACCGAGCCGAACTCGGACATCGCCCGTTCCACCAGGGCGGAGACGTCCGACGCGCTGGTAACGTCGCCGCCGATAGCGATGGCGTTACCGCCGGCGTCCCGTAACGCTGCGGCCGCGGCTTCAGCGGCGTCCGTCGAGAGATCGTTGACCACCACCGAAGCCCCGGCGGCGGAGAGACGTTCTGCGGCGGCGCGCCCCATGCCACGGCCCGCGCCGGTGACGATGGCGACCCTGCCCGCCAGCTCGTCCGGGGCCGGTTTCGGGAGTCGTGATGGATCGAACGCCGTACCCTGTGCTCCGGGCGAGGTCAAATCAGGCCCAGCTCTGCGCCGACATCCTTGAAGGCCTCCAGCGCCTCGTCCAGCTCCGGCCGCTCGTGGGCCGCAGATATCTGGACGCGGATGCGGGCCTCGCCCCGGGGCACCACCGGATAGCTGAAGCCGACCACAAAGATCCCGCGCCGGTTCATCGCGGCAGCCATCTCCACGGTTTTGATCTCGTCGCGGAGCATCACCGGGATGATCGGGTGGTCGCCCGGGATCAGCTCAAACCCGAACGCCGTCATGCGCTCCCGGAAGTAGCGTGTGTTGTCCCACAGCTTTTCGCGTAACTCCGGTGACCGCTCGACCAGTTCCAGCGCCTTGAGAGCGCCCGTCACGACCAGCGGAGGCAGGGTGTTGGAGAACAGATACGGGCGTGAGCGCTGGCGGAGGAACGCCACTATCTCGGAACGCCCGCTGGTGAACCCTCCAGAGGCGCCCCCGAGCGCCTTGCCGAGCGTGCTGGTGATGATGTCCACGCGATCCTGGACGCCGGCTTCTGCGGGCGTTCCGCGCCCGTCCGGGCCGACGAACCCGGTGGCGTGCGAGTCGTCCACCATCACCATCGCGTCGTAGCGGTCGGCCAGGTCGCAAATCTCTTTCAGCTTCGCAAGATCGCCCTGCATGCTGAACACGCCGTCCGTGGCGATAAGCCGGAACCGGGCGCCGGCCGTCTCCTTCAACTTGACCTGGAGATCGGCCATGTCACTGTGCAGATAGCGCTTCCGGTCGGCGCGGCATAGCCGGATGCCGTCGATGATCGAGGCGTGGTTGAGCTCATCGCTGATAACCGCGTCCTCGCGCCCGAGCAAAGTCTCGAACAGCCCGGTATTGGCGTCGAAACAGGAGCTGTAAAGGATCGTGTCCCCCGTGCCCAGGAACCGGCTGATCCGGGCTTCCAGCTCCTTGTGGATGTCCTGCGTGCCGCAGATGAAACGCACAGACGCCATGCCGTAGCCGTGCGTCCGCAAGCCGGCGGCGACGGCTTCGAGAATCTCCGGGTGGTCGGCGAGCCCCAGGTAGTTATTGGCGCAGAAGTTGATGCGCGGGCCGGAGTCCGTCGTTACCCGGGCGCCCTGGGGCGTTTCGATCACCTGCTCATCTTTGAACAGGCCGCTGGAACGGATCTCGTCCAGTTCGCTATCGAGCCAGGACTTGATCGCTGAGTAGGCCAAGAAATGTTCTCCCTGCGTCGGGCCGGCCGGCCAAGCCGGGGTCTACCGGGGTAAACGCCGCTATCTGACGTTCCTGGAACAAATCGAGGGACGGAAGCCGGTGGTCACTCCGCCTTGACGATCTCCGCCTCCACTTCAAGGTCGTCGGGAACGTACTCGCGCCACGGCTGGAACTGGAGTACGAACTCCTTTCCCTCGTCCAGCGAGCCGAGGCCCTTCACCGACCGGCCCGGTTCGTACCCGCGTGTTGCGGCGATAGCCTGGATGCCGCGTTTCATGGAGCGAACTCCGCCCAGGTTTATCTCTTCCCCGTCATCGGTGAGCAGGGTCAGGTCAAGGCCCTTCGAGCGCTCTTTCCAGTACATCCGCATATGGTCGTCGCCTCCTGCGATATTTCGCTGCTTGAAGAGTTAATTGAGAAGCGGCAGCACCCTGTCCAGCAGGGCGTTGCCTACGTCGAACTTGTCCATGAGCGGCATCTGCTCGGGCTCTCGGTCCGGGTAGACGAACGTGACGGCGTTGGTGTCCGTCCCAAACCCGGAATGTTCTGCCGTTATATCGTTCGCGACGATCAGGTCCACACCCTTCGCGAGGAGCTTGGCGTCGGCGTTCTCGATGATATTGTTCGTCTCGGCGGCGAACGCCACTTTCACCAGCCGATCTCCGGTCACCCCGGCGACGATGTCCGGGTTCTGGACGAGTTCGATGATCAGGGAATCGTCGCCGGTCTTCTTGATCTTCTGATCGGCGGGATTAGCGGGCCGATAATCGCTGACCGCCGCCGCCATGATAAGGAGGTCGGAACCGGCGCAGGCGCTTTGCACGGCGTCCCGCATTTCGAGCGCAGAGCCGACCGTAGCCAGCGTCACGCAGGGCGGGGAGGGCAGCGCGCTCGGCGCGGAGATCAGCGTCACGTCCGCCCCGCGGTCCCGGGCCGCTTCGGCGATTGCGTATCCCATCTTGCCCGACGACCGGTTGGTCAGAACACGGACCGGGTCGATCGCTTCCTCGGTGCCGCCCGCAGACACCACCACACGGCGGCCTGCGAGATCACCGTTGCGCCCGAGCACCGCCCGGAGGTGGCCGATGATCCCGGGAACCTCCGTCATGCGGCCCTGGCCGACGAGCCCCGACGCCAGGCGGCCGGACTCCGGGCCGATGAAATGTACCCCGCGACCCCGCAACGTCTCTACGTTCGCCTGTGTCGCCGGGCTTCCGTACATGCCGGCGTCCATCGCCGGCGCTATCACCAGCGGCTGCGAGCCCGCCAGGACTGTGGCGGTCAGCACGTCGTCGGTCACGCCGAGCGCCAGTTTGGCGAGGATGTTCGCCGTTGCCGGCGCGATCAAGACCAGGTCGGCGCGCCGTGCCAGGACGACGTGGTCGATCCCCAACTCAGAGTTCGACTCGTAAAGGCCGGTCGAAACCGGCCGGTGAGTCAGTCCGGCGAAGGTCGCGACGCCTACGAATTCCTGTGCCGAGCGCGTTAGTACGACGTCGACCGCCGCCCCCGCCTGCGTGAGTTTGCTTGCAAGGTCAGCGGCCTTGAACGCGGCGATACTCCCGGTGACACCCAGGACGATCGACTTCCCGTTGAGGATGGTGCGCACGGCTACTCCCCGCCGTTCAACTCGTAGAGCATCTGGAGGCCTACAAGTGTCAGGTCCTCGTTAACCTCCTGGAAAACGTCCGATTGCGCCGCGACGATCTTTGCAAGCCCGCCGGTGCCGATCACGCGGCAGGCGGAAGGATCTTCGGGGCTCATCTCGGCGGCGAATCGCCGGACCATGCCCTCGACCAGTCCTACGTACCCGAACACGAGGCCTGATCGCATGGCGTCCGTTGTGTTGCGCCCGATGGCCTTTTCCGGCGCCTGGAGATCGACCCGCCTCAACTGAGACGTTCCCTGGTACAGCGCTTCCGCTGCGAGCGTCATGCCGGGGGCGATCGCTCCGCCGAGATATTCTGCGTCCGCGCTGATGGCGTCGAACACCGTGGCGGTGCCGAGGTCCACGATTATGCAGGGTCCACCGTAGAGGCGATACGCGGCGACTGCGTCAGCGATCCGATCGGTGCCGACGTCCTGCGGCCGGTCGTAGTTGACCTTGATCCCGGTGCGAGTTCCGCGTCCGATGACCATGGGTGGCACGCCGAGCAAATTCTCCAGGGCGTTTTCGATGGCGCTCGTGAGCGGGGGCACGACCGAGCACATCACCGCCGCGGGAATGTCGGCGGGGATTACGTCTTTGGACCGCAGCATCCCCTGGAGAAGGAGATTGTGCTCGTCCGCGGTTCGCCGCACGTCGGTGGCGAACCGCCAAGTAGCGAGCAGGCGGTCGCCTTCGAATGCGCCCAGTGTGACGTTTGAGTTGCCGACGTCAACGGCGAGCAGTTTTGCCACGATGAGCCGATGATATCAGCGGTTGGCCGGATACCCCGGATACCCCGGAATCCGGATGTCCGGATACCCGCTGTCAGTCTGACAGTTGCCTGAGCGCCGCCGGGAGTGAGTCCAACACGTCCCCGGCCACCATCGCAACCTCCCCGGTCGATCGTCGAGCGATGTCGCCCGCGAGACCGTGCGCGTACACGCCGAGCGCCGCAGCTTCAAACGGGTCGATGCGCTGCGCCAGGAATCCGACGATCATCCCCGCCAGCACGTCGCCGGTGCCGCCGGTGGCCATTCCCGGGTTGACCCACGGACTGACCGCCGTCCGTCCGTCCGGGTGTGCGACGACGGTGCACGCCCCTTTCAGGACGACGATGTGGCCCCAGGTCTCGGCGGCGGACTGCGCGCTGTGCACACGATCACGTTCTACGTCCGCCACCGTTGAGCCGCGCAGGCGCGCCATTTCTCCCGGGTGCGGCGTGAGTATCGCCGGACCCCGGACGCGCCCCGGCCAATCCTCTACGGTGGCCAGTGTGTTCAGGCCGTCTGCATCGATGACCAGCCGCGGGCCTTCCCGGCGGTCCAGCAGAACCGCGCGGATAAACTCCACGGCGGACGGCGTCCGTCCGAGGCCGGGACCGATCAGCATGCCGGTCGCCATCCGGGAGGCGTCCGTGACCTGCACGGCGGCGAATCCGGAGTCGATAGCGTTGCGCCCGTGTTCCACGAGCGGAATGTACGTGGCCTCGGCCAGGCGGGAAGCGATGAGCGGGTAAATAGTATCGGGGACCGCAACGGTGACCAGGCCGGCGCCGGCCCGTCCGGCCGCGGCCGCGGCCAGGTAAGCGGCGCCGACGTAGCTCTCGGAGCCCGCAACGATCAGCGCCCGCCCGTACGTGCCTTTGTTCGAGCGCGCGGGACGCGCAGGCATGATCCCCGCCATCGAATCAGACGTCATGAGCTCCGTCGATATTCGTGTGTCCAGCCCGTCCGGGATACCGATGTCCAGGAATCGCCACGGGGCGCCTGTCGGTTCAAGAAAGAGACCGATCTTTGGCCGGCCGAGCACCAGGATCTCGCTGGCCTCGAGTCCATTGGGGTCCATGTGCCCCGTATCGGTCGCCATGCCGGTCGGCAAATCGACCGCAACGATCTGGGCGTGTGCATGTTCCCGGATCACGGCGAAAAGCTCCGATAACGGCGGTTCGATCGGACGAGCGCGTCCGGTGCCCAGGACGGCGTCAACGATCACCCCCGCCTCAGCGGCCGCGGCAGCCAGCTTTGACCGGTCGGCGTCCTCGAACGCGTGGACGATCTCAACGCCGGCGTCTACGGCGAGATCGCGTTTCTCGTCTTCGGAGGCACGGGCCAGGAACAGGTACGCGGTGACCGCCACGCCCCGGGCCGCGAGGTGCCGCGCCGCGACGAGGCCATCCCCGCCGTTGTTGCCCGGGCCCACGAGCACCAGCGCCGGGCCGCTGCCAGGGGAAGGCAAGCGGTCCCGCAACGCCTCGGCGATGGCGAGGCCGGCGTTTTCCATCAAATCGTCGAGCGATACCCCGGCCCGTACCGACGCTTGTTCGATCTCGCGCATCTGCCGGACGCTGACGATCTTCACTCCGGCGTCTGCCTTGCATCCGTCCCGGCGACGACGCTGGCCGTTTGAGCAACGACACTGGCGATCGCAAATTCTCTTGAATGTGAAAGGCTGACTGCGATTCGAACGATTCCCATGCTCTCGGCACGCGCTTTCGCGCGATCGTGCAGGACGATCTCGGGAGCACGCCCGCGCTTGCGTTGCACCTCGATGTCACGCCAGCCCACACCGCGCGCGCCGGTGCCGAGGGCCTTCATCACCGCCTCTTTGGCAGCAAATCGGCTGGCAAGCTGCGGCGCCCGGCCGCGGCAGTACGCTTGTTCTCCCGGCGTGTAGATCTTCTCGAGGAATCTACTGGGGTACCGGGAGAGCGTGAGCTTGATTCGCTCAATCTCGATAATGTCGACGCCGACGTACAACCTGCGCCCCTCCCGCGGTTTTCTTTCTAACGGTGTGTTCTGAAGGCCCGTACCGGGTGTCTTCCCGGTCCGCTTCATCATATGGCCCGGCGCCATATGAATCCCGATCAAGTTCGGCCTCGCCTCTGTGTGATGATTTTGGCGGCGAAGCTACGGGCCGATTATAGGTGGCGCACTGTCTGTCCCTGTGGGGTGGGGACTCCGAGCATCGACCATCGGCCGGCATGAGGTTCGCCAGATGCGGTCGATCACGGTGCTAACCTGCGGTACTGCGACAGCGATCGCCGGGACGTGACATGCGGCTGGCCAAAACATCACGTAAATGCTGAGACGCCCGGACAGGAAGGGTTCCCATTCCCGCAAAGAGGATCGCCAAACGGATAGACGGTAAGGCGGTGGCCGAGAAGGTCCGCGCCGAAGTGGCGAAGGATGTCCAGGACTGGATCGCGGCCGGCAACGCACAGCCGGGGCTGGCGGTAGTCCTGGTGGGGGACGACCCGGCGTCTGCGGCTTACGTCCGGGGAAAGGAGCGGGCGTCGGCGGAGGTCGGGATGCTGTCGGAGACTCGGAACCTGCCCGCCGACGTGACCCAGGACGAGCTTCTCAAGGTGATCGAGGAGCTGAACGCAGACGACCGGATTACCGGTTTTCTGGTCCAACTTCCGCTCCCCGATCACATCGACGAAGACACGGTGCTCCATGCCATCGACCCGGCGAAAGACGTCGACGGCATACATCCGTTCAACATGGGACTGCTCCTCGCCGGAACCCCTCGGCTTGCTCCGGCGACACCGAGCGGCATCCTCAGACTGCTTGCCGAGGAGGGTGTCGACACACGGGGAAAACACGTCGTGATCTGCGGTCGCAGCAAAATAGTCGGCCGACCGCTGGCCGCACTCCTGCTCAGGCGCGGCGTTGACGGCGGCGACGCCACGGTCACCGTGTGTCACTCCCGGACCCGGGATCTTGGTTCTTACACGATACAGGCGGACATCCTGGTCGCAGCGATGGGCGTGCCGGGACTGATCACAAAGGAGATGGTCAAGCCCGGCGCGGTCGTGATCGATGTCGGGACGGTGCGCGTCGAAGATGCGTCGCGGGAACGTGGATGGCGTCTTGCGGGCGATATCGCTCTTGACGTTCGCGAGGTGGCTTCGATGCGAACTCCCGTGCCCGGGGGTGTCGGGCCGATGACGATCGCGATGCTGCTGAAAAACGTCATGACGGCGGCCCGCCTTGTTGCCGCCCATACCGGCCGTTGACGGGTCGAATCGAACGTGGAAACGGCCCACGGCGGGCAGCGGGAAAGCTCGGGGCCGTATAGTAAGATAGCCGCCGTCGCGGGACCATCGAACGCGTGTGGTGCCGATCAATTTATGGACCCGTCTGCACTCTCGGGAGAACCGGGCCAAACGCGCTGCCGACCTGGAGGTCGAACGATCGTTCAAAGCAAGGCCAAGACGCCTTCCCAGCCAAAAAAGAAGGGAAAGGCGCGGAAACAGGAGCTCGCCGATCTGTACCGGAAGATGTACCTGATCCGCCAGTTCGAAGAAGTGTGCGGAGAGATGTACACCCGCGGTCTCATTCGCGGGTTTCTGCACCTCTATATCGGCCAGGAAGCGATCGCCGTCGGGGCGATCTCCCGACTCCAGCCACACGACTACATCGTTACCCACTACCGCGATCACGGCCACGCACTGGCGCGCGGCGTCGCTTCAAACCGCACCATGGCCGAGCTCTTCGGCCGGATCGGTGGCCTGAACAAGGGCAAGGGCGGGTCGATGCACCTGTTCGACGCCGAGAAGGGCGTTATGGGCGGCCATGCCATCGTCGGCGGACAGTTCCCGCTCGCCGCAGGGCTCGCGTTTTCGCACCAGTACCGCAAGACGGACGGCATCTGCCTCGTGTTCTTCGGCGACGGCGCCACCAATCAGGGCACGTATCACGAGGTGATGAACCTGGCGGCGGTCTGGAAGTTGCCGATGCTGTTTTTCCTGGAAAACAACCTCTACGGCATGGGATCGAGGTTTGACCGAGTGAGGGGCGGTGGAGACGACTTCTACACGGGCGCCGCCATGTATGGCATTGAGCACGCCGTTGCCGTGGACGGCATGGACGTGCTCGCGGTGCAAGAGGCGACTGAGGTCGCCATTAAAGGAATCCGGGCGGGGAATGGACCTGCGTTCATCGAGGCCAAGACCTTCCGATTCCAGGGCCACTCGATGGCGGACCCGGTCAAGTACCGCGATAGCGCGGAGACGGAAGCCTGGGAGGCGCGAGATCCGATAGTGACGTTTCCGCGGGACCTACTGGCGCAGGAGCTTGTGACAGAGGCCGAGTTGGAGAAGATTCGAGCCAGCGTCGATGACGAAGTGGCGGAGGCGGTCAAGTTTGCGGAGAACAGCCCGTTCCCTCCGGATGAAGAGCTTTACACCGATATTTACGCCTAACAACGTCGTCCGGGCCGGGAAGCCCTGTTGCGTATGCCGGCATGGGACGGCGGGATTGATGTATGACTGAGATTACGTTCAGACAGGCGCTCCAGCGGGGGCTGCGGGAGGCGCTCGACGCGGACCCGGATGTGTTCCTCATGGGGGAGGACATCGGGAAGTACGGCGGCGCATACGCCGTGACCCAGGGCCTTCTTGAGAAGTACGGCCCGGACCGGATCCGTGATACGCCGATCTCCGAGGCGGCTTTCGTCGGGGCCGGCGTCGGAGCCGCCGTCGCAGGCCTGCGCCCGGTGGTGGAGCTCATGTCGATGAGCTTCTCGCTGGTGGCCGCCGACCAGATCGTCAACATGGCCGCCAAGATCAGGTACATGTCCGGTGGTCAGGTGAAGGTGCCTATGGTGCTGCGCGCCCCGACGGGTGGTGGCGTGCAACTCGGGGCGACGCACTCCCAGTCCTTCGAGAACTGGTGGGCGTCGACGCCGGGTTTGAAGGTGGTCTCGCCTTCCAATCCATACGATGCGCTCGGGCTGCTCCGTTCAGCGATAGAGGACGACAATCCGGTCATATTCGCCGAGAACGCTCTGCTTTACGGAATGCGCGGCGATGTGCCGGACGACGAGTACCGGGTGCCCCTCGGCGTCGCCGACGTAAAACGCTCCGGGTCCGACATCACGATGGTCGGCTGGGCGCACGGCATCGTGACGCTGTTGGATGCGGCGGACAAACTTTCCGAAACAGGAGTGAGCGCCGAGGTCGTCGATCTACGAACGTTGCGACCGCTGGACATGGACACCGTTGTCGGGTCGGTCGAGAAGACGGGCAGAGCGTTGGTGCTGGACGAGAACTGGCGCACCGGGGGACTGGGCGCAGAGGTGGCTGCCGAGATCGGATACCGCTGCTCCGATATTCTGGACGGTCCGGTGGCCCGCGTCGCCGGCGCTGACGCCCCGGCGCCGTACTCCCGGCCGCTTGAGCAGTTGGGCATCCCCCAGACACAGGGGGTGATCGACGAAATCGAAAAGACGTACGGTCTTTAGGCCGTTGTGACGGGTGGCCCACCGGCGGCGCCCTGACCAAAAATATCGACCCGCACGCAATTGTCCCGCAAATAATTGGCCGCAAGTAACTGGCAGAAAAGGGTCCCGGATTGATCACCGAAGTCGTAATGCCCGCGATGGGCGCCGACATGACCGAAGGCACCGTCGTTAAGTGGCTTAAATCCGAGGGCGACGAGGTCGCTCGCGGGGACATCATCGCCGAGATTGAGACGGACAAGACCGTCGTCGAAATGGAGGCGTATGGCTCGGGCCTGCTGCGCAAGATCGTCGTAGGCGAGGGCGTCTCGGTGCCCGTTGGCGACCTGATCGCTTACCTGGGTGACGCAGAGGACGAGATTCCGGAGACGGACGCAGCGACGAACGGCGCCGCCGCGCCGGAGGAAAGCGCCGCTCCTGAGATACCGGTCGCGAGGGCGCCCGAGGCTGTGCCCGCACAACCGGGCACGGGGCGGATCAAGGCGTCTCCGGTCGCGCGCAAGATCGCAGCGGAGCGCGGTATCGACCTGGCGACGGTGACCGGCACCGGCCCCGGCGGGCGTATCACCCGTGCAGATGTGGAAGGCCTGCCGGCGGCGCCGGCGGCTGTCGCCCTTCCGCCGGCCGTGTCGCCGGCCCCGGCCGCACAGGTCACGCTCAGCGGCGAAGACGTTCCGCTGTCGGCGATGCGGCAGGCGATCGCACGTGTCACCGTCCGGAGCAAGACCGAGAACCCGCACTACTACGTCGATATGTCGATCGACATGACCCAGGCGATGTTGCTCCGCCAGGGTCTGAACGAGGAGATCGGCGAGGCCGGACCGCGGATCAGCGTCAACGACATGATCATCCGCGCCTGCGTGAAGGCGATCATCAAATACCCCAAGCTGAACACTACGTTCGCCGGCGATCATCTGATCAGCCATTCCGACATCAACATCGGCATCGCCATCGCGCTTGAAGCCGGGTTGATCGTGCCGGCCATCCTCCGGACGCAGAACATGAGCCTGCTCCAGATTGCCGCCGCCACCAAAGACCTGGCGAACCGGGTGCGGGGCGACGGCGGCGCATTGACCCAGGAGCAAAACACCGCGGGAACGTTCTCCATCTCGAACATGGGAATGCTCGGCGTGGACAACTTCCAGGCGATCATTGTGCCGCCTCAGTCGGCCATCCTGGCGGTGGGGGCCGCCTCACCGCAGGCGGTGGTACGAGACGGCGAAATAGTCGTGCGGCAGATCATGAAAGCAAGCCTTTCGGCCGACCACCGCGTCACTGACGGAGCGGAGGGTGGCACGTTCCTGGGCGAGATACGTCGCGTGCTGGAAAATCCGGCCAGCCTGTTGGTGTGAGCCCGCTCTGAGCACCCGGACACAGAGGCCCGCCGCGTTGGCGAGCCTTTACGTGAAGCGGCAATCAAGACAGCGCCGGGTGTTGCGTTTACCGGGCTAACCCTAGAATTGGCATCGTGTACTTCGAAGAGCCGTTTTCGCCCGACGAGCGCGTTGTCCTGGAGCGCTTTTTCACGAACACAGACGGGCCAGTGTTCGGCCTCGTAAACCTCCCGGAAGTGGTCAAGGGCGCGCTTTTCGCGCGCTACTCCCGCTCACACAAGTCGCTGCGCCGGCTATTCCTCGACGAGTTTTACGATCAGCCAGAACTCGGCGTTGCTGCCGTGTTAGACGCCGTCTCGTCCGACGACCCCAGCATCCGGCTCAAGAGGGCAGAGGGCCTGTACGACCGCGTTTTCAACGAGTACGGGGACGACTCGGTGGCGCAACTTGGTGGCGCGCACCTGGCATGCGAGCAGGCGTCGAACTTGCTGACCAAGGTGCTCGAATGGGGCAGGCTAGCCGCCTACCTGGAACAGAGCACGCGCTACATCTATTACGACCGGCCGCTCGGAGAGCGGTACCGGTACCACGTTCCTTCCGAGGTCGCAGAATCACCTCTGGCGGACGAGTACCGGACGACGATGGATGGACTGTTCGATCAGTACTCTTCCCTTGTGCGTGAACTTGGACCTTACTTCGAACGCCAGTTCCCGCGCGCGGATGACACGTCCAGGCGCGCCTACAACGCCACAATCCGGGCCAAAGCCTGCGACGCCGCCCGCGGTCTCCTGCCGGCGGCGACGACATCAAACGTTGGCATCTACGCCACAGGCCAGGCCTACGAGTCCTTGCTCATACGGATGCAGGCGCACCCTCTGGCGGAGGCGCGCGAGTACGGGAAGATGATGCTCGCCGAGCTTCGACAGATGATCCCGTCGTTTGTGAAACGGGTCGACATACCGGACCGGGGCGGCGCCTGGAGCGAATACCTCGCCGGGACCGCCCGCCGGATGGACGAGCTCGCTAACAACCTGGCGATCGAGGCCGATGACCGGCCCGAAGTAACGCTCGTGGACTGGGACCCGGACGCGGAGATCAAGGTGGCCGCGGCAGCGTTGTACGCCTACTCCGATCTGCCGGACGACCAGTTGCTGGAAGCTGCACGGCGCATGGACCCCGGTGAACGCGCAGGGGTGATACGCGCCTACGCGGGGGACCGCGTCAATCGCCGGCACAAGCCGGGCCGCGGCATGGAGCGAGTGAACTACCGGTTCGACATTAAATGCGATTTCGGGAGTTTCCGCGATCTGCAACGCCACAGGATGCTGACACTGGAGTGGCAGCGCCTCGGCACGATTCACGGTTACACGACGCCTGACGTGCTGTCCGAGATCGGGAGCGTGCCGGACTGGGACGCCGCTATGGGGCGGGCCGCCGAGTTGCACACGAAGCTCGCCGGTCAACTGGGTTCCGACGTCGCCCAGTACGCCGTTCCGTTCGGCTTTCGGATTCGATTTGTCATGCAACTGAACGCACGTGAAGCGTTCCACATGCTTGAGTTGCGGACCGCCCGCGAAGGCCACCCGGATTACCGTCGCGTTTGCCAGGAAATGCATCGCCTGATACTTGAGAAGGCCGGTCACCGGGCGATCGCCGACGCCATGAAGTTCGTTGACTACGGCGAATACGAACTGGAGCGCATCGCTGCGGAGCGTCGTACGGACGAGCGCGCGGGGAACGGTCCACAGACATAAGCGGCCTGGACCGTGAGCGCCGTGCCCGAGTCCTGAGGTTCTCGAAGGACCGATGTGGCGGCAGAGGCTGGACGCCTAGCCGTCTATCGGGGTCGCGCCCAGCGTCCTCGTCAGGATCCTGTTCAACCGGGACGCCGTGAGCACGCCGCGCTCGTGCAGAACCTTGTTTCCATCGGCATCGTAGAAGAGCGTTTGTGGCAGGCCATTGATGTTGAAATCACTTACCGGATTGCCGTCCGGGTAGCCCGTCGGATAGGTGATCCCGAGTTCCGCCAGCAACGCCCGGGCGTCCGACTGGTTGCCCAGCCCGGTAAAGGGGCCGATATCGATGCCCAGGAAAATCACTTCTTCTCCGAACTGCTCAAACGCATCCTGGAAATCCGGCATCTCGGCACGACATGGCGGGCAAGATCCGCCCCAGAAGTTGAGCAACACCGGCTTGCCCTGGGTCAGGATGTCGGCCACGAACTCGGCGTTACGATCTTCGATGTTGAGCGTGTCGGTCGATCCATACACGGTGAAACCGAAGTCCTCTTCGGCGGTGACGGACTGGACCAGGGAGACGCCGACCAGGGCGACGATCACGGCTCCCACGGCGCCCCCGATTAGCCAGCCTCGGCGCTTTTGGAGGAAGCCCGGGGTTGCCGCTGCCTGTGCGGCCTGGCGTCGCTCGCGTCGTCGTTGTCGTTGATCTCGTCGAGGCAATGTCATCTCCGCGAACTGGTGGCAAATTCAGTTGTGGTGGACCGTGTCTTACCGCCACGGTCAATCAGATGCCTCCCGGGTGATATCGGCGCGGCGGCTCATCAACCAGGCCGGGACCATTCCGACTACGGCGGCGATGGCCGCGATGAGGAAGAAGCCGTGAAAAACGGTCAGGCCGTCGAGAACGATCTCTTCCAGGCCCGCCGCGGAGATCGGCGCGTCCGCCGCCAGGTTCTCGAACCTGACCGTGCCCCATGCGGTGATCACCGCCAGCCCGACGGTCATCCCGATCATCCGGGACGCGGTGATCAGGGCGGACGCTGTTCCACGCTCTCCCGCCCGCGCCTGGAGCATGCCGGAGGCGTGAATCGGCGCGATCAGCAGCCCGAACCCGAGCCCGGCCACGGCGAGGTGCAGCGTCATCTCCGGGTCAGCGATATCCAGGCTCCAGCGGGACATTGCGGCGAGGCCAATGGCGACGAGGGCAAAGCCCGAGATGGAAGGCCAGCGCGCGCCCCATCTCTGCGCCCAGTAGCCGCCCGCGATGGCCCCGAACGGAATCGCCACGGTCATCCGGAGAAGCATCAGGCCGCCGTCGAGGGCGGACAGGCCGAGGACGGTGTTGGCCATGAGCGGAACGGTGACCATCGCAGTTATCAACGACACGCCCACTGCAAGGTGGGCGACGTTGGACGCGGAGAATTTCAACGTCCGCAGAAGCCGGACGGGGAGAAGCGGGTCCGGCGTCCTGCGGTGCCACCAGATCGTCGCGAGAAGGGCCGCGATCGCCGCCGTCATCAAGACCGTAAACACCTGGTCAGGGTTGCCCACTCTGGAGAGAGCCGCGGTGAGCAACGCCAGGGCGGAGACGAAGAACGCCCCGCCGATGAAGTCGATCCTGACCGGATTCCTGACGCCGGCCGGGGAGAACTTGAGCCCGCCGATCACGGCCAACCCGAGCGGGATGTTGCTCCAGAACACCCATTCCCAGGAGCTGAAGTTGGTGATCAGACCGGCCCAGAGAGGGCCGATTACGCCGCCCGCCTCAGCGCTGGCGCCGATGATCCCGAACGCGATGGCGTGCTTTGCGCGCGGCAGAACATCGCCGACGGAAGCGATCGCCACGGGGATCATTGCGCCCCCGCCGATCGCCTGGAAGACGCGTGCCCCTATCATCCAGTTCAGGTCGGGCTCATCCCGCCCGATCAGTTTCGGAAGATCCGGGCTGATGGCGACAAGCGCCGAGCCCAGCATGAATATGAGGAGCGCTCCCAGGAATACGGCGCGATGGCCGAACCTGTCCGATACGCGCCCCATGATCGGCATCGCGGCCGTATAGCCGATCAGGTAACCGGTCACCGTCCATGAGGCACGGTCCAGTTCGTTTGGGCCGATCCGGAAGTCCGGGAGCAGTTTCGGCAGTACCACGACGATGGATGTCTGGTCGTCGGCCGCGATAAACACCCCGGCACAGACCGGCAGGATGACGGCGTATGCGCGGAAGTCTCTAAGCCAGTTGAACACGCTGTCCGGCCGGCCTAGATCGGTGGCTCGACGGTGATGCCCGCGTCGAACTCGAACAGGCGAACGGTACGCACCAGGTCGGCGGACTCTGTCTCCGTCGCCCGTCCCGTGATCCGGGCCTCGACCGGCAGGAACGTCGCGCCATCCACCGTAACCCGCACCGCGAGCGGCGGAGCGGACTCGTCAACGCCTCCGGTGAGCGAACTGAGAGCAGCGGGCGGCAGGTTGCCGTCGATGACGTAAACGCCGTCCTTTCCGGAGCCTGGCGGGGCGTGTGCCGGGGCGTCCACCTGATCCAGGATGTTCGCAACCAGAAGCGTTGGATCGAAGGTCCCAAATGGGCTGGCGTCCGGTCCGAGGAGCTCCCAGCGATGTGTGATCGGGTGTGTCATGTACGAGTCCTGATCGATCACGACCACCTCGGTGTTAATGAAGAATCCGGACACAAGGGTGTCGGCGTTCAAGGTGTAACTGCCCGGCGCCACCGCTGTGCCGGTCACCCGTTGGACCTGGATGCCGTTGGTCAGGACCGTGTTTCCCCGATCGTGGGATAGTGCAAACCGGAACGACGTGAGGCCGGACAAAGCGTCAGACGAGCGGGCGATGACCTCCGCCGGCGATAGCGGCTCCAGTGTAGGGACCGGCTCGGTCTGATCATCGGACGAACAGGCGAATGTCAGCGCCGCCAGGATCACCAGCGACGGAACGAGGCCATACCGAAACCGGGTTGGTGCGGATCGTCTACGGATCAGAGCAGTCACGCATGAAGCCACAGGCAGGGCACCGCAACTTGCAGTGCAGGTCCAGCATCACGGCGCCGCAACGATCACATATGTAGACCGGCGGCGAGGTGGCTGGCGAGGTTCTGATGGGGGTCATCACGGCACCTCAGAACGGGTTCTGACAGCGCCGGAAGTATAGCAAGGGGCGTTCCCGGCTACCGGGGATAACAGCCACGGTCGCCGGGGCCACTCAGAAGGCAAGGCCATGCCTGCCGATGGGCTCAGGGTGACGGGACACCGAATGAGGAACGGGGACCGCCGGTCAGGAGTATCGGGGACCTTGTCGATCGACCGGGGCGCAAGCCGGTATCAGCGAACCCGGTCCGCCCGAGTTTACGGGCTCGTGCCGATCAGGACGACGTAATCGGACGGGGTGTCGGAGCCGCCTGTCGGTTCCACCGTGACCGAAGCGCCGATGTACTCGGTGGCGTCCCCGATCAAGTCGAGATCGATCACGGCGTATCCGTAACGGTCGACGGTGAAGGTCTTGCCGGCAACCTCGCGCCCTTCGTAAGTGAGCCAGACCTGGTACACGGAGCCTTCCGGCGCCGGCGCCAGTCCGTTCACCATCAACAGAGCGCGATCTCCACTTGAGTGAGTGACCAGAATGCCCTGCGGGGCCTGGGGTTGTAATCCGCCGGAGAAGAACGACGGCGTAAGCCAGTCGCCCGTTGAGGTGACGTACTGAAGCCAGCGGAGGTCGTTAACCTGCTGTTCAAGGGTGTCGGCGGCTTCCTGCAGCACGGAAACCCGCTGGAGATCTGTCTGCGTAACCTCGGCCTTCTGTTCGATAACGCTGACCGATGCCGACATGGTCGCGACGTCACGATCCTGCGCTGCGACCTGTGCCGATAGCGTGTCGATCCGGTCGTTCAGCCGGGTGTTGAAGACGGCGGCAAGGGCCACGACGCCGACGAAGGCCGCCGCGATCCCCGTAGATACGGCCCAGGCAAGCCGCGGACTGGCGTACCAGGGGTTCCGGATCGGCAGGATCGGCACAGGACCCGCGGGGGCGGGCGCGAGCCCTCCGTCAGCCGGACGCGCTCCGGGCCGGCCGATTATCCCCTCTTCGGTCACGGGCGCCGTCGACTCTGAGGGCATCCGGGCTGTCTCGCCCTCGAGAGCGGCCCTGAGCCGGTCCAGGAGATAATCGGGCGGTGTGACCGACGGAACGGCGAAGGCCAGGTTGCCCGCGCCCTCCATCAGTTGTGCGAGTTCAGATGTGCAATCATCGCACTCGGTTAAGTGCTCTTCGACAAGGCGACGTGCGTCTTCTTCCAGCGCGTCCAGGGCGTACCCGGCCAGGTCGGAGGAAACAGCGTCGTGGTTGCGTGGGTCGTTCATTGTTCGGTCGACCGTAGTTTCGAGGCTAGCGCCGCGCGGAGTTTTTTCAAACCGAGGCGCATGCGGGTCTTTACTGTGCCGAGCGGCTGATCCAACTTTTCGGAGATTTCCGCCTGTGTGAATCCACCGAAATACGACATCTCAATGACGGCGCGTTGCGCTTCCGGGAGGTCCAGCAGCGCCTTACGCACCGTCGCATACTCCGAGTTGGCGACCGCCGCGTCGGCCGGTTGAATATCGGACGACTCCAGGTTGAGGAAGTCGTCGACGTTTTCGATACTGTGTCGTCTGCCGCGTGTTCGTTTCCGAAGTTCGTCGATGGTCCGATGGTGTGCGATTCCGAATAACCACGTGGTGAACTTGCCGCGCCCGGACTTGTAGCTCGCGGCGCGTCGCCACACGTTCAAGAAAACGTCCTGCGTCACCTCTTCGGAGGCTCCCTGGTCGGACAGCATCCGATAAGAGAGTGAGAACACCCTCGTGCTGTAACGTTGATACAGGCACTCAAGCGCCAGTCTGTCGGCATCGACGATCTGGGCGAGCAGCGCCTCGTCCGTGAATTCGGTGTAGTTCAAGCGGGCCACCTCGTGCAGCGGTCTGGTCCGCGGGGGCAAGCGCCTGGGCCGAGCGCGCGCTGCAGCCGGTCCATCGTCGTGTCCACCACAAGGGGATACGGCCGCGCCCACGTGCCCGGATTCACCCGCATTCGCCCGGAAAACCGGACCTGCGTTGCTCTCCGCCGGTGAGCCAGGGTCATGTCCGGCGGGGTTTTTACTGGTTACGCGGTGATTCTCCGATCGGACCGCCCGTTCCCGCGGCGCCCGTTTCTGCGTCTGAGTCTCGCTCGATCACCACGCGGTGTTGCAACTCCGAGAGCGCGGCGCGCGCGGATTCGAGATCGTGATCGCGGGGGGCGCGTTCCAGATATGTCGATAACGTTTCGGCGGCGGCATCGAACCGCCCGAGTTCCATCTGGATGCGTGCGAGGTCTGCGAGATTGTGCCAGGACGCCGGCTCAACTATCCGTATACCTTCGGTGACCCGGAGGGCGCGAGCGTGATCCCCGGAGTCCAGGTAGATCTTCTTAAGGTTGTTGAGCATGCGCCGCAGGATGATTCGTTTGCCCGCCGGGCGCATGAACGGCGCCGCTTCTTCCGCCGTCATCGGGGCGGCCCTTCGCCCGGGCTTGCCGACCGCGGTCTGGATGATGCCGACGCATTCACGCCGGCTCAGAAGTCCACCGGCGTCGTACGGGTCGACGTAGATCGATTCGACGCCGTGGCCCGCCCGCACGATGAAATGGCCCGGGAGACTTATGCCCTGGAACCGGTATCCCACGCGACGGCCGATCTCCATGTAGAGGACCGACAGCGTGATCGGATTTCCGAGTCCGCGGTCCAGTACGTCCGGGATGTAGCTGTTACGTGGATCGTAGTAACGCTTCCGGTCGCCGCGAATTCCAAGATCGGTGAACAGGACATCGTTCAGCGCGTATATGGCGTCGAAAAGGCCGTGCCTCCGCGGCAGCCGTTCCTGAACACGTTCTGATAACAGGGCCACACGCCCGCGCTCGGCGACGAAGTCCATGTCCGGGTATTCACCCGCTGCGATCAACAGCGAGGCGGACAGAAGGTCGATCTGCGAAGACGGGACCGACACGGCGCGCCGGAACGCCTCGTTCGCATTGCCGAGCGCGCTGCCCACGTTAATCGACGCCCGGTATCCGAGCGGTCGCCGTTTTATCGGTAATGCCTGTCTCTCCCATAAGGGCGGACGTGATTACGGTGTATCCCCGGGTGCGGTCCACGGAAGCGAATCCGAGACGATTCTAATTCACGCCGGCGAAGCTCTGCAAACCGCTGTCGTCGATGACCGGAGGCTGGTCCCGGGTTCCTTGACACTCCGTCACGCCGAACCTACACTCCGCGACATTGCGGCGCTGGCTGCGATCTCGTTTCCAGAGGTCAATTCCGGCAAACGCAATCCCCCCGGGGGAGCTTGGTGAGCCAGGCTGAGAGGGCAGTCCGAAATGCTGCCGACCCCTGAACCTGATCTGGGTAATTCCAGCGGAGGGAGGCGATTCTGGACAATATCCCATTGGCAGCCCGTCACACGCCGGGCGTTTCCTTTGTCGTATTCCGTGTAGTTCGGCGGGCCGGCGTTTGACGGCCTCTCACGCGTCCGGCCACGTCACGCCGCCCCTGCTGGCGATCGACCGCGCCTCGCTGGACCTGCCGGCGCCTGACGGCGATCGGCTTGAAGTCTTGAGGGAGGTCTCCCTCACGGTGCGCGCCGGCGAGTTCGTCTCGATTATCGGCCCGAGCGGGTGCGGCAAGAGCACGCTCCTGAACATAGTGAGCGGGCTCCTGGACGCAGACACGGGCACGGTGTCGCTGAATGGCGATCTATCGGCACGCCGCCTGGGAAACGTCGCCTACATGCAGCAGCGCGACCTGCTGATGCCGTGGCGGGACGTGTTGGACAACGCCGCACTCGGGCTTGAACTGGCGGGCGTTCCGCGCTCGGCGAGCCGTGCACGCGCGCTTGACGCCCTCCCGGTGTTCGGCCTTGAGGGCTTTGGCGCGGCTTACCCGGCGCAGCTCTCGGGCGGCATGCGCCAGCGGGTGGCGCTTATGCGGACGACGCTGCCGGAACGCGATTTACTGCTTCTCGATGAACCGTTCGGCGCGCTCGACGCGATGACCCGCGGCGACCTGCAGCGGTGGCTGGTCGGCCTGTTCGAAGGTTCCGGGATGGGCGTGCTGCTGGTGACGCACGACGTTGAAGAGGCCTTGATCCTGTCCGACCGCGTGCTCGTGCTGTCCGGACGGCCCGGCCGTAACGCCGGTGAATTAGAGGTCAACCTGCCGCGACCGCGGCACGAGACGGACGTCACGGACGAGAGTTTCATAATGCTGAAACGCCGGTTGCTCGACATGCTGGCACTCGACAGGGCAGCGGCATGAGCGAACGTATCACGGCCAGTGATGGAATCGCTTCCCCGACGCGGTCCACTCCGCCCGGCCCGCCGCGAGCGCTCGGGGGTCGAAGAGCAGCCGTCGCTGTCGCCGATTCCGTCGTCAAGTGGATGCCCTCGCTCGCCCTGGCGGCCGCTCTTTTCGCTCTGTGGGAGGCGCTGGTCCGTATTCTCGACGTCCAGCGCTGGCTGTTACCTCGGCCGACTGCCATCGGCGCCGAGATATGGCGCTCTCGATCCGTCCTCTGGGACAACGCCCTGGTGACCGGGGAAGAGGTCTTGGTTGGTTACGCGATCGCGATCGTTGTGGGCATCGCGCTCGCCGTGGCCATCAGCTACTCGCGTCTGTTGGAGCGCGCCGTATACCCGTTTGTTATCGCTTCCCAGACCATCCCGATCATCGCCCTGGCGCCGTTGCTGCTCGTTTGGGTCGGCCCGGAAAAGACATCGAAAATCATTATCGTGGCGTTGATCACCTTCTTCCCGATCGTGGTCAACCTGGTCGACGGACTTCGATCCGCGGACCGGGCCTCGATCGACATGTTCCGGACCCTGGGCGCGACACGCTGGCAGACCTTCAGAAAACTCCAGGCGCCGGCCGCGCTTCCCTTCTTTTTCTCCGGCCTAAAAATCAGCGCCGTTTTCGCCGTGATCGGCGCCGTGATCGGTGAATGGGTCGGCGGGCAGGCCGGCCTTGGCTGGCTCATGCAGGTGGTGCGTCCTCTTTTCAAGACGGAACTCGTCTTCGCTTCGATATTCGTGCTTTCGGCGATGGCGATCATGTTGTTCGTGACGGTCGTGGTTTTAGAGCGCTGGGCCTTACGGCACTACCCGCACGGAGACGGGGACTGAGGACAACGCACGATTACCTGGACGGGAACCCCGGCAAGGCTTTTTGGATAACGAAATTGCCATGAATGGAGAAAATCGGCTCATGCGGAAAATATGGCTTATCGGTGCGCTCTCACTGGTCGCGGTGTTAGCGCTGGCCTGCGGGAGCGACGAGGACGACGTCAACACGGCGACGCCCCCGGAGCTCATTAAAGTCTCGTTCGCCCTCGACTGGTTCCCGAACTCGAACCACGCCGGGATTTACGAGGCCGTGGAACGCGGCTTCTTTGTGGACGAAGGGCTGGACGTCAACATCTACGTCCCGGGCGATCCGTCTGTTGTCCTTTCGACGATCGCCGCCGGGCAGGACGACTTTGGCGTCAGCTACCAGTCCGTCCTGTTGCAGGCCCGCTCCGAGGGAGTGCCGGTGGTGTCTGTGACGGGGATCGTGCAGCACCCCTTGAACTCGGTGATGGCGCTCGAGAAATCCGGGATCACACGTCCCGGCGATCTCAAGGGCAAGAAGGTCGGATTCCCCGGTATCGTGACCGATGAGGGGCTTCTCGCGGCCATGCTTGCGGTAGACGGACTCACGCTGGACGACGTCCAAATGGTCAACGTCGGATTTGACCTTACGACCGCCCTGGCATCCGGCGCCGTCGATGCGATCGTCGGCGCTTACTGGACGCACGAATCCATCCTGCTCGAGCAAGAGGGTTTCGACGTCACGGTGCTGCGGATGGAAGAGTGGGGAGTCCCCGATTTCTACGAGCTGATTATCGCCGTGAGCGAGGACACAATCGCCAACCGGCCTGAAGTGGTCCAGAGCTTTGTCAACGCGCTCCAGCGGGGCCACGAAGCCGCTATCGCGGACCCCCAGGGATCTATAACGACACTGATCAAGCACAACCCGGACACGGTCGTGGAAGACCTTGAGCGTGAGGGAATCGAACGGGTGATACCGATGTGGACCGAGGGCGCACCGGAATTCGGGTGGCAGGAGGCGGAGCGCTGGGAAGCGTTCACCGCCTGGATGAAGGACCAGGGCCTGGTCTCGACAGACCTGGACGCGGCGGCGGCCTTTACCAACGAGTTCGTAGATAACTAGGAGATGCGGGCCGTCCGCGTCCCCGTCCGCGTTCAGGGCGTTGGGCGGCCCCGCAATCCCGAGTCACGAACCCTGTGAACCTGCCCGGTGCCATACGTGATGAACAGTTCGTCGTACCCGGGGCCGCCGAACAGGCAGTTTGTGGGCATGTCGGACGGCGTCGGGTGCGTCTCCAGCACGCGGCCGTTCGTGGCGAACACGTAGATCATCGGTCCTGGCCCGTACCGGTGGCTGCCGGCCGTGGCGACGATGTTGCCGTCAGCGTCCCAGCACATCCCGTCGATGCCGCGCCCCCAGCCGAAATCGTGCAGCACGATCTGCTCGCCGAGCGAGCCGTCGTCGTGAATCGCGTACGTAACCAGGCGAGGATGAACTTTTTCGCCGCTCGGCGAGTCGGCGACGAACAGCCGGTCCTGATTCGACGAGATCAGTATCCCGTTCGGCCGCCGCAAGTCTTCGGTCATGCGAGCGGCTGTGTAACCTCCGTCCGGCTGAGGGTCGGCGCGATAGACCTGTTCGGACGGGATGCTCAAAGGCCGGCCACCGTAATTCGGGTCTGTGAACCAGATGCGGCCGCGTAAATCGAGGGCCAGGTCGTTGGGCTCGTTGAACGGAACTCCCTGCCAGTTGTCCACTATGGTGCGTGTTGGCTCGCCCGCGACGTACTCGGTGATTCGGCGGTTCTTTCCCTCGCAGACGAACAGGCGTCCGTCACGGTCGAGCGCCATCCCGTTCCCGCCGCCGGTATCCTCACGCCAAACCGAGCTCTCGCCGGTCTCCGGGTCCCACCTCATCGTGAGGTCTGCGGCGCAGTGGGAGTACAGGAGACCGCTGCCGTCCCACACCGGGCCCTCCGTGAGGGAGTCGCGCTCGGCGATGGTTTCGTACGTCCAATCATCCACGGGCCTGGGCATCGGTGAATCCTTACGGGTAGAGCAGGTGGCCGGTCATGCCGGTGTCCCGCGCCACGAGCAGGTGTCCCTCGATGCTCGTGACGTACAGGTCTTCGCCGACGAAGGTGCAGTTGGTCGGGCGCTGGCAGGGCGTCGGGTGCGTAGCCACGATGCGGCCGTTCGGCTCGAAGACGGTGATCATCCCGCCCGGGCCGGACACCTCCCAGCCGGTGCAGGCGACGATCAGTCCGTCCGAGGACAGGGTCATACCGTCGATGCCGCGGTGCGGCCCGAAGTCGTGCAGAAGTTCGTAATCCCCGAGAGAGCCATCGCTGTTCACCGGGTAACCGCGCAGTTGCCGGAATCGACCTGCGCCATAGTCGCTCTCGGCGACATAGAGCGTCCGGTAGTCGACGGAGAACAGGAGTCCGTTCGGCATCGTGGAGTCGAAGGTGCGCTGTACCGCCACGTAGCTGCCGTCGGGCTGTGGATCGGCGGAGATGATCGCCGAGAACTCGATTCCCATCTCCGGCGACACGTCGTTGATCCGGTCCGAGAAGTAGATCCGCCCGTGAGGATCGATGGCGAGATCGTTTGGCCCGTTGAGTCGCTTGCCGTTCAACCGGTCGACGACGGTAATCCCCGGCTGGCCGTCCTCGTACCGTGCGATGCGCCTGCCCGCTCCCTCGCAGGCGAAGAGCCGGCCTTCCCGGTCGAAGTTGAGGCCGTTGGCGGCGTTGGTGCCGGAACGTTCCGTCACGACGGTCCCGGTGTCCGGGTCGTACGCCAGCAAACGGTTCATGGCGATGTTGGTGAACAGCAGGCGGCTGCCGTCCCAGGCGTTGCCTTCAGTTATGGAGCCGATCACCGGCAGAGCGTCTTGGAACGTCCATTCCCCGGACAATTGGACCTCCGTCACCTGTGTCACGTGAGTTTCGGGCGAAATTGGGGCCGCCCGGGATTATCGTGGCCGAGGGGCTGCACCGCAATACGCGGCGGCATGCCGGACCGGCGAGGACCGAGTCAGGCCGCCTGTAGAATCGAGCGCCCCCTCACACGAAGTCATCGGGAGATGACCGGTTGACCAATCTTGCCGAGTTGAAAACGGCGCACGCCGGCCTGTGGGAAGCGGCGACGCACCACCGGTTCATCGAAGAGCTCGGCGACGGGTCGCTGCCGATCGAGAAATTCCGCCGCTACTTGATCCAGGATTACGTCTTCGTGAACGACCTGTCGAAGGTTCTTGGAATCGCCGAAGCGAAGGCGCCGGACATCGCCGCCGCCCGTCCGATGGCGGAGTTCCAGTCGGCCTTGATGGGGGCCGAAGACGCCCTGTTTTTGAGGGCGTTCGAGTCGCTCGGTATTGCACAAAACGAGTGGCAGGCGGCGACGCCGCTGCCGACGACCGCGGCCTTCGGCGACTTCCTCGTTCGGACCGCGTACGAGGGCGGTTTCGAGGAGGTCTGCGCTGCCTTCGCCGTCACCGAGGGCGTGTATATGGACTGGGGCCAGAGGCTCGCCGATTCCGGCGCCGAGCCCGCCAACGAGTTTTACCGGGAATGGATCGTGCTCCACACGGAAAAATCACTCGGCCCATTCGTTCGTTTCGTGGACGGGGTGGTGGATGATGCGCCGGCCGCGGCCGTGAACAGGTTGTCGACGGTGTTCGAGCGAGCGCTGCGATACGAGGTCA
>JACZRO010000161.1 GCA_022574675.1 Chloroflexota bacterium
CGAACAAAACGGCATTAGGCGGTAAAACGTGTCACGTTTGGGGACGTGATACGTAGGACTTCAAACCCGATGGGGGGAGGCCTTGATGTCCTCGGGCGATGTCTTCGGGGGGTTCGACTCCCTCACGCTCCCGCCACATAGCTAATCCAAGCGCAACGATTGCGTGAGACGGCGACAGCCGTCGCTGGACGCGATTCTCCGCCCGGTGCGACGAGAAACCGACCCTATACTCGCGGAATGCGTCCAATAGCGGCGATAGACACCCTCACCTGCGCTTCGATCCTTGTTCCGGGCGACCACAGCTTGCTCTGGTCGCTCCGATCGCTCCCTCTCGGGGGTCGAATCGCGCTGAACGACTCGCACCGGAGGCGGGCTAGATTTCGGGGTGACGATCAGGGTTGGCTGTCATATAGGCGTACTATTGTTCCAAGTGGCATGTAGAAGCTCGTCCCATGGTTAACCGGCATTGCTCGGACCCGTGACGACCAGTCCGAGATGTCAAAACAAGACCATGGAGAACGATTCAAGTGTTCCAAGATCGAAACATAGCGTGCGTGGAGTGCGGACAAGAGTTCGTGTTTAGCGCGGACGACCAGCAGTATCATTCTGAGCGCGGTTACACCGACCCGAAGCGTTGTACGTCCTGCAGGGCCGCACGACGCTCTCAGAGTGGCGGCGGTGGCGGCGGTGGCGGCGGATTCCGGTCCGACCGACCGATGTTCACCACGACCTGCGCACAGTGCGGACAAGAGGCCCAGGTGCCTTTTGAACCCCGCGGTGACCGACCGGTCTACTGCAACTCGTGCTTCTCGCAGCAGCGGCAGTCCAGCAGCTACTAGCTGTTAACGCCCGATAACCTCGGGGAACCAAGCCGCCCCGGTGACTGAGATCACCGGGGCGGCTTTTTTGTGTAGGGCGGCCGAATAGGATCCGGCTGTACGTTTGAGTTAGCTTTGGTGCCGAGGGTGGGAGTCGAACCCGCACGGGCGTTATGCCCAACGGTTTTTGAGACCACTGGAAAGCGCGACCACCGACTGATCAGGCGGTGTGTTTGCTACCGCTTTTGCTACCGGACTTATCACCACCGGCCGGTACCCGGCGGTACGCGATGGACCTCGGGCACGAACAGAACGGCACTCGCCACCACCGGCCAGTACCGGTCAGCACACGAACCGTAGAACTTCAAACCCGATGGGGGGAGGCCTTGATGTCCTCGGGCGATGTCTTCGGGGGGTTCGACTCCCTCACGCTCCCGCCACATAGCTAACCCAAACGCAGCGATTGCGTGAGACGGCAACAGCTGTCGCTGGACGCGATTCTCCGCCCGGTCCGACGAGACACCGACCCTATACTCGCGGCATGCGTCCGATAGCGGCGATAGACGCCCTTCGCAATCCGGTGTTCCGTCGCCTCTGGTTCGTCACGATGATCGGCGGCTTGAGCGTGGGCGCCACCCTGACGACGCTCGGCTGGGTGGTCGTCGAGGAGTCCGGGTCGCCCCTGCTCGTCTCCCTCGTGTTGGTGACGTTCCTGGCTCCGCAGATGTTCGCCGGCCCGATCGGGGGCGTGCTGGCGGACCGGTACGGGCGGGCGCGCTTGATACGGCTCGGCATTTCGGCGCGTCTGACTCTGTCGATTGTGATGGCCGCGTCGTTGTTCCTGCTGCCGCACGAGCTGGCGCCACTATTCGTGATCAACACGATCCGCTCGGTGACCTCCGGCATCACGATACCGTCACGACGGGCCTTCATGGCGGACATCGTGCCGCAGGGCAAGTTAGCGAACGCGCTGGCCCTGGACGAGTTCGCGTTGACGACGATGTTCATCGCCGGGCCGGTGATCACGGGGATTTTGCTCGTGGTGGTTGAGCCGGGGGCGATCTTCCTCGGACTGGCCGGCATCTCAGTGATCGGTGTCTTCCTGGTACCGGGCGGCCCGGCGCGCTCAAGGCCTGACGCAACGGAGAGTGGTTCTTCTCGGCCGACATCGCTCCTGCGCGAACTGGTTGAAGGCCTGGGATACATACGTCGCAGCCGGATGCTGCTCAGCGTCACTGCGATATCCCTGACCGCAGAGATGCTGGCTTTCAACTACCTGACGCTCGTGCCCGTGTTCGCCAAGGAAGTGTTCGAAGGTGGATCGGGATTGCTGGGCGTGCTCAACGGCACGATGCCGGTCGGCGAGCTGATCGGCGCCGGGATCATGGCCGCGCTCGCCGCGAAAGTCGTCAGGCCCGGACGACTGCTGGCGGCCGGTGTCGTCGCCGCATTCGCCGTCGGCATCCCGCTTGGCGCGTCGTCGTGGTTGCCGGCGACGCTCGTACTCCTGGCCCTGATCGGGGGCCTGGGCCAGGTATTCTTCGTGATGACCTCCATCTTGTTGCTCCGGGAGACTCCGCCGGAAGCGCGGGCGAGAGTGCTCGGGTTGCAACAGGTGACGTGGGGGGCCGGCGCGCTCGGCGGCCTGATGTCCGGGGCGCTGGCCTCTGCGTTCACGCCGCACCTGGGGGTACTGATTCCCGCCGCCACCGGGCTTGTGATCGTGGTCATCATCATCGCCGTCTCTCCGGAACTGCGTCGCGGCGGACGCCCGATCGTTGAAGACGAACCGGTGGAAGAGCGCTCGGAAGCCACGGCGATTTGAGCCGATGCCGCCCCGCTCCCGGAAGAACCAATGGCCGCCCGGAATCGCTTATGTGGACCGGCCGACCCGCGGTAACGTGGGCGTTCCTGATTTTGCGAGCCTGGTGATTGTGGGAAGTTGAACGGTTCTACGGGGCCGAGAATCACAAGGAGAAACATGGTCCAGACAAAAGACATCTCGCGGCCGCCAAAAGCGCTTGTTGAAGGTCTGTCAAACATAGGCAGCGCGACCGCGACGGGCGAGCTTGCCCGTCTCGGGGTACGAAACGCCCAGATCCTGGGCCCGCTCCCGTATTCGACCGGGAAGTCGATCTGCGGCCCGGCGATCACCCTGCAGTACATGCCGATGCGCGAGGACCTGTACCCGCTGGAAGAGTACCGGGACCCGGAGAAGCAACTGCACCGCCATGCGCTTTACCACACGCAGCCGGGTGACGTGGTGGTCGTGGACGCCCGGGGAGACATGTCGAGCGGCGTCTTTGGCTCGATGATGCTGACCTATTTCAAGGGGCGTGGCGGCGCAGGCATCGTGATAGACGGAGTCATACGCGACGTTGAGGAAGCATCGAAGCTGGATCTCGGCATGTGGCTGCGCGGCGTCTCCCCCAACCATCACACGCAGGCGGGCATCATGCCCTTTGCCGTCAACGAGCCGATCGCCTGCGGCGGAACGCTCGTAATGCCGGGCGACATCATCATCGCCGATGACGATGGCGCGGTGAACGTGCCGATCGCCCTGGCGCCGCAGCTACTGGAAAAGGCGTCGGGTCACGTCGAGTGGGAAGAATTCACACGTATCCGGCTGCTGGAGGGTGGGGACCTGCGGAAGTACTACCCGCTTCGGGAGGATGCCCGGGCAGAGTACGAGGAGTGGAGGAAAGCGCAGGGGTAGGCCTCGGACCGCGTTCGCAGGTTGCCGGAAAGCGCCGGCAATTGCGGTTTTTCCCGGATGCCGACGGCATCGCTGCGGTGGTACCCTGATAGCGACGAATTTCGTCGGGCCCACACGCCACGCAATATCGAGCGCCTGGCCTGAGCAAGCAACACACGGTCCGGAACGCGGGTTCGACCGCTGATTCCGGGCCGTTTCGCGTAACCTGAGGCGCGTGCCGGTCCCGGTCGCAACCCCGGCCCCGATCGCAACAGAGACGTAACAGAGGAACAATGCCAACCCTGACCCGTTCAGATCGCCGCAACGTGGCGATCATCGCCCACGTCGATCACGGCAAGACGACGCTTATCGACGCGATGCTCAAGCAGTCCGGTTCCTTCCGCGAGCACGAACTGATTGTGGATCGTGTGATGGACTCCACCGACCTGGAGCGAGAAAAGGGCATCACCATCCTGGCCAAGAACGCGGCCGTGTGGTGGGGCGACACGAAGATAAACATCATCGACACGCCCGGGCACGCCGACTTCGGGGGCGAGGTGGAACGCGGGCTAACGATGGTGGACGGTGTCCTGCTCCTGGTAGACGCCAGCGAAGGACCGCTACCGCAGACGCGATTCGTCCTCAGGAAGTCGCTGGAAGCGCGCCTCACGGTGATCCTGGTGATTAACAAGATCGACCGGCCCGACGCCAGGATCAAGGAGGTCGTGGACGAGGTCTACGAACTATTCCTGGACCTCGATGCGACGGACGACCAGATCGACTTCCCGATCGTCTACACGAACGCCCGGACAGGCACGGCGACGCTCGATACCGAGATGCCGGGGATCGACCTGGACCCGCTGTTCGGCGCGATTATGTCCCACATCCCGGCGCCGGAATTCGAGGAAGGTCATCCCCTGCAGGCGCTTGTGACCAACCTGGACGCTTCGCTGTACGTTGGGCGGCTGGCGTTGTGCCGGGTCCGCCAGGGGACGATCCGTCGCGGCCAGCAGGTCGCGCACTGCCGAATCGATGGGAGCATCGAGCGCGTCAAGATCACAGAGCTGTATGTAACGGAGGCCCTTGACCGGGTCGACGCCGACGAAGCCGGCCCGGGCGAAATCATCGCCATCGCCGGACTACCGGACGTGACGATCGGCGAGACACTGGCGGACCTGGACGACCCGCGCCCGCTTCCAATCATCAACGTTGACGAGCCGAGCCTGTCGATGACGATCGGTATCAACACGTCGCCGCTTTCTGGCCGGGACGGTGACAAGCTCACGGGAAGGCTACTGGAAAATCGGCTGAACCAGGAGACGATCGGCAACGTTTCGATCAGGGTGCTGGAGTCCGATCGGTCCGATACCTGGATCGTACAGGGCAGGGGAGAGCTGCAACTCGCGATCCTCATCGAGACGATGCGCCGCGAGGGATTTGAACTATCGGTCGGCAAGCCGGAAGTCGTGACGAAGACGATCGATGGCAAACTACACGAACCGATGGAACGGCTGTCGATCGACGTACCCGAGGCGCACATGGGCGCGATCCCGCAACTTATGGCGTCGCGCAAGGCCCGGATGATTCAAATGGTCAACCACGGCCACGGCCGGGTGCGCATGGAGTATGTGGTCCCGGCGCGGGGGCTGATCGGATTCCACAACGAATTCCTGATCGAAACCCGCGGCACCGGGATAGCGAATCACGTGTTCGAGGGCTACGAGCCGTGGCACGGCGAACTGCGAACGCGGCACACGGGAAGCCTTGTGGCGGACCGCAGCGGACAGACCACCGGTTACGCGTTGCAGAGCCTGCAGGACCGGGGCCAGCTATTCGTCGCGCCCGGGACGCAGGTGTACGAGGGCATGATCGTCGGCGAGAACCCGCGCTCCCAGGACATGGACGTGAACCCGACGCGGCCCAAGAAACAGACCAACATGCGGGCGGCTTCAGCGGACGCCACGGAGCACCTGGCGGCACACCGAACGCTGACGCTGGAGGAGGCGCTCGAGTTCATCATGGCGGACGAGTGCCTGGAAGTGACGCCGAACGTCGTTCGCCTGCGCAAGGTGACACTCGGCCAGCTTCAGCGCGGCCGGGAGCAGGGCCAGAGGAAGCACGCGAAGGCGGGCTGAGGCGCCTCTCCACTGAGCGGCAGAATCTGTGTGCGCCGTTCCCACACTGCACGGCGCTTGGCAATACGCCCCCAGGTGGGGCAAGCCCCACGCCCGCGCGCTGACTGCTGATAGCGTCCTGAGGCTCTCGAAGGGCCGCTTATTCCGCGCCCCCCGGGTAACCACCCCCTAACCCCCTCCTATATTAGGAGGGGCCGTTTTGGCCTTGTA
>JACZRO010000162.1 GCA_022574675.1 Chloroflexota bacterium
CTGCAAGATACGGCTGACGCCTGCGGTGGAATCACCCTTTTTTCGCTTTTCCATAATTTTTTTCATAAACTGTCCATCTTTTAGATGAACGGTGCTTCTACTAGAAATCTCTCCCTAACTCCAAGAAAAAAGTATCCCCTCTCCCGCGGAACCATTTTCCGCCAGTCAACGACTAACGACCACAGATCAAAAACTAAGGACCATCGACATTAGATAGCCTGTCCCTAATAAAATTTCCATAGTCAAGTTCACCACAGAGACACTGAGGACACCGAGAATGCTTTTTGTACATAAATATATCAATTTGATGTTGATTTTATGCTAAAACAATATATATTCGGTATATTAAATGTCCATAAGATTTGAATTCGATCGGGCAAAAAGAATTACTTACCGCCATGAAAACATCCGTATCATCTCGGTCCGCCGCGCGCGGAAGAAGGAAATCAACCTCTATGAAAGCGCGCAAACTGAAAGCTAAAATCACCACGGAGGAACTGGATGCCAAGTTCGACCGCGGTGAGGATATTACTGAACATCTTGATCTTTCCAGCCTCCGCCAGCCCGGTCTGGAAAACCGGCGCGTGAACGTGGATTTCCCGGCCTGGATGGTCGATGCGCTCGATACTGAAGCCAAAAGGTTGGGAGTTCCCCGACAATCCGTCATCAAGGTCTGGATAGCCGAGCGCCTGGATAGCTAATCCTTTAACCACAGATTACGCAGATATACACAGATGTTTTTTAATAGCGTTTGAAAGGCACTTTCTTTATCTGCGTCTATCTGCGTAATCTGCGGTTATATGTAACATTGGCGTCAAGTATAAAGAGGCTTTTCATCCTCGATGACAAGTTGCTAGGCGTCGCTGATATTTGTTTCGAGTTCAGCCAGGGTCTTACCTTGGCTAAAGACACCGGGAATTTCCTTTAGACGGCCGACATACCAGTTATCGTCCTTCCAATACTCGAGCGTGAATTGCCTGACCATGGTGGCTGGAGATTAAACGGCAGGAGCCATAAAAGTTAAACCATGCCGAGTTGCATTTTGCCTTCTTCGGAGATCATTTCCTGGTGCCAGGGGGGGTCCCAGACGAGTTCTACCGTGGCTTGGCTGACGCCGGGAACTTGAGTAATTTTGCCTTCGGCATCCTGGGCGATCACCGGCCCCATGCCGCAACCGGGGGCTGTCAGGGTCATTGCTACTTCGATCCGGTATCCACCTTCCTCGGCCTCTTTGGTTTCGACCGAATAAACGAGGCCGAGGTCCACAATGTTGACGGGTATTTCCGGGTCGAATACTTCCTTCAGGGCGGTCCAGACAGCTTGTTCGTCGGGCGGTCCTTCATGGGCGCCCGCACTTGTCTGAGCTTTCTTTTCGGTGGCTGGTTCCTGGCATCGTTGACTCTATCGACCTGGGCGCCTCTTTGGCGTGAATGTGATGGGGGCAAGAACGGCTGGGGATGATACTACCGTCCAGCGGTCCGCATGTCCGGTGCTGAGACACGAAAAGTGTGTGCTGCTTCGCTTACCCTACCGGATAGCTTGTCTTCAACCATCATTTTCAACACATATTCGCCGGCCGATAGCGTGCCCGGAATCGTAACGCGCTGCGCGATGAAGAAATCATGCCGGCGACGTTGGCACCGGTCAATGACTTCCGGCTCTTCGTGTTTCCAGACCGTCTTCCCGTCGGCGGTCAAGACTTCGAGTCTCGTCGCAAACACCGTCCGATACGTCCCATCGGATACCACTTCCGATCGAAGGTTGCGAATCTCGGAATAGGCGATGGTCGGAAACGAACGACCGGCGACGAACTCGTCGTCACCCATCACGTCATAAACACCGAACGTGACGACGCGGCGGCAGAAGGCGATGGTTTCGACGATCGGATCGGCTCGTTCGGCGATCACTTCCTCGAGCATCACCGTGTTATCCGCCACCGCCCGCGCTTTCTCCTCGCCGCCGAGCAAGTCCGGGTACTCGTCCTTGATCGTCATGACGCAGGACGACTCGCACCCGGCGATCTTGACCCCCCGCTGGACATATTCGTACAGCAGATCGACGTTGTGCCGGGCGTTGGCGCCGGCCATGTCCAGAAACCCCTTCGATATCATCGGACGCCCGCAGCACTTCCGGTCCTTGAGCACGATCACCTCGTAGCCGAGCGCCTCCAGCAGGTCGGTCGCGGCGATCCCAATGGTCGGGTAGTTGAAGTTCATGAACGTATCGTGGAACAGCACGATCTGGCCGCGCGGCGCCTTCCCCGTGCGTGCCGGCCGTCCGAAGAACCACTTCTGGAACGTTTTCCGAACGACCTTCGGGGCAGGCCGGTCGGACGAAAGTCCGACGACTTTGTCGAGCAACCAGCGCACCGGCGCGCTGCCGTTCACGGCGTTGGCTACGGCCGCTATGGGCGCCGTCTGAGCGCTGATCTTGTGGATGTTGGCGATCAGCTTTGAACGCAGCGGGACGCGGTGCGTCTTGTAGTACTGGTACAGGAACTCGTACTTGATCTTGGCCATGTCCACATTGGACGGGCATTCCGCCTTGCACGACTTGCACTCAAGGCACAGGTCCAGGACCTCGAACGTCCGGCGGGAGGTGAGCTGATCGATCGGGAACTTGCCGGAGATCGCGGCGCGCAGCACGTTCGCCCGGCCGCGCGTCGTGTGTTCCTCCTCGCGGGTGGCCATGTAAGAGGGGCACATGGCCCCCATGTTGAGCTTGCGGCAGGCGCCGACCCCGTTGCACATCTCGATCGCGCCGGCGAACCCGCCCTCACGACTGAAGTCCAGGCGCGTTTCGATCTCGTGTGTGTCGTACTCGTCGCCAAACCGGAGGTTTTCCAGCAGGTGGGGCGTGTCGAACACCTTGCCGGGATTCATGATCCCGTTCGGGTCGAACGCACGCTTGACCTCGCGGAAGTTCTCCACCAGCTCCGGGCCAAACATCTTCTCGGACCAGAACCCGCGTACGATCCCGTCCCCGTGCTCGCCGGTCATCGAGCCGCCGAACTCCTTCACCAGATCGGTCACCTCGTCGGCGATCTTGTAGAGCCGGTCCATGCCCTCGCGCGTCTTGATGTCGATAAGGGGCCGGATGTGCATGCACCCGACCGAGGCGTGGCCGTAGTAACCGGCCTCGGTCCCGGAGTTCCGGATGATCTGCTGGAACCGCCGCACATACTCGGGCAGCCTCGCCGGGTCGACGGCGGTGTCCTCCACGAACGGGAGCGGCTTGGCGCTGCCCTCGATGTTGTTCATGAGCCCGAGGCCGTTCTCGCGCATCGACCACACCTTCGCCTGGTCGGCGGGCGACTGCAGGCGGGTGATTGCGAACCCGAGCTCCTTCCGCGCCATGTCCTGTTCAAGCCTGTCCAGCTTGCCGGCGATCTCCGCCTCCGACTCCCCGTTGAACTCGACGACCAGGATGTCCGTGGGATCGCCCTGCAGGAATTCAAGATCGCGTGAGAAGCTAATGTGCCGTCGCGCCTGGGTGATGATGATGGCGCCGATGTGCTCAACCGCCGACGGGTCGTGTTCCAGCGTCGCGACCGTGGCCTCCATCGCCTCGTCGAGGCCGGCGAAGTGCAGGATGGCGAGTCCCGAGTACTCGGGTATCGGAACCAGGTTCAGACGTGCGGAAGTGACGGCGGCCAGCGTGCCCTCGGAGCCGACCATCAGCTGCGCCAGGTTGACCGCGTCCGGGTCGTTCACCCGGTCCAGGTTGTAGCCGCCGACGCGCCGTAGGACCTTCGGGAAGCGCTCTTCAACCAGCGGCGCGGCGCGTGCCGCCACGTCGCGCACGGCGCGGTAGATCTCGCCCTCAAGGCCGCCGGTCCGTAACTTCGCCTCCAGTCCTGCGCCGGACACGCTCTCAAAACTGGCGAGACTGCCGTCGGAGAGCACCACATCCTGCGCCAGCACGTGGTCGACGGTCTTTCCGTAGATGATCGAGTGCGCGCCGCATGAGTTGTTGCCCATCGCGCCGCCGACGGTCGCGCGACTCGCCGTGCTCGGGTCTGGCGTGAACATCAGGCCGTGCGAGCGAATCTGCCTGTTGAGCTCCGTGAGCGTGATCCCGGTCTGGGCGCGGACCCAGCGTTCCTCGGGGTTCACCTCGATCACGTCGTGCATGTACTTGGTGTAGTCGATGACGACCGCACCTTCTTGTACCGTCTGGCCGGACAGGCCCGTACCGCCGCCGCGGCTCAACACCTTGACGCCGTTCCGGTTACAGATCTCGATCACGGCCTGCACGTCCTCAACGGACTTCGGCAGTACCACCCCGGCCGGCTCCATCGAGTAGATGCTGGCGTCCTGGCTGTAGAGGGCACGCGAGTAGCTGTCGAACCGGACCTCGCCACGGACCGCGGACCGGAGCTCCGCGGCGAGATCGGTTCGGGCGCTGGTCGTCATCGCGTTCGGATTCCTCCCGGGTTCGATCTTGGCCGTTGTCATGGCCGGCCGCTCACATACCGGGATGCCTCGTCCGGCGCGCGCCTCGGCGGGTAATCGCAGTTAGTTTCGCGCCTCTTTCGGGGCGCCGGGCTCGGATGGACCAGACGACATCGCGTCGGTGTCCGAATCCGAGTCGTCAGTTTCGCCCGGCTCTCCTCCCGGCAATACCCTGGATGCGAGCATGCTAACGCCGAGGGAAGCCAGAATCACGGCGAGCGAGATTTCCGTCGAAATGTGGAAGAACCCTGATGACAGCATCTTGAAGCCCACAAACCCCAGGACGGCCGCGAGACCGTACTGGAGGTACCGGAAATGGGCGATGGCGCCGGCGATTACGAAAAATAGCGGGCGCATGCCCAGTACCGCCATAGCGTTCGAGCTCCAGACGATGAAACCGTCGGTGGTGATCGCCAGCACGGACGGGATCGAGTCGACGGCGAACACGACGTCCGTTGTGGCGAGCACGATGATGACCAGCAGCATCGGAGTCGCGGCCAGCGCCCCGCCGCTGACGCGCGTCAGCAATTTCTGACCGTCGTAATCGTCGGAGATCCTGAAGAACCGCCTGGCCAGCCTGAGCGCTATATTTCGTCCCGGATCCACCTCCGTGTTCCCGGAAGTGGCCAGCTTGTACGCCGTGTAAACCAGAAACGCGCCGAGCACGAACACGACCGGCTCGAACGCGTTGATGACGGCGACACCCGCCGTGATGAAAATGGCCCGCGCGACCAGGGCGCCGACGATGCCCCATAACAGGGCTCGCATCTGGTACTGCTTCGGCACGCCGAAGTACGAAAAGATGATCAGGAAGACGAACAGGTTGTCGATGCTGAGCGCACGTTCGACGATGTAGGCGGTGAGGAAGTCCGTGCCCTCGCCCCTCGTGCCGAAAACGAAAATGGCGGCGTTTACGGCGAACGCGACGGCGGTCCAGAAGATGGTGCCGAGCACCGCCTCGCGCATCGTGACGGTGCGCGCCCTGCCGAGGACGATGAGGTCCAGGAACAGAAGGATGACGAGCAGGGCGTTGAACGAGACCCAGACCCAGACCTGATCCGACAGCATTGTTACCGTTCGTGTCCCGGGCGCGGGAAGATGGAGTTGAGGCGGGCGTCAGCCAATGCGGAGGGGGCGGGGACAATCCTTGAACGTTCGCGGGAAGGCGCTCGCGTGGCAGCCGGGCGGTCGCCCAGGGTGTCTATCTTCTTCTCCAGTTGTTGGGCAATTGTTGCGCCAGCGTCCCGGAAGGGCGGCCGGCGAGACCCGGTTAGCTCGCCTTGACGATCTCGTATTGCTTGGAACCGGCCGGCGTTTCGACTGTGACGGTGTCT
>JACZRO010000163.1 GCA_022574675.1 Chloroflexota bacterium
GGTAGAACACGGTGCGGGCGAGGACCACGCCGCCCTCGGTAACGCCGGTGACGGTGGCCTCGCACTCGCGCAGGTACGCGTCCGTGTTGTAAAGCTGTTCGGTCAACTGGTCCTCCATGCCGGAATCGTCCCAATAGTCCCGATCGCAGCGCAAATCATATCGGGGGTCTTCTGTGCGTTGGCCATCGGTGTGTCATGCCCCAAATCTCTCAGGCCCAGAATAGAGCCCTGCCGGGCGTATACTCCCGCTCGCTGTCCCTCGTCGTTTCCCCAGGTCGTTTCAGGCCCGCCGGCTCGGCGCAGACGATCATCCTAAGCCCCCGAATGCAAGGGAGTCCCCCATGAGAGGCGCCCGCTTCCTCGGCGATCGCAAGTTAGAGGTGACCGACTTTCCTGACGTGGAGCCCGGTCCGAACGAGGTCCTGATCAGGACGCGGGCATCGGGAATGTGCGGGAGCGACCTGCACACCTACCGGGCGCCCGCGGCGGACGTCAACACGGAGAACCGGCCCGGACATGAGCCCTGCGGCGAGGTAGCCGCTCTCGGCCCCGGCGTCACGAAGGCGCGGATCGGCGACCGGGCGATGATCCACCACTACGTGGGCTGCGGGAACTGCCGCTTCTGCCGGGAGGGTTACCAGCAGCTCTGCTCGAACAAGGGGCCGTGGACGAAGTACTACGGCGGCTCGGCCCACGGCGGGCATGGCGAGTACATGGTCTGCCACGAATCGACGCTCGTGCCGATGCCGGACGCTATCGATTACGACGTCGGCTCGATGATCGCCTGCGGGACCAGCACCGCATGGCTGGCGCTTGAGAAGTTGCAGGTCTCCGGCCGTGACATCGTCGCGATCTTCGGCCAGGGACCGGTCGGTGTCGCCGGCACGATGCTGGCCGCCGAGATGGGCGCCCGCGTCATCGCAGTCGATCTCTCGGATGAGCGGTTGGAGCTTGCCAAGAAGGCGGGAGCGTGGGAGACGATAAACGCCTCCAACGTGGACTCGGTGGAAGCGATTCGCGACCTCACGCACGGGGAAGGAGCGGACGCTTCGCTCGAGGCCGTGGGCGCCGGTCCGACGCGGCAACAGGCCGCGCAGGCCTGCCGCGTCTTCGGACGGACGGCGCTCGTCGGGGAGCGCGGTGAGGCGACCTACGACGCCACACCGGACATCATCCACCGCCACCTGACGCTCTACGGTTCGTGGACCGTGAGCAAGTTCGGCATGGAGGATTGCGCAAACTTCATCGCCGACCACAACATCCCGATGGCGTCGTTGATCGAGCGACGGGTGAACATTGAGGACACCGTCGAGGCCTACGAGTATTTCGACAAGCAGACCAGCGGCAAGATGGTGATTACGTTTGGTTAGGGCGATCGAATTCGGGCGTTAGCAGGGTTAGCTTCCCCGCTGCACCAGCTCTATCACCACGTCGTCCGGGCCTTCTATGTAGGCGATCTTCGTGCCGCTCCCGACTTCGGTAATCGGCATCACCACGCGGACCCCGGCCCCCTCGAAGTGAGCGATATCGGCCTCGATGTCGTCGGTGTCGAAACCGTAGTGCTCAAGGCCCAGGCGGTTGATATCGGCGACGGCGCGCTCTTGAGATTCGCCCTCGCGCTGAGACGAGATGTTGAGCCGCACGGGACTGCCGGTGTCCATCGTGATGGTGATGGTCCCGGGCATCACTTCCCGGGACGACAGGAGCTTCGCCCCGAAGTGCTCGGTGTACCAGGCGGCGGACGCGTTCGGGTCGTTCGAGCGGATGTGTACATGGTTGATGGCGTGGTGCACTTTTTGTCTCCCGTTTTCCGTTGTCTGTCTTCGTGATCCGCCGGGCGTGGCGCGCGCCTCGCCCGTCCCCTATTTCACCTCTATCTCCACGAACGCGATTTCTTGATCGCTGCGATTGACCACGTTGTGCTCGGCCCCGGACCGCCTGAAGTACGGCCGTCCGTGCACGATGTTGTTCTCGCTCTCGCCGTCTGAGTCCACGATTATCAGCGTTCCGGTGGACAACGGCACGACCGTGTAGTCCAGCTCGTGGACATGGTTTCCAGTCTCCGTGCCCGGGGCGAAGCGCCACTCGGTCACACGAACCCGGTCGTTGTCTTCAAACACCGTGGATTTCGCCTGTTCCGCCATCAGAGACCTTTCGACTAAATGGTTCGACATCGGGCAGGTTCGGCAATCCTACCCATGTGTGCGCGCCTCCAGAAGGCGCTGTTGACGGCGGCGTACGCCCGCCGCGTAAAAGACCACGGACGTGCGGTCGCACTTGCCGCCCAACCCGCTCGCCGTTACGCTGCCGCTGATCTGTTTTGACCGGCCCAGATCGAACCCGGGCGAATACCACGATACCGGCCCGACGCAATCCGGACAGGAGAATTTGATGGACCTCGGCTTTTTCACGATGCCCCTGCACCCGCCGGGCGCCAACATGACGGAGACGCTGAAATCCGACCTCCACCAGATCGTGAAACTGGATGAGCTCGGCTACTCGGAGGCATGGATCGGCGAGCACTTCACGGCGCAGTGGGAGAACATCCCGTCGCCGGAATTGTTCATCGCGCAGGCGCTCGCCCTCACGAAGAACATCAAGCTCGGGACCGGCGTCACCTGCATGCCCAATCACAACCCGTTTGTGCTGGCGCACCGGATCGCGCAGCTGGATCACATGGCCGAGGGCCGTTTCTACTGGGGCATCGGGACCGGCAGCTTCCCCGGTGACATGGAGGTGTTCGGTTACAGCGGTGAGAACGCGATCGATAACCGTGCGTACACGCAGGCCTCATTGGAGACGATTCTCCAGATCTGGGACGACCCGAAACCCGGTGTGTACGAGACCGAATGGTGGAAGTTCACGATTCCGGAGCCACAGGACGACATCGGGTTGAGGACGCACGTCACGCCTTACCAGAAACCTCACCCGCCGATCGGTGTGGCCGGCATCTCCCCCAACTCATCGACGCTGAAGATGGCGGGCCGTCGGGGCTGGATTCCGATGAGCATCAATCTGGTGCCCTCCGGACTGTTGAAGTCGCACTGGGACGCGGTTGAAGATGGCGCCGCCGAGGCCGGAATAACGCCCGACCGCTCGATCTGGAGGGTGGCGCGCGAGGTGTTCATCGCCGAGACGACGGCGGAGGCGCGCCGGCAGGTCCTGGACGGAACGATCGGCCGCGACTTCGAGGGCTATTTCCTCAAATTGCTTCCGAAACACGACATGCTCGGGCTACTCAAAGTGGACCCGAACATGCCGGACTCCGACGTCACCGTCGAGTATCTGCTGGACAACGTGTTTATCGTTGGAAGCGTGGACGAGGTGGCGCAAAAACTGAACGATCTGAACGGTGAACTGGGCGGGTTCGGAACTTTGCTGGCGATGGGCCACGAATGGGAGCCGTATGACGCCTGGCTGGGTTCGATGACGATGTTGAAGAAAGAGGTCATGCCGAAGGTGGCATAAGGCGACGGCCACATGCCGCGCCGGTTGCCGGGCGCGCGCTTACGCTTCCTGAAAATCTCGAAGCACGAGCGCCGGGCGGGGCAAGCCCCGCCCCTACAAATACGCGTCGGCCCCCTTTCTGAGGTTCGCGGCAGCAGCGCCCGTTTCCTATGCCTGGCGCCCGCTTCCTGATCCTTCCACGGTAAGGAGAAGGACGGGCAAGGGATCCTTTCCGGGAAGGACTTCCCGCCCTCTGCGGCCGTGTCCACGGACTCGCGTCAGTCCGGCTCCACCGTCACAGTCCCCGCCGTCCCGTTTACGGTGACCGTCGCGCCATCGGGTATAAGGCTCGTCCCGTTCCCGGTCGCTACCACCGCCGGGATGCCGAACTCGCGCGCCACGATCGCTCCGTGTGCCAGTACCGAGCCGATGTTGGTGACGACGGCGCCGATTACAGCGAAGTAAGGCGTCCACGCCGGCGTGGTGACGTCGCAAACCAGCACGTCGCCCTCCTCCAGCGTATCCGCCTCGGTTATCGATGTGATGACGCGGGCGCGCCCCCGATAACTCCCTGCGGCGGCCGCCATGCCGATCACCACATCTCCGGCGTTTGCCGTCCCATCGCCGAGCGCACCCTTGCCGAGGACGGCCGGCGGCGTGGTCAGACGCCATTGCGCCTGCCGGTCTCTGCGCTCCGCAAGCGCGATGCTCCCGATACTCACGCCGTCTTCGAGCAACGAAAGCAGCTCTTCGAGCTCATAGAAATAAACGTCATCCGCCCGTTCTACCGCCCCGCGTGAGCGCAGCATCTCGCCCACCTTGAGCCAGCGCCCGCGAGACACCTCCATCATCCTCTGGTCGGCCAGCATGTTGTGATCTTCGGTTACCGGGCCGATGTGCTGGGCGTACGGCAAAATCCTCAAAAGCTCGGCCACTTCCACTGAGTCCCGTGCCTTTTCGGCAAGCGCCACTTCGAGCATTTGACGAAATTCAATCGCCGTCTGCTCGCTCGACCGCGGATCGCGCTGATCGTCCTCCGATGCGTACGTCCGCACGATGCCGAGGGGCATGGCGATGTCCTCACGCCATGTTGGCCTGTCCTCCATCATCATGGGGTTCATGAGGCCGTAAAGTTCCATCGCCGTCTTGAAGCCGTCACGGAACTCCACCTCGCCTGCGCTGTTCCCCTCGGGCAGCGCGCCCGACTCCAGCGCCGACATCACCACCAGCGAACGCCGGGCGATTCTTCCCAGGTCCCACAGGGCGGCGGCGCGGCCGGTGGAGACGTTTGGGAAGCCCTGCAGTAGTGCCAATCCCTCCGTCCGCTTCTCATCACCAAACACTTCCGCGTACCGTTTTGCGAACGTTTCCGCGAACAGTTGTGCCGGGAACACCGCCGTATCGTGGACATAACGGCCCACCTCGCGTATACGTTTTTGCTGGGCCTCTATCGTTTTTCGCCAGCCTCCCGGAGGAACCGACCCGGGATCGAAGGCGTCGATCTCCGCACACACTTCTTCGACCAGCGGCAGACAGCGCTCCCGCCAGTTCTGCAGGTCAGCGTCGTCCTCCGGAAGCTCTTCCCCCTGGAGATGGTCCGAAAGTGTCGACTCGGGAGGCCAGTGATCGGCCCGGTTGTACGCGTAGCCGTTGACGGTGATCGAACCCGGCAATCCGTCCTGGTGATCTTCCGAGTTCCGTCGGACACGGACCGTCAGCGCCAGCGGTGATACCGAGGCAGCGCCATGCTCGTTATGCAGCCAGGTGACCTGTTCGTACTCGCGGCCGGGCAGGTCAAAGTTCACCGACTCGCCGGCGGCATCGGACAACGCATTGCTCCTCTTACAGGACCGTGATGAAGACTGATCCGACGCGTTGCGCCGACTGTGGGCAGTCTGGTTCGGCCGCTAATCCTAACGCCGCTCGGACGTCATATTCTCGTCCGCGCGGCGGAGTCGTTCCACTTCAACGGCGAACCACAGCGCCATGGATCCGCCCCGGTGGTCGAACCCAAACTCCGCTGGCCGGTCCAGGTACTCGCGTGTGCTGGTCTGCACTCCGGTTCCGGTACATACATCGACCAGCCCACCCTCGTCGTCGATGCGCTCCGCCGCGGCGTTCCATGCCCGTCCGAGCGACTCCCGGAAACGGTCGCTCAGCCACCCCATGCGGATGCCGCGGGCGAGTGCGTAACCGACCATGCAGGTGACGCTCATCTCGTGGTATGAG
>JACZRO010000024.1 GCA_022574675.1 Chloroflexota bacterium
GGGAAGTGCGGGAGTTGGCGCCGGCACGGGCGATGGAGCTTCGTCTCCCGCAAGGGAGGTCGCGGCCGGCGTCACACCCGTGCCGCCCCCTGGCCCGCTGTCCGGGCCTGTGACCGCTGTGGGCGTCGCGCCGCCACACGCAGCGGCGACCACGACCAGCAGGGTTGCGCCAAGCCACGAAGAGCGTGCGGCCAGGGCTCGCAGCGGGGAACCGCGGCCGGGGGCGAGGCTCGCCTCAGGCGCTCCCGTGATCGTGGTCATGCCCGGAGTGATCGTGGCTTTGTCCGGCGTGGTCATGCTCGTCATGCGCATGCGCCAGTTGTTCGTGAGAGTCGCCGAACGAGATGCCTTCCAGTTTGTTCGGCGGTTCGCCCGGACCTTCTGCTTCCCCGAACGAGACGTAATGCGGCGGCGGGTCGTGGAACACCAGGTAGGCGGCGCGATTGGACGCCGAAAGCCTCTCGGCGGCTCCGAACCACACCACTTCCGGCCCGTTCATCAGTTGTACCGGGCCGCCGCTCGCCGCGTCGCGTAACTGTTCTCCGATGGGCTCTCCATGCGGCGGACCCACACCCCATGCCACCACTCCGTCGTAATCGCTCGGCAGCACAAATCGCCAGTGCCTGACAAACCCGAAATGTGGGCGAACTTCTACCGCGACGTGATCTTCGACGCCACCATAGGGATGATGAACGTTCCAGGCGTAGTGAGTTTGCGGTTCGCCAGAATCCGGCCGGGCCGGGCTCGGGCCCGGGCTCGGTTCAGGGCCAGGGGCCTGTCCGTGGGCGGCGTCCGTCAACGTGCCGTGCGTACCCCGGTACGCATCCCCGAACACATCTGGGGTTACGAGTCCTGGCTTGCCCGTGCCCGGTTGAGTTGCCGGGTCAGGCGAGAAACGCGGCGCGCTGCATTGTTCGGGTGAAGCACTCCCTTATTGGCGGCCTCTGCGAGTGCGCTCTGGGCGGCCTTGACGGCCTGCTCGGCTTCGTCCGACGCCGGGTCTTCCACAATGGCGGCGCGCGCCGCGGCAACCCTGTTCCTTGCCAGCGTTCGCACGGGTCGGTTGCGTGCGGCCTTACGTTCTGCGACGCGCCGCGCCTTCGCTGCGGGCATGATTCGTCCGTTCTCCTCAGAAAAAATCCGGCGCAAGGCGCCGGACCGGGCGCTGGGCCATCCGCCAGATGGCCGGGCGCAGATGTCTTGATTGCCGGTGCAGGCCTACCCGGCTCCCTGCCTCTGGACCGACTGCACGCCGGGGACTGCTTCCAGCCGTGCGCACAATCTGGTCAACTGATCGACCCCGCTAGTGTACACCGTGAGTTCGACGGTCGACCGGCCGTACGCCTGTTGTTCAGACGAGTGGATGCGGTGGATGTTGGCCTTTTCCTGTGACACCACTGCCGTCAGGTCTCTGAGCAATCCGACGCGGTCCCAAGCGTCGATCTGAAGCCGCGACGGATACCGCGTCGCCGAGTGGCCCCATGCGACCTCGATCAACCGCTCCGGCTCGTCGCGGGCACGCAGGTTCGGGCAGGTCTGCAGGTGAATAGTCACGCCGCGTTCGCGCGTCCTGTATCCGATTATCGAGTCCCCGTAAACGGGCGAGCAGCAGCGCGCCAGCCTGGTCACCATCTGGTCCAGGCCAAGGACGACGACGCCGTCCCGCAACCCTTCGTCGGCCGCTTCTGGCTGAAGCTCTGGGGTTTCGCCGGTGATGTCGACCATTCCCCGCACAACCTCACCCGGTTGCATCGTCCCGCTCCCGAGCGCCTCCGCGAGCTCCTCCGCCGACTCGAAGCCGAGGTTCGTCGCGATCTCCTCTTCCGGGGTGGTCGAACGAAGATGCCTGATCTGCCTGCGAAGCAGATCGCGGCCGCGCTGGACGTTCTCCTCGCGTCGTTGGCGGCGGAACCATGCGCGCACCTTTTCCCGGGCGCTGGCGGTGACCAGGTAACCGAGATCCGGGTTCAGCCAGTCCATGCTCGGCCCGCGGGGGGCGCGTGACTTGCGGATCTCCACGGTGTCGCCGTTCTTCAGCGCCGTATTGAGCGGCACCGGTTGCCCGTTGACCGAGGCGTCGACGGTGTCGTGGCCGAGGTCGGTGTGCACGCGGTAGGCGAAGTCCAGCGGAGTCGAGCCGCTCGGCAACTCCTTGATCTCGCCCATCGGGGTGTAGACGTACACCTGGTCGCGGAGGATGTCTGTGCGCACCGTGTCCAGGTACTCGCTGTCGCCCTCAAGCTCTCTTTGCCAGTCAAGGAGCTGGCGCAGCCACGACATCCGCTGCTCGAAATCATCGTCGGCGTTCGGGTCGCCCTCTTCCTTGTACGCCCAGTGTGAGGCGACGCCGTTCTCGGCGAGGTCGTGCATCCGGCGCGTGCGGATCTGCACCTCCACGGGCGCGTTCTCCTCGCACATGACCGAAGTGTGGATCGACTGGTACATATTCTGCTTGGGGCTTGCGATGTAATCGTCGAACTGGCCGGGGACCGGACGCCACAGGCTGTGGGCGATCCAGAGCACGCGGTAGCACTCTTCCTCGGTCGAGACCAGTACGCGCAGCGCTGTCAGGTCCTGGATATCGTTGAACTGGCGGCCCTGCTCGGCGTATCGCTGCATCTTCTGGTAGATGCTGTACAGGTGCTTCGGGCGGCCGTAGACCTCCGCCTGGATGTCGTGCTCGTCCAGCGCGTCCTGGAGGATCTTCATGACGCGCTCGGTATATTCCTCGCGCTCGGCCCGCTTGCGGTTGATCAAACGATACACGGAGCGGTATTCCCGCGGTTGCAGGTACCGGAACGCCTCGTCCTCGAGCCGCCATTTCAGGTCCCACGCGCCCAGCCGATGCGCGAGCGGCGCGTAAATCTCCAGGGTCTCCCGGGCGATTGCGACGCGTCTCTCCGGGACATGCGCGTCAAGCGTGCGCATGTTGTGAAGGCGGTCGGCCAGCTTTATCAGGACGACGCGTACGTCCTCGGCCATCGCAACGAGCATCTTGCGCATGCTCGCCGCCTGCCTTGCGGCCCGCTCGTCCAGCTCGCTGTCCCCGTTGATAGTGAACGCCGTCGTGTTGGCCCGGTCGCCGCGTGTGAGGACGTCCATGGAGTTCATCTTGGTCACGCCGTCGACCAGCTTTGCGACATCGTCGCCGAACTGTTCCTCGATCTGCTCTCGCGTGACGTCGCAGTCTTCGATCACGTCATGTAGCAGCGCCGCGACCAGTGTGGTGGCGTCCATCCTGCGCTCGGCCAGGAATTCGGCCGTGGCTATCGGATGCTCGACATAAGGCTCGCCCGACAACCGTGATTGACCCGCGTGCGCTTCTGTGGCGAATTCCAGCGCTCTTCGCACAAAGTCGGCGCGATCTTCGCCCAGGTAGGAGTCGATCTTTGTCAGGAGCGTTGTTGCGGGCATGAGCGTCTTCGTGACCGTGCGGCGGGCCTTCAGACGAACGACATGCGTTCGCAGGCCGGCGAGTTCTACGCCTATTTTACGATGCCGGGGAATCGACACCAAGTGTTGCGAATACGCCGGATACCTAGTCTATTCTCCCAGTATTCGAGCGAGTTCGTCGCGGGCGAACGTCGGCAGGGGTGATTCGGCGCCGCCGGTACGCAGTGTCAACCCGTCTCCCGGCGGCCGGACCTCGCCGATATCGTTCGCCGCCACCCCGATCGCGGTTACGGCGTCGATCACCTCAGAAGCGCTCTCCGGCCCCGCCGTGATCAGCAACGCTCCCGACGCGATCAGGCCCCAGGGATCGACGCCGAGCGCGTCACACAGCTCTGCACATTCTTCAAGGATTTGAACGGCGTCTCCATCGACGGCGATCCCGGTCCCGGACGCCGTCGCAAGTTCGGCCAGCGCGGTGGCCAGTCCGCCCTCCGTCGGGTCGTGCATGGACGTCACGCCGCCCGTAGCGTGTGCGGCCCGCGCCTCGGGAACCACGCTGATGCCGGGCGCGTGCAGGAAATTAGCGGCTCGCTCGATCACGTCACCGGCCACCCCGGCGGCTTCAAGCTGCGGACGCGCCTCGCGCGCCAGCAACGACGTGCCCTCGATGGCGATCCCCTTGGTCAGGATCACGCGATCGCCCGGACGTGCGCCCGCCGTCGTCACCTCATCGCCCTTCGCCACCTCGCCCAGCATCGTCCCCGAAATGATCGGCCGAGGAAGGCCCAGCGTCATCTCCGTGTGGCCGCCGATCATGGTGACCCCGAGCGCATCGCACGCATCAGAAAGCTGGTCGAATATACCCTCCACCTCTGCCGGGGAGATGCCGACGGGCAGCAACGCCGTGGCGAGGAACCATTTCGGGTCGGCGCCACAACACGCCACGTCGTTTGCGTTCACCTGGACCGCGTACCAGCCGATCAAGTCGGTCGCAAAGGTCACCGGGTCGCTCTTTGCTACAAGCAACTTGTCGCCGAAGTCGATTAGAGCAGCGTCCTCGCCGACGCCCGGCCCGACGATCACCCGCGGGTCGTCGCGCCGAATTTTCGCCAGCAAGCGCGCCAGCAGTTCTGGAGGCAGCTTGCCGGCCGGCAGGCCCCCGTTGCCGCCGCCCGCATTCACCGCGGGTTTCCTTGCCGCCAACCACGGCGCGTACGTGCATGGAACATGACGGCGGATTGTACGGCCCCGAACCGGGCGGCCACCGGATGAGGCTTCTGGCGTCCTACAATGCCGTCGGCCGCCCACTCAACCCGAAGAAGGATGTCAACATGCCCGAGATGACCGGCGCGGAAGCGCTTCGCAGATCCCTGGAAGCGGAGGGCGTGGACACCGTGTTCGCCCTCCCGGGCGTCCAGATCATGGCGGCCTTTGACGCCCTTCGCGACAGCCAGGCGATCCGGCTCATCAGCACCCGGCACGAGCAGACGACCGCCTACATGGCGGACGGATACGCCCGGGTCGCGCGTAAGCCGGGCGTCGCTCTTGTCGTGCCCGGCCCTGGCGCGCTGAACGCCTCGGCGGCGATCGGCACGGCGTACGCCGCTTCGTCGCCCGTCCTGCTCATCTCCGGCCAGATCCCCAGCGGCTCGATCGGTAAAGGAGAGGGGCAGCTGCACGAGATTGAGGAGCAACTCGATGTCTTCAAACCCATCGTCAAGTGGAACACTCGTGTCGCGTCCGTCTCGGAGATTCCGATCGCGATCCACGAGGCGTTTCGCCAGATGACGACCGGCCGTCCGCGACCTGTCGAGGTGGAGATCCCGTCGGACATACTCGCCGCTACGGGCGAGGTGGACATCCTGGAGGCCGAACTCTACCCGGTCGAACAGCCCGACGGAGACGCTGTCGCACTTGCAGCGGAGGCGCTGGCGCAGTCCGGTCGACCGGCCATCGTGATCGGGGGCGGCACCTTGCGCGCCGACGCCGGGGCAGAGGTCGCGGAGATCGCCGAGATGCTGGACGCCCCCATAGTCGGGACGCAGCAGGCGAAGGGCGTTGTTCCGGCGGACCATCCGCAGTACGTGGGCGTGCATTACGCCGGGGTCGGCGTCAGCGATGAGTTGCTCAGCGGCTCCGACGTGATCCTGGTCGCCGGGACTCGTTTCATGGTGCCCGGATTCAAGGCGGCCAGGCACCAGACGATCATCAAGATCGACATTGACCAGCGCGAGCTCGACAAAGACCACGGCACAAGCATCGCCATCAAAGCGGATGCGAAGGCGGGACTGGCGGCAATTGCCCGGGCGTTACGCGAGCGAGGCGTGGAACAGACGTGCCGGACACAGGGCTCGCGCGCCCCGGCCTTCGCCGCGCAGCAACGGGAGTTCCTGGACAACGCGGCCCCGGAGCAGATGGCCTGGGTGAACGCAGTCAGGAAGGCGACCGATGACGACGCGGTTGTGATATCTGGTATGACCAACATCGGCTACTGGAGCCACCTGGCCTACGACGTACGGGCGGGCGGCGAGTTCATCACGTCCGGGTACTTCGGCAACCTCGGGTTCAGCTTCCCGACGGCGCTCGGGGCCAAGGTCGCCGCGGGGGACCGTGCGGTAGTTGCGCTGTGCGGCGACGGCGGGTTCATGTACAGCCCACAGGAGCTGGCGACGGCGAAGCAGTACGGCATCAACCTCGTCGTGATCGTGTTCGACAACGGTGCCTTCGGCGCGTCCCGGTGGGATCAGCAACACCGATACGACGACCGCGAGATCGGGACGGAGTTCTTCAACCCGGACTGGGACACGCTGGCCGCGGCGTTCGGCATCCGCTCACGGGGCGTGGACACTCCCGACGGGCTGCAAACCGCATTGCGGGAGGCCGTGGCGGCAGACGAGCCGTCATTGATTCACGTCCGGCTCCCGATCATGGCGCCGCCGTTCCAGCTCGTCGCCCAATAAGGACCGGGGCGGCTCCGGATTCATCACCGGGAGCCGACTGGGCTGGCGCGCTCTCTGGAACACCGGGAGTGTCGGTGGCGCGTGTTTTCTGGAGGGCGAAAATCGTGCGTACGAATTATTTTGTTCGTGCGCACGAACTCAGTATGGGACAGCTTTAGATTACAGAGGCCATGAGGGATTCATGAGGATCTGTAATCTCATGTTTATTATGGTTGACTTCGCATGTACGAAGTCTGAAACTCGTACGCACATAGCACGTCAATTTTACGCCCGAAGCGGGCATAAATCCGGAAACCGACGGGCTAACAATCAACTCTGGCGCCGCTCTACCCGGGTCGATCCTCCTTGCCGTCCCGGCTGCGTCGGATTCCTAACGAGATGCCGAAACGTGTGACGAAAGGTCCCTCAGCGAGGAATGACAACCGAAATATCGAATTTCGTGGCCCGGCGCTCCACCCTGATGGCGCTGGGCCTGGCGATGGCGCTAATACTGGTTATCGCCTGTTCTTCCGATGAAGATGGCGATAGCGTCGCCGGATCTCTGGGCCCTGGAACGGCGGCAGACCCACAAACGGGAGACGAGATCGAGGCGATCGGCGGGAAGCTGGTCATTTACTCCGGACGCAGCGAGTCACTCATCGCCCCGCTGATCAAGCGCTTCGAGGAAGCGACCGGCATCGACGCCAGGGTCAACTACGCCGGCACGGGCGCGCTGGCGGCGACGCTCCTGGAGGAAGGCGACCGCTCGCCGGCCGACGTGTTCTTCGCCCAGGATCCGGGAGGTCTCGGCGCCATCATCGAACTACTCGACCAGTTGCCAGACGAGTTGATCGAGCGCGTTCCGGTCTGGGCCCGTTCTCCCGAAAAGATGTGGGTCGGCATCTCGGGCCGGGCGCGAACCGTCGTGTACAACACGAAGAACCTGGGCCCGGAAGACCTGCCGGACACGATGGACGGATTCACCGACCCGAAGTGGAAGGGCCGAATCGGATGGGCGCCGACGAACGGCTCGTTCCAGGCCATGGTCACGGGAATGCGTCTCATCTGGGGCGAGGAACGGACGCGGGAGTGGCTTGAGGGCATCGTGGCAAACGAACCGCGCGTCTATGCCAAGAACACCCCGACCGTCGCAGCCGCCGGTTCCGGCGAGATCGACGTCGGGTTTGTGAACCACTACTACCTGCACCGGTTCCTGGACGAACAGGGCGAGGGCTTCGAGGCCCGAAACTACTTCCTGCCCGGGGGCGGACCCGGGTCGGCCGTGCTGGTCACCGGCGCCGGAATCCTGAAAACCGCGAAAAATCGTGCCGGGGCCGAGCGCTTCCTCGACTACCTGCTGAATGCCGACGCCCAGCTTTACTTCGCCGAGGAGACGTTCGAGTACCCCCTGATCGACGGCGTCCCGCGAGCAGAGCTTCTACCCGGCCTCGACGAGCTGAATACGCCGGACATAGACGTGTCTGACCTGGGAGATCTGGCGGCCACACAGAACCTGTTACGCGAAACGGGCGCATTGCCGTGACGGTGCAGCGGGCAATGGATGCCGGTATCACAGCCGGACCGGGAGCGATCTGGACGCCCCGCCAGCTGCTGCCGCGTGGATTAAGGCGGGAGCCACTGTCACTGTGGCTGGTCGCCGTCGCCATCGCCGGCGCCGCGGCATTGCCCGCGGTGTACCTGGTAGTGCGTGCCGCGGACTCGGGCGATACCGCGATCGACGCGATACTCGATTCCGATACGGCGGGAATCCTCTGGCGCACGATCCAGTTGATAGCGCTGGTCACCGCTGGCTCGGTGCTGATCGCCGTTCCACTGGCGTGGCTCACCGTCCGGACCGACCTGCCGTATCGTCGTGCCTGGGCCGTGGCGTCCGTTCTTCCGCTTGCGATCCCGAGCTACGTTGGCGCACTGGCCTTCATCTCAGCGTTCGGGCCCAGGGGGCTGGTACAGGGGTGGCTCGAAGGTCCGTTCGGGATCAATCGATTGCCGGACCTCTACGGGCTGACGGGCGCCGCGGTGGTGCTGACGTTGCTCAGCTATCCGTACGTGTTCCTGGCGGTCCGTGCGACGTTGTGGCGGCTTGAGCCGGAGATGGAAGAGGCCTCCTGGACGCTCGGCCGGTCGCCGTGGCAAACCTTCCGCCGCGTCACGCTGCCGTTGCTCTACCCGGCTATCGGCGCGGGAGCGTTGCTGGTTGCGCTGTACACCCTCAGCGACTTCGGCGCGGTGGCATTGCTCCAGTACGACACCTTCACCAGGGTGATCTTCAACGAGTACAACACGGCGTTTAACCGCGCCGGCGCGGCGGCGCTGTCGCTGGTACTGCTGGGCGTCGGCGTGACGTTGATCTTGATCGAGGCCTCGGCCCGCCGGCGCGCGCGCTACTACTCGGGCGCCAACGCCGCCCGCCGGAAAAGGCGCATCGTCCGGCTCGGACGCTGGCGCTGGCCGGCGTCTGTTTTCTCCGGCGCCGTTACCTTGCTGGCGCTCGGCGTTCCGGTTTTCGTGCTCGCTTACTGGCTGGTGCGGGGAATCGACGCCGGTGAGTCAGGCCTGTTCGACTGGGGAGCGGCCTACAACTCGGTTCGTTACTCGCTGGCGGCGGCGATCGCCACCGTGATCGCAGCGGTGCCGATCTCCGTGCTTTCGGTGCGTCGCCCGGGACTCTTGTCGGCTGTGCTGGAGCGATTCTCATACGTCGGCTTTGCGTTGCCCGGCATCGCCGTCGGTCTCGGACTCGTCTTCTTTGGCATCAGGTACGCCACCGGCATCTACCAGACGGCGTACCTGCTCGTGTTCGCATACGTCGTGCTTTTCCTGCCGGTCGCCGTCGGCTTGATCCGTGCTTCGCTGATGCAGGTGAACCCGCGCATGGAGGAGGCCGCGATGAGCCTGGGCCGGTCCCGCATCAATGCGTTCCTGACCATCACCGTTCCGCTCGTCCGGCCGGGCCTCGCCGCGGCTGGCATCATGGTGTTCCTACTCACGATGAAGGAGCTCCCCGCTACATTGATACTCGGACCTTTCGAATCCCGGACCCTCGCTACGTCAATCTGGAGCGCGGCTGAAGAGGCGTTCTTCGCTCGTGCGGCGGCGCCATCCCTGTTGCTCGTCCTGGCGTCAGCGATTCCGATGACATTCCTGGTTCTACGGGAGAGATCGACCACTTGATCGGGCTGACGGGACGCAAGAAAAAACGCCGGGATGGCGCAACAACCGACGTAGCTCTTCGCTGCATCGGCGTCAGTAAGTCGTTCGGCGAAACCGTCGCCGTGCAGGACTTTGACATCGAAGTCCGGCGCGGCCAGATCCTGGCGCTGGTCGGGCCGAGCGGTTGCGGCAAGACCACCGTGCTTCGCATGATCGCCGGGTTGGAGGCGATCGATACCGGACGGATCGAGATCGGCGGGAAGCTGGTCGCATCGGACGGTCGCCACATCGGACCCGACAGACGAAGTGTGGGGATCGTGTTCCAGGATTACGCCCTTTTCCCGCACATGACCGTTCAGGCGAACATCGGTTACGGCCTTGGCCGGAAAGGCCGGGCTGAACGCGTTGAAGAAGTGCTGGCGCTCGTCGGCCTGGAGGGGCTCGGCAGGCGGCTGCCGAACGAGCTCTCGGGCGGGCAGCAGCAACGCGTCGCCCTGGCGCGCACGCTGGCCTCAAGGCCGGACGTACTGCTGCTGGACGAGCCCTTCTCCAACCTGGACGCCGGGCTGCGGGAGCGCGTGCGCGCCGAGGTACGCGAGATCCTGAAGGCGGCCGGCACCACCACCGTGTTCGTCACGCACGATCAGCAGGAAGCGCTATTCATGGGCGACCTGGTGGGCGTGCAGGTCCGCGGCCGGATCGAGCAGGTGGACGTACCTGAACGAGTGTTCCACCGGCCGGCGACCAGTGTCGTCGCCCGGTTTATGGGGACGGCCGATTTTTTGCCGGTGGACACCATCGACACGCGCCTGGTCACCGAGGCCGGCCCGGCGCGGGCAGTACCGGGCTTCGAGCCGCCGGAGGAGGGGCCGCTGGAGGTGATGGCGCGCCCTGACGATTTCGTGCTGGCGCCCTCGGAAGAGGGGCAGGGGGTGGTGGTTGACCGCGTCTTCCAGGGCTGGGCGTACACGTACGAGGTCGAGCTGAACTCTGGCCTCCGAATCCACTGCCAGATGCCGCACCTGCTCACGATCGAAGTCGGGGTGCGCGTGCTGGTGAACCTCCGCCGCGACCACCCGCAGATGTTCTTCTCAAACGGGTCCGCCGTGCCGGAAGTCCCGCGCTACGGATACCTGAGCGACCGCCCTGCAACGGGGTCGCCAGGCGAGGCGCCCGGCGGCGCGGTCTGACCCGGCGTCTGGTTCCCGGCCGTCGACATCAATCGGCTGAGTGACCATCTCAGAATCCGGCGCCGGGCATGTTTCTACGATTAGCCTTTCCCCTCACCCTGACCCGCGCCCGGCGGGCGCCCGGCCGGGAGAGGGGATTTTAGGGACGGTTGCTAAGTCGCCCGGCTTGTGGTCGCGGAAGACGCGGCCCTGCGGGCGGATATCCGGAACCTGGCCTGGACCCGTGACGGTTTTTCCAGCGTCAGCATCATCGGGCCGCTGGCCAGCAGCATAATTATCAGCAGCAAGAACGGCGTCCTGTAAGTGCCGGTGACGTCGAACATGACTCCCACGAAAATCGGCCCCGCCGCACCAAGAATTGCGTTAACGGTGCTCATGATCCCGAGCATCGAGCCGTAGGTCCGGCGGCCGAAGTAATCGCCGATCATGGCCATCCTGACGGGGATGCCGCCCCCGAACCCGGCGCCGAAAAACACGGCGTAGAACAGAAGGCCCCACTGTCCAAGGAACACCCCGCCGACGGTCGCGTTCAAAGAGGCGAGTCCAAGGACGCCGAGGATCTGCATGTTGAAGGAGATCGCCATCAGGTAGCGCTTGTCCACGTAATCGCCGATGTAGCCCATTACCAGCCGGCCGGCGAAGCTGCCCACGGCGAAACCGAAGATGGCGATGCCGGCCGTAGTTCGGCTGATGCCGAAGGTCTGCATGGCGTCGATGTGCAGCAAGGTCGTGGAGCTGACGAGGTGGCCGAGGCTGGTTCCGATGGCGAGCTGCCAGAAGAAACGTGTCTTCAGGGCGGCCATCACCGGAATCTGGTTCTCGCGGACGGGTCGTTGCAGGCGTCCGCCGCTACGCGGTTGATCGGGCGACGGGTCCCCGTCCGGGCGCAAACCCATGTCCTCCGGTCGCCTGACCATCATGATGATCGCCGGTATGCCGATCACCCAGAAGCCGACGCCCACTGCCAGCAGCGCATCTCGCCAGCCGACCGAGTCCACGAGCCAGATCAGGAGCGGGACGGTCATCCCGCCGATCGCCGAGGCCGACATGAGGTACCCGATCGCCCGGCTGCGTTTGCGGACGAACCAGTTCCCGACGGTGGCAACGATCGTGATGAAGGTGCCGAAAGACATCCCGAGCGTGAGCAGCGCCATTGCGGCGTAGAAGTGCCACAGCTCCTGCATCTGGCTCATGATGATGAAGCCAAGGCCGGTCGTGAACAGGCCGAAGGTCATCAGCTTGCGCGGCCCGAACTTATCGAGCGCTATGCCAACAAAGGGCGAGATGCCGCCGGACTCGACGCGCTGGAATGACAGGGCCGCCGCGGTGGCGCCCCGGCTCCAACCGAAGGCGTCGATTATCGGCGTGAAGAAGGCGCCAAATCCCTGCCAGAACACGCCGGACGCGTAGCCCTGCACGAGCCCGCCGGTCCCCACGATCCACCAGCCGTAAAAGAAGCCGGATCGCCGCTGGGCGCTTTCCCCGGAGTGCTCTTCGGCGCCTTCCCGCGCGGCGCGTGACCTGTTAGGGATCGACGTGGCGGCCCGCTCCTACGACGCAGCCGGCGGGACAGCGCCGCTCGCCGGCAAAGAGCTCAAAAACGGAAACACGGCGGCGTGGAAGCCGGCCGGGTTGTCACCCGCAACGAGATGGCCGGCGCGCTCCACGGTTTCGGCCTTGCTATCGGGGACGACCTTCAACATGCGCTCGATCGTCTCGGCGGTGAGCATCTCGCTGTCGCCGCCGATCACGTAGAGCGTCGGGCAGCTAACCCGGGAGAGCGTGTTCCATCGGGCTTCTTCGGAGTCGCCGGGGGCGTTGACTGGACGCCGAATGTTGGGATCGTATTTCCACGACCACTTTCCGTTCGGGAACTGGCGCGTGGTGTGCGTCAGGCTCCCGCGGAGCTGTTCGATGGGACGAAAGGGCAGATATGAGTGGACGCGTTCGACCAGATCTTCGTAGGTGTCGAACTCGTGCTGACCGGCCATGAAATTGCGCACGCGCGCTCCGCCCGGCTCCTCCATCCGAGGCCCGGCGTCAACAACGACCAGGGCGCGCACCTTGTCCGGGTTGTCGGCCGTGTAGGTGTATGCGTTCCGGCCGCCCATGGAGTGGCCGATCAGGACGAAATCTTTGAGCCCGACGGTGTCCACGAATGCCTCGACGTCGGGGACGTAAACCGGCGTGCCGTAACGGCCGTCCGGGTCCCACGCTGAATCACCATGTCCCCGCTGATCCAGCGCGACGCAGTGGAATCGCTCGCGTAGAGCCAGCGAGGCGAAGTCCCAGGAGTGGCCCTGCTGGGCCGTTCCGTGCAGGAAGAGCAGGTCAGGAAGGTGTTCGTTGCCCCAGTCCAGGTAATGAAACTGGAGGCCGTTGAGTTCTACGTTTTTGTCGTCGGGCTCGGCCGCTTCGGCGATCTCGAGACCGGAGCGGCGGGCCGCTTCCAAAAGGCTGAGGCCGGGGGCGGTATTACCTTCCGAAGATGTCAAAGGTCTCCTGAATTCAGGGTACGGGTGTCACATCGCGGCGCTCGCAATCATAGACCGGCAGGGGTCGTAGGGTCACGGGTCGCCGGGACCGGGCTGTATAAAAGACCGGCGTCAATCCGGGCATTTTTACTCCGGGATCAGGTCGCCGCATTCCCAGTCCGCGATGCCGATCATCCGAGCGCCTATCGTCTTCAGAAGCGCGCCATCACGCGCGTCGTCCATATCAAGGTTCGCCACGGCAAAAACCGACTCCAACAGGCTCATAAGAAGCCCTCGCCGGTAGTCTCCCACCAGCGCGTCGCGCGTGTAGCCGGTGACGCCGCCCTCTGACAGCGACTCCCGGTAACACGACAACAAGGATTCCTCGTGCTTTCGTCGATCGTCGATCACGAGGCTGCCCTGGAGGAAGTAGGCGAGGTCGGAGGCGGGCCGTCTGACTCCGGCGGCCTGCCAATCGATCAACACAACGCCTTCTTGATTTACGTCGTCTCGGAAGAACGTGTTACCGAGGTGGCAATCGCCGTGGTTGAGCGTCACGTCGCGTGGCGCAGAAGAGATGAGGTATTCGGCGAGCTTCCGTCCGAACCGCTCGGCAATTGCAAACACTTCGGACGGGAAAATCTCCGCCAGCCGGTCCGCCGACTGGTTCCAGGCGGCCCGGTACTCTTCCTGGGACCTGACCGCGCGTTCCGGCGAGGGCGGCTTGATCAGCCAGTCAAGACCGCGCAGTCGCTGATCGTTCCACCAGCGGGCGTGCAGCCGGGCGAGATACTGCGCCACGGACATCGCCTCGTTCGGCGTGCACCCGGTAATCTCGTCCCCTTCCCTGAGCCCCGAGAGGTCCTCCAGGAGAAGAACGGATAAACCGGATTTTGAGTCGAAACGCCCGTAGTAACACTCCGGCAGGGGTATGCCGGATTCCGCGGCCAGCTCTTTATAGAAAAATGTCTCCCGTTCGTACCCTCCGTACCGGTTCATTCGCTCATGGATGGCGGGGTCGGCAGACACCAGCTTGGCGATCAACGTAGCAGGAGCATGCCGCGATTCGGCCTGACCGCCCTGGTACGACACGTCCCCCCGGGCGACGACTCCGATGAACCCGCGCCCCTCGCCGATCCGCTCGAACTCGACTTTTTCGACGACCGGCGCATCGGGCCGACTGCCGGCGCGTAAAGCGTCCGTCAACCACTCCGTCGTGATCTCGTCCGTCGTCCGAGGAATCCGCAGGTGTCTACCTCTCCATCAGGTTTCCGTAAGCCGCTTCAATGTTCGCTACCTGACGCAGTTTACAAGCGACATTCGCGCACTCCCTCGAGATCAAAATCGCCGCAATTCAAAGGTTCCGCCGGGTGTTCCCGGGCGGCGCCACACAGTCCGGCGCGGTCTTAATCCGGAATCAGGGCCCCGCAGTCCCAATCAGCAAGGCCGGCGAGGCGCGGGATCACCGCGTCGAGGATGACTCTCCCGCCCTCGCTGTCGAGATCGAGGTTGGCGGTCGCGACTACAGAGATATTCAGGAATCTGAACATGCCGCGCCGGTAATCGGCAGAGAGTTGCCCGTATGAATAATCGCTGATTCCGATTTCGGTGAGCGTCGCGTGATACAGGCGCAGCAGAGATACCTCACGCTCTCGTCGCTCCTCCACCGGAAAGGAAATAAGGAAAAAGTACGCAAGGTCGGTTGCGCCTCGGGAGAACGACGCCAGCTGCCAATCAATCGACACGACCTCAGCGTCCCCGCCGTTATCCCGAAAAAACAGGTTGCCAAGCCGGCAGTCGCCGTGAATCAGCGTGATGGGGGACTCGCCCAGGGGCCGCATGATCTCTTCGTAACAGGCGCTAAACCGGTCGGCGATTTCGTACACGCCGTCGGGATACGCGGAGCCGAACGTAACTGAAACCCGGTCCCAGGCAGACCGGTAAGTTTCCCTCATCCTCCTCGATGCGTCGGGCTCCGCAGGGTTCGGGAGCCAGTCCATCCGGCGCAGCCGATCGCTGTCCCACCATCGCGCGTGCAGACGCGCCAGGTTCCGGACAACCAGCTCTGCGTCGCCCGGCGAGCATCCGTTCACCTGGTCGCCGAGCCGGGCGCCGGACAGGTCTTCCAGCAGAAGAACGAAATCGCCCGTCTTGAGATCACTGTCGGCGTAGTAGCTTTCGGGGACCGGCACGCCGACGTCCGCCCCGAGCTCCCTGAAAAATCGCACTTCCCGGTCGGCGAGACCCATGCGCGTGACCAGTGCGTCCGTCTCCGCGTGACCGGACGGCAACTTTGCGACCAGCGTCTGAGGCGCGCCTGCGGAGTCTCCCGTGTACTCAACCGATCCGCGCGCGACCAACGACGCGAAACCAAGCCCCACGCCGATGCGCTCAAACTCGACCGAGTCCACGCGGCCATCGCCGAGACGCCCCCCGGCGCGTAACGCGTCCGTCAGCCACTCCGGCGTGATCTCGTCCGTCGTTCGAGGAATCCGCATCAGACACCTCCCTGACCGACGAACCAGGTTCCCGGATCGTCGAATCTCCGATTGTCGAATCAAAGACCCGTTCGCGCCGCGCAGTCTACACGCGGCTCAAATCCGCACCAGCCAGATGATCCCGGCCGACACCAGGCGAGTCGCCGCCATCGCCAGGAACACGATCTCCCACGGACTTCCGCTGGCGTCCAGGATCACGCTGAAGATCAGCGCCTGCGCCCCGGCGTAGGCGTAGCCGTGGGCGTCCAGCAAGCCGCTTGCCGTCCCCGCCATGTGGCGGCCGCCGATGTCCACCGCCATCGCCTGGATCATCGTGAGGCTCATGGCGAACCCGCCCGCCAGTAACAACCCTGCGCCGAGAAACTCGTTGTCGGCCGGGGCGAACGCGAGCGCCACAAGCACGGCGGCGCTGAGGAATGCCGAGGCCATGATCATCGGCCGCCGCTGGCTGCCCATGTAACGGTCCGAGATGTAGCCGGAAACGATCGGCGCCGTCAGGTAACCGATGGGCAGGGCGACCGTGACCAGTATGGTCGATTCGATCGACAGCCCGCCTTCCTCGAAGTAGTAAAGCGGCACCCACGTCGTCAGACCGTAGCGCACGACGTTCTCAAGTCCCTTGACGTGAGAGGCGGCCAGGAAACGCCAGTTTGTGAGCAGCGTCCTGTACGGGCCGAATCCCCGGAGCTGGTCGGCCGGGATCGCCTCCGCGCGGGCCGTGTACGAGTCGGGCTCTTCTTCGTACGGTTGTAGTCCAACGTCTGAAGGACGGTCACGCACGAGCAAGAAATAAACGACGCCGGCGACTGCGATCAACAGTGGCGGATATCGGAACGCGGCGCGCCATCCCCACTCAGCCGCAACCCATCCGGTGACCAGCCACATCACCAGCATCGCCCCGCCGGCGGCGACGCCGACGAGTCCGATCGCCCGCCCGCGCTGGTTGCGCGGCCACCACTGCGTGATGAGCGACACCCCGGGCGCCCATACGGCCGCGTTCACAAATCCGGCGAGGCCCCACGGGATGGCGAACGTCCACAGGGAGGTTGCGAAGCTCGTCGCCACGCTCAACACCGTCGTCAAAACGGCGCCAAGCAACACCCACAGCCGTAACCCGTAGGCCTCCGCGAGACGCCCGTGCACGAGGTCGCCGGCGCCGAAACCCCACAACAGCGCGGCGTTGATCACGCCGATCTCGACGTGGGAGAAATTCAGGTCCGCACGGATGATCGGCGCCGCAGGCCACAGGGCGAACCGGCCCAGGTAGACGAACAGGTAGAAGCCCATGAAAGCGAACAGGGCGCGCAGCTTCCACCGGTTGTATGCCGGCGCGAGGTCTGAGATCAGCAGTCCTGCCTGCCGTGTGGATTGCTCAGATGCCATGAGGTATGGGCCATCCTAGCGAAGCCGTCGTCGCATTGGCTCGCCCAAGACACGGCGTCTCGGCGCCTGTTGACGCATCACCCGCCCGGGACTGCGTTCGGGAGGCCGCTACCCGTGATACGTCGCAATCTCAGCAACCGAGACCGGCCATGTACCGGCTCAAGGCAACGCACCCGGTGGCGGCGCTGGAGGGTGCCGGAATCGAGACCGGTATCCGCCACGCCCCGTAACGTTGGACGGACTGCGCGTGGGACTCGTCCGGAACCGGAAACGGGGCGGCGACGCCACCCTCGAACGGTTCGCGGACATAAAGCTGACCACCCACCAGGGAAGTATCCCGACCCCGTCCGAGACGCTGGACCCGCTGGCGGAAGGGTGTGACGTCGTCGTCCGGTTACTCAAGCGACTGAGGGCGGTGTGCGTCGCGGGTTTTCTGCCTCCGGGAATGGGCGTGGTGACGGTCGATAAGATCGCCGTTTCGGCCGCTATGGCCGGATGTGAGCCGTCCCATCTTCCGGTGCTGATAGCGGCCTGTGAAGCCGTCCTCAAGATGGGAACGCGCGCCCGCCGGTGGCTCATGTCCACCAGCCCGGGCGCTCCGATAATGTTGCTCGACGGCCCGGCCATGACACGGGGGATAGATGGGGAAGGCGCGTGCCGCGGGTGGAGGGGACTCTCGTCCCGGTGACGAATCAAGCGTCATCGCGCCGGTGCGAGATCGACGCGGCCTTTGAATCGCGCCGTTTCCGTGGCGCCGTTGCGGATCGTGCCGATATGCGGGGGTATGGCCGCCGCAGACTCGCCCTAGCTCGCCTGGACGGGCGAAGTATTGCGATCTCGATTCGATCTCTGACGTCCGTTGTCCCGACCCGCGGCTGCGCTTCACACGGGTGGCCGCCGGCACAGGTCAGCCTTCAAGACCGTCGACGAACCCGCACCGTGGATCAGCGCCGCGCCGGGCCGGTGATCGAACGCAGACAGGAGACCACGGCGACCACACCCCACGGTGCGTGATACGTGATTAGTACGCCGCCTGATTCTTTCTGATCTCTGCCTGTTCCGCCGCCGCCGCGCGAAGTGTGTCGGGCGTGGCTCCGGGTGACTGCGCCGCCTTGATCATCGGGGCCTCGTACTTGCCCATCAAAGCGGCCAGCCTCGGCAGGTCTTTGGCCACCTCAAGCGGGATCTGGATGGCGCCGTGCTTGTCGGCGGCGATCAAGTCGCCGGGGCTGACCTTCATGCCGGCAATCTCGACGGTCGTGCCGAGGGCCTCAGCGTGCACGTAAGCGTGCGAAACCGAGACCTCTTTTGAGAGGAACTGGAAACCCATCTCCCGGACCTCGTCCAGATCACGAACGGTGCCGTCTGTAACAACGCCGACGGCCCCGAGGCCCCTGGCGATGCTCCCGTTAACCTCGCCCCAGAAAGAACCAATCGGGGTCTGATCACGATCGTGAATGACGATCATGCGTGGCGAGGGCTGGGCCACGATCGACTCCCAGTACTGGTCGCGGGGGACAGATTTGCGCCCCGGTACGGCGGCGGCGATCTCGACGGTCACGGCGTAACCCACTACGGTCTTGAACTCCGGGAAACGACACACGATCTCGGGCCGGGTAAAGCCGTCCGTCCAGGGTCGCAGCCCGTCTACCAGCTCCAGAGCGTTGGAGATGGTCGGGGTGTCGAGCTGTCGGATGGCGTCCAATTCAGCTTCGGTAAGTGGGGCGGTCGGCTCGGCCAATGTCGTCTCCTTGCGGTGGGACCGGCGTTCGGCGGTCCCGTGCTGTGGGATCTAGATCCCCATAATCCCGTAGCCGCCGTCGACCGGCAGCACGTGGCCCGTGATTCCTGAGGCGAGGTCGCTGAGCAGAAAGACTGCGGCGTCAGCAACCTCGTCATGCGTGATGTTGCGTCCGAGTGGCGCGCGGGCGGCGTGTGATCGGCGCATCTCGTTGAACCCCGGGATACTTCGCGCCGCGAGCGTCGGGAGGGGGCCGGCGGACACGGCGTTGACGCGGACCGATTTCGGGCCGAACTCGGCAGCCAGCTGGCGGACCTCGTTCTCCAGCGCGGCCTTGGCGGTGCCCATGATGTTGTAGCCGGGATATACGCGGGCGGATGCATTGAAGGTCAGGGTCACGATCGAGCCGCCGTCCTCCCCCATGTGGGGAACCGCCAGCGCAGTGACGGGGATCAGGGTGAACGCGCTGACGTCGAGGGCCGTCCGGAACCCGGCCAGGCTGGTCTTCGAGAACTCGCCGCCCAGGTCGTCCCTTTCCGCGTATGCGATCGAGTGCACCACGAAGTCCAGTCCGCCCAGTGCGGCCACGGCCGTGTCGTACGCCGCCTCGATCTGGTCCGGGTCCGTCGCGTCACACTGGACCAGGCAAGGCTCCCCGAGCTCCGACACCGCCTTTGTTACGGGCTGGAGGAGGCGTTCGGTCTGGTAGGTGAACGCAAGCTCGGCGCCCGCGTCCGCCAACGCCTTTGAGATCGCCCACGCGATCGACCGCGCGTTGGCGACCCCGAACACGACGCCCTTCTTTCCGGTCAGGTCCAGTCTGGTCATGGGCGGCTCCAATTTCCCGGGGATAGGGGGCGTTGACGAGGGTCGTCGGCCGTTTATATGCGGTGCCCGTGAGCCGCCGGCATCCGACCGGCGTCTGGACCAAATAATGGGCCGCGTTGCTCTGGCCGGAATTTTTCTGGGCGGTAAACATACCATCGGACGACGCCCCGTCTACCGGTTGGCATAGGAGCCATCTCGCCGACGCGGGACGCATTTGAGGACGGATCGAGAAATCGGGTGGTCGACGACTGTCCGGCGTCGGATGATCCTGACCTTGCGCCCGGATACTCGCGCGGCGCCGGAACATTTGGCCGGCGGCCCGGATTGCCCTCGCCGGACGGACGGTCGTCTGGTAACCTCGGTATTAACGAGTTCGGAGCCGGATGGCTCCCGCAGAGGTAACTCCCCAATCAGTCGCATAATCCGCAACTTCGTTTGTGTATTGCCGGTCTTCCCGGCCCTGCGGCTTCCCCCCGGCTCGACCAGCCATCGCGATCATCCGGATCGCGACGCGGGCCCGGTTAATTTGCGCTTCCGGTCGAGACTCCCGTCGCTGAGGGTGATTCTCCCGGTCCGGTCGTCACTCCACTGTCCCCCTGCGTTTCAAGCGTTTCGGGACGACTCGTATATCCCAATTCGCCCTTCCCCAACTCGTTTTTCCAAGGAGGCACGGCATTGACCCAGTACGTGTTCGTCACTGGCGGCGTCGTGAGCTCCCTGGGCAAGGGAATCGTCGTCGCCTCGATAGGAAGAATGCTCAAGAGCCGCGGCGTCAGTGTCGGGGTCATGAAGCTGGACCCGTATCTCAACGTGGACCCGGGAACGATGTCTCCGTATCAGCACGGCGAGGTGTATGTAACGGGCGACGGCTCCGAGACGGACCTGGACCTCGGCCACTACGAGCGGTTCATCGACGTGGAACTGACCGCGGCGTCGAACGTGACCGCGGGCCAGATCTACTCGGACGTGATCTCCCGCGAGCGCAACGGTCGCTACCTGGGCGGGACGATACAGACCGTCCCCCACGTCACCAACCTTATTAAAGAGCGGATTCACCAACTCGCGGACGAAACCGGAGCGGATGTGGTGGTCGTTGAAGTAGGCGGAACCGTGGGCGACATCGAGGGACTGCCGTTCCTCGAGGCGATCCGGCAGATCCGCAACGATGTGGGCCGGGACAACGCCAGTTACGTGCATCTCACTCTTTTGCCCTACCTTGGCTCGACCCATGAGTTGAAGACGAAACCCACGCAGCACAGCGTCCAGGCCCTGCGCGGGATCGGCATCCAGCCGGACGCCATCATCTGCCGGAGCGACCACGAGGTAAACGTTGGCCTGCGTGAAAAAATATCGCTTTATTGCGACGTACCGGTCGAGGCCGTGATCGGACTTGAAACCCTGGACTCGGTTTACGCGGTTCCGCTGCGCCTGGAGGAACAGGGGTTCGGGGACTTTCTGGCCGAGCGCCTGGGAATCACGAACAGTCCGGACCTGTCGGCCTGGTCCGACATGGTCGACAAGCTCCGAGATCCAAAGCGTTCCGTGCGTATCGCCATAGTCGGCAAGTACGTCGAGCTCCCTGACGCCTACCTCTCGGTCATCGAAGCCCTCCGCCATGCCGCGCTGGCCCATGACTGCGAAGTCAAGATCGATTGGATCAAGGCCGAGGACATTGAGGAGGAGGGCGCCGACCACTTGCTCAACCGGGCTTCCGGGATTGTTGTTCCCGGTGGTTTCGGGGAACGCGGGATCGAGGGAATGATCGCCGCCGCGCACTACGCGCGCGAGCGCGGCGTCCCTTATCTGGGCCTTTGCCTGGGCATGCAGGTGATGGTGATCGAGTACGCAAGGTTTGTTCTTGGACTGGAAGACGCGAACTCTTCCGAGTTCGATCCCGGCTCCGAGAACCAGGTGATCGCGTACCTTCCCGGGCAACGGGAGTTGGGCGCGACCGGGGGCACCATGCGCCTGGGACTGTACCCGTGCGCTCTGAAACCCGGGTCCATCGCCGCAAGGGCATACGACCGGGATCTCGTGAACGAACGGCACCGGCATCGTTACGAGCTGAATAACGACTACCGTGATCGGCTTGAAAAGGCCGGACTGATATCAAGTGGCACGGCTCCCGACGGCTCGCTGGTCGAGATCAGCGAGGTGAAGGATCACCTGTTCATGCTCGGGACGCAGTTCCACCCCGAGTTTGCCTCCCGCCCCGACCGGCCGCATCCGCTGTTCCGCGAGTTTGTCGGGGCCGCGGTCGATACCCTTCGCGAGGGAGCGCAGCACACCATGCCGCTCGAAGATTCGGCGGCGGACGATGCGTCGTCGCCATCGGACGTGGTCGCGCGATTGGGCATCTCCCGGTAGAGGTCGGCACGAACGTTGTGCTATAGTCGCGACAAGCGCTTGCCGCGCGATATTTGCGGCGATGCGTAATGGGCCGGGACTTCCGGCCTTCCCGCCCCATGGGCACCTCCCGGCACCCGTCCGCATCGAAAACGCCGTTTGGCGTCGCGGACCTCGGTGAAAAGCATCGAGCGGTCCGGTCCAGAGGTAGAACGCCCGACAGGTCGCTTGACGGATACACGGCGTCGGCCAGTACGGACAGGCCGGCGCTTCGGAGACCGACTCCAGCCACACTCCGTCCCCACACTTTACTTACCGATCATCACGCACCCAGCGCAACGCAGGCGCCGGGCAGGCTGGTATTGCGCCCGCCCGTCCCGGTCCACTGTCGCAGGCGCTGGGGACACACACGACGCGTTTGGCGTCACATACCTTCGTCTCAAATGAGATGCAATCTGGAGGAAATCAACTGACTACTCAGAGCCAGACCCGCAGCCGGCGCCGCCGGTCATCGCACCGGGGGCGACGATCAAATGGACGCGGCCGTGGAGCGCCGACGGGACTGCCGCAGGACGTCCAGTACGACGACGGCGGCTCGCAACTCGGCGACGTCGGCGCGATGTCGACGGACGATCTCAGGTCCCGTGCGCTTGAGATCGGTCTCCGGAACGGCATACCACGAAAGCGGTCCGATCTGGTGCTCCAGATCCTGGCCCGGCACGCTGAAGAAGCGGACCAGCTCCTGGGCATGGGAATCCTTGAGATCAGCGGAGATGGTCACGGTTTCCTCCGTCCGCCCACGGGCAGCGCGACCGATACGGATACAGAGGTGTACGTGTCGCAGGCGCAGGTCCGGCGCTTTGGCCTGAGGCCCGGCGACCAGGTCGCGGGCGAGGTTCGTGCGCCCAAAGAAGGCGAGCGATACTACGCCTTGATCCGGGTGGAGGTCGTGAACGGCCGGGACCCGGAATCGACGCGCAACCGGAGGAAGTTCGAGTCGCTCACCCCGATCTTCCCGGACGAGCTCATGAAGCTTGAAACCACGCCCAAGAATCTGGCGACCCGGTTGATCGACCTGGTCGCGCCCATCGGCAAGGGCCAGCGCGGGCTGATCGTCGCCCCGCCAAAAGCCGGCAAGACGATCCTTTTGAAACAGATCGCAGAGGGCATCACCGCCAACAACCCGGACGTGAGCCTCATCGTGGCCCTGGTCGGCGAGCGGCCTGAAGAGGTCACAGACATGCGGCGCTCGATCGAAGGCGAGGTGTACAGCTCCACCTTTGACGAGCCGCCGTCCGACCACACACACGCGGCGGAGGCCGCGCTCGCCCGGGCCAAGCGCCTGGTCGAGGCGGGTGAGGACGTCGTGATACTGGTGGACAGCCTCACGCGCCTTGCGCGCGCCTACAACCTATCGGTACCCGGGAGCGGCAAGACGCTGTCCGGCGGCATGGACCCGGTGGCGCTTTACCCGCCCAAGGGCTTCTTCGGCGCCGCCCGCAACTGCGACGAGGGCGGCAGCCTGACCATCCTGGCGACCTGCCTCATCGACACCGGGAGCCGGCTGGACGACTTGATCTACGAAGAGTTCAAGGGCACCGGCAACATGGAGCTTCACCTGAGCCGGGTGCTCGCCGAGCGCCGCGTCTACCCGGCGATAGATATCCAGCGCAGCGGCACCCGCCACGAGGAGTTGCTGCTGTCCGAGCAGGACCTGCGCCAGATATGGCTCCTCCGCCGCATGGTGTCGATCATCGCCTCCGACTCCGGCGGCGACAACACCGTCGGCACGGAGCGAGTCATCGAGCGCATGTCCAAGACACAGAACAACGAGGAGTTCCTGGCTGCCATAAACAAAGTGGGATAACTGCCTCGTGGGAGGAAGTTTGCCCTCCCGGAAGATCGCAACCGCTTGGCAGGGCCGCCGTGTCACGGGATACGGCGGCCCTGCCGCGTCCGGGCGATTACGATTGACATTCCGCGGGCCGATAAAAGAATGAGCCGAAAATGCGATTCACGCGCCCGAAAAGTTGTTGACACTGATCTGGTCGTACACGTATTCTCCGAGTTGCCGCGACGGCCGTGTCGGGCGCCCAGGAGAAGGGTTTCATCCGCTACCGGATAAGAGTGTAGTAAACGAAGCTGAAACGCCCGGTTTGGCGCGCTTTTGGCTTCTTGACAGCCTCTTGACCGGAGTGTAAGAATCCATCTGCTCGGCTCCAGTCCCGGAGTCCGCGCGTATTTGTGCGCGTTTTCCATGTTAAGTATTGGGACGTATCACGGGCCGGCGCCGTCGAATCTAAGGCGGAACGATCCTGTGGAGGAAAGTGTTCATCTTGGGATCACGGCGAGGCCTAGACCCACAGGCAGATAAAATTGCCAGCGGTGGTCAGAAACGCGAAAGTCATAGGGGGACAAGGAACGTGAAACTTTCGGTGAAATTGATAACCGCGCTGGCAGTCTTCGTGCTGCTGGTTGTGGGGTTTGTGGGCCTGACTTCGTCGGGCTCGACCGCGCGCGCTGATGTAGACGCCAAGGTCTACGTAGCCAACGAGTGGTCAAATCTCACGAACGACCCCACGCCGCTCTCCGGCTACACGTTTGCCGGGTCCGGCAAGACCATTTACGGCACGTTCGTCCAAGTAGCCAACGGATCCACGGTGGCGCAGTCGACGATCGCCGGAACAGGCGACGACAACGCAAACCGCGTGACGATCTTCGTCGA
>JACZRO010000025.1 GCA_022574675.1 Chloroflexota bacterium
GCCGTCAAAAGAAGGATCCGCGTGGCGGCGGAAGAAGAGGAACGGGATTTTTATTCCAAGCGCGCGCCGCAAGAGTGGCTCGACGCCCTCGCACCACTCGGCACGACTGCCGAAAAACATTTCCTGGAATCGGCGCCGTGGCTGATCGGGATCTTCGAGGAGAGTTACGGCCTGCTGCCGGACGGCCGCCGGGTGAAGCACTACTACGCCCGGGAGTCGATCGGGATCGCGACCGGGATCCTGATCACCGCGCTGCATCACGCCGGTCTCGTCACGCTCACGCACACGCCCAGCCCGATGGGCTTCCTGAACGAGATTATGGGCCGGCCGCCGAACGAGCGGGCGTTCCTGATTCTTGTAGCCGGCTATCCGGCGGAAGACGCCACGGTGCCCGATATAGGCCGGAAGCCCCTGGACCGGTTCACGAGCTTCATTTGAGGCGGCTGACGAGTCGGGTTCGCGCCCCTATCCCGGACCGTCATGAGATCGCCGGAAACGGAAAGTCCTGAACCGGTCACGTAGACTGCGCGTTCGCGACGGGCGCTCGTCCGTGATATCGCCCAAATTAACGAGGAAAAGGGAGCAACTATTGAAACCCGTAATAAAGAATTCGGCTGACCACGGCAACCCGATCCTCGGCCCGGAAGACGGGGTTCCGACCGTAGTCACGCTTTATCACGACCATCAGCCCGGGGAGTCCAGCGCCCATCACACGCACCCCTGGGAGCACCAAGCCTTCATCACGCGGGGTGAGGGCGTGATCTGGGTGGATGGCGTGGAGTACCCGATAAAAGCGGGGGACTGCGTGCTGGTACCGCCCGGCTCGCTCCACCACTTCAAGAACACGGGTGATTCGGTCCTCAGCCGCGTGACATTCAACCCGCTGTCGTCGGTGGAGGGTCAGTAGGGCGCGCGCTCCCGGCGGACAGCCCGTGCCGGACCTCGGCCCGGCTCTCCGGATTCTCAGCCTTGAGCCGCCGAGACTCCATGGCGTTCCACAGCCGTTGGATCACCGAATCGGCGTCCCAGGGCTTGAGGATATAGTCCTGCGCTCCGGCGGCGATCGCTGTCTGTATGTGGTCCAGGTCTGCGACCGCCGTCAGCATCACGACCGGTACATCCCGCGTCAGCCGGTCGGCGCGAATGGCCCGCAGCGCGCCAATGCCGTCCAGGTCCGGCATGTTGATGTCCAGGACAATCGCGTCCGGCTGTATGGCGGCCGCCTGCGCGACGGCTTCTCGGCCGTCTGACGCCTCGATAACGGTATGGCCGGCGTCCTCGAGCGTTGCCGTGAGCGCCACGCGGACCTCCGGGCTGTCGTCAACGATCAGGATTCTTGCCATATCGCTCTCCGTGATTCGACGACGCGGTCGGCGTCTCTGAGGCCGCGCCCACGAGGCCTGCGTCTTCAGACAGTGTCTCCGATCCCCGGCGCCCGGACGCAAAGATTGCATGTGTGCCGGGTTGGGATCAGGTGTGCGGCGGCGAGCGTAGGCCCCCGGTCCCCGTGCGTGCCCGATGCGAGACTCGGGCCCAAATTTCGAGGCAGAAAGCGAGTCAACGACGATGGCTACCACGGCACGGAGGACGGTCACCAACGGAACCGGCCCATCTCCAGGCCCTGCCGAGTCCGCCCGGCGCCAGGGCGTGGGCCCGGCGATCTGGCTCGCAGGCGACCCCGAAGACCTCAAGATCTGGATGGACCGCGGCGCCGCGGGGATCATCACCAACACCATCGTCCTCAATCAGATGGTCCAGACAATACGGCCAGGTCATAGAGGTCGTGCAGCGCTACCTGGACATCACAGATAAGCCCGTAATCGTCGAGATCGACGGCCACACCACGGAAGAGCTGGTCGCCGTCGGCGAGGTGTTCACGCGGATGTCGGACCAGGTCATCCTCAAAATCCCCTGCACCCCCCATGCGCTCGGCGCGTTCCGGGCCCTGAAGGCGCAGGGCGTCGAGACCTACTGCACCACCGTCTTCTCGCTGTCCCAGGCGGCGGCGGTCGCTCAGGCCGGTGTGACTCACATCCTTCCGTTTCTTGAGCCGGTGAAGGATCTGGGCGGGGATCCGACCAGGCTCGTGCGCGACTGCGTCCAGATGTTCTCGGGCTGGGAGCACCGTCCGTACATCACGGCCGCTCTCGTCCGTTCCGTGGACACGGCGTACGCCGCATTGAAAGACGGGGCCGATAGCATCATCGTGTTCTGGCCGATCTTTGAGGAGATGATGCGCCACCCGCTCACCGATCACTGGAACCAGACCTTCCTGGACGAGTGGGTCGCCATGCGGGACGCCGGCCTGACGGAAGGCGTGCCGATCAGCCTGGAGCATTAGGGGCGGGACGGGCGCAGCGCGCAGATCAACCGCCCGCCCGCTCCCTGTCTGCCTGCTCACGGAAGAACTCCACCGTTCGCGCCAGCCCGGCATCGAACGATACCTTTGGCGACCAGCCGAGTTTCGCACGGGCCAGGCCGGCGTCCAGGCTTATCGCGTGGATGTCTCCCGGCCGGGGCGGGCCGTACAGCGGCTTCCGTGTGTACCCGGTTAGCTCGCTCAACATGGCGCACAGTTTGTTAACGGTAGTTCCCTTGCCCGAGCCGATGTTGCACGCGCCCGGCCCGCCCGGCCCAGAGGCCGCGATTACGGCATCGACCACATCAGAAACGTAAACGTAGTCGCGCTCATCATTGCCGTCGCCGAAGATCGTGACAGGAGCGTCGGCAAGCATCGCCCGGGTGAATATCGCCACCACGCCCGCTTCGCCGTGAGGGTCCTGGCGCGGCCCGTACACGTTGGCCAGGCGGAGCGTCATCGAATCCAACCCGAACGCGCGACGGTACATTGCCAGGTACTCTTCGCCCGCCAGCTTGGACGTTCCGTAGGGGTTTTCGGGGTCTTTCGGGTGCGATTCGTCGACCGGCAACCTGTCAGGCTGGCCGTATACCGTGCCACCGGACGAGAAAAACACCACCTTCGCCGTGCCGGCGGCGCGGGCAGCCTCCAAAACATTCACCGTGCCGATAACGTTGATCCGGGCGTCCTCCAACGGCTCCCGGGTGGCCTTTGTGACGCTGATCTGGGCGGCTGTGTGGACGACCAGCGTGGGCGCGGCGCGTTTTATAGCGGCATCCGTTGCGTCTGAGGTCACATCAGCCACCACCAGCTCCACGCCCGGCGGAAGATTCTCCCGTTTGCCGCTGCTCAGGTCGTCGATGACGGTGACGCGGTAACCGTCCCCGACCAATCTGTCGACGACATGAGAGCCGATGAACCCGGCGCCACCGGTCACCACGGCAGATTTCGCAGACGCCATTCAAACTCCTTGATTTCCCGGTCGCAGCAGCCTCGCCTTCTGGCCCTGGAACATGCTAAAGACTACGACGGAGCATCTGATTTCGTGGTACCCGGTTCGGGATCGGGAATGCGGGTTAGACTTGCGTGTCTGGGCTACATACAATCCGGCGCTGGCTCAGGAGCGGAGCGCTGACAATCGGGCCACATCCCGAAGTATTTTTTGGCCAGGAGGAATGCCAACAGGATGACCTACATCATCGTTTCGACCTGCGTGGATGTTAGGGACGGTGCCTGTGTCGACGTCTGCCCCGTGGACTGCATCTACTCCAAGCCCGAAGACAACATGCTTTACATCAATCCGGAGGAGTGCATCGACTGCGCGGCCTGTGAGCCTGTCTGCCCGGTCACAGCGATCTTCCCGGAGGACCAGGTTCCGGAGAACGAACAAGAGTTCATAGCCCTCAACTACGACTACGACTACGATTCCTCCGAGCCGGGAGACAATAAATAGGCGCCGGGAACAACAAGTGGTTCGCGACCCGGTCGTAATGCCCGTTAACGCAAAGGCCCCGGTCCAGACCGGGGCCTTTCCATTTTCCTGATCCTGTCGCTTGAACCCTGTGCCGGGCCGTTTTTCAGCCGAGGGCGTCCAGCGCCTCCTCGATTCCCATCCGCACGCACGCGAAGACCGGCGTCTCTCTCTCGGTATAGAACCCGCCGGGGATTTCCCGCAGCTCCATCACGAGCGAAACAAAATCGCGGGGTTCGTCCGTCTCGAAGCCGACCACGAACTCCTGATCGTCGAGACCGAACGAGTAGGTCGTATTGATCTTTACCGACGGGTACTTGTGACCGATCCGGAAGTGATCGTTCATCATCTGCTGCCGCTCGTCCTGGGACAGCTGATACCACTCCCGCTTCTTCACCATCGGGTAGACGATGAGGTATTTGTACGCGTCGTTGAGCTCCGGCCCGCCCCCGCCGTGCTTGTACTGTGTCTTGCGGCGGACGGCCAGATATGAGTAAGACTGGTCCAGGTAACCGGCGAGGTGGGTGTGGTTCAACCGGCGCGCCGTCTCGTCGAAAGCGGCAAGCTCCATCGACTGCTGGGCGAGCAGGATGTCGCAATCTGCGCGCGTGCCGGTGAGCCCGTAGGTCGTGATCGGCAACTCGGAGGGCAGTTCGGCGACGACCGACGCGAACTCCTGCTTGGACGCTTTCTTCTCGTCCTCCGGGAGCCTGCGCCAGGTCTTGTCCAGCTTGTAGAAGTTGAGCTTTGAGTACTCGCCCTCGAGCAGAGACGGGGCCATTCTTCGCTCCGAACCGGGTTCCAAATCTGGCCTCGGAGTATACCAGCGCGCCGCCCGGGACCCCGCCGGGAAGCCCCGGTATTCAATGACGTTTGAACAGGCGATACACGCCGCCCTGGCCACATGACAGCCACGGCCCGGATTGTGTTGACCGTCCGGGGGAGCGACCGTACGATTTCTGCTCCGCAGGCCGTCGAATCACCATCCTCACACTCACTCAACCCCGTTGGCTCCGTTCAAATAGGGACTGACCATGCCCGACGAGCAAGCGCTCAGGGAAACGCCCCTGCACCGCACCCACGTCGCCGCCGGCGCACGCATGGCGCCTTTCGGCGGATGGGACATGCCTGTGCAGTACGAGGACGGGATCATCTCCGAGGTCCGCGCTGTACGTCAGCACGCCGGCATGTTTGATGTGTCCCACATGGCGCGCTTCCAGTTCGTCGGGCCGGAGGCGGTGGCCTTCCTCGACCGGATGCTCGCCGCCGACGTGGCGGGGCTGAGTTTGGGGAGGGCGCGTTATCACGTTATCTGCAACGAGCAGGGCGGGATTATCGACGACGCGATTGTCTACCGCATCACAGACGACCAGTGTCTTCTCGTGGCCAACGCCGGCAACGCCGACGCCGTGCGGGACTGGCTGATCCCGAGCGCCCAGCAGAACGGCGGGGTCTTCTTCGCAGATCTGTCTGAAGACGTGGCGATGATCGCAGTTCAGGGGCCGAAGGCCGTGGAGATCGTCGACCGCCTATGCCCCCTGCCCGCGTCGTCGGTCCGTCCGTTCCGCGTCCGGCGGGCTGAGATCGCCGGGATCCCAAGCAGGATCGCCCGGACCGGATACACCGGCGAGGACGGGTTCGAGATCATGCCCCCGGCTGACCGCGCGGTCGATCTGTGGCGCGCTCTGGAGGCTGAGGGCGTGGTTCCGGCCGGTCTCGGCGCGCGTGACGTTCTGCGTCTTGAAGCCGGGCTCATGCTCCACGGCAACGACATGACGGTGGGCAACAACCCGTATGAGGCCGGGCTGGAACGCTTCACCTATATAGACACGCCCGGCTACGTCGCCGGTGTCGCGCTCCGGGCGATCCGGGACGCCGGGACGCCTCGCGTCATGACCGGGTTCCGCATGGTCGGGCGTGGAATCCCGCGTCATGGACTTGCCGTAATGAAGGACGGTGAGCAGGTCGGTACAGTGACCTCGGGAACCCATTCGCCCACGCTTGACGCCAATATAGGCATGGGCTACGTTGACCGCGGCCTCTCCGCCGAAGGAACCCGGTTCGAAATCGACGTCCGCGGGCGGCTGGTTGAGGCGGAAGTCGTGTCGTTGCCGTTCTACTCTCGTAAGCGGGGCTAGCCACGGGAAGACGGCCCGGCAGCGTACGGCAGTCAGGAGTTATCAGAGGGACCAGATGACCACACCCGACGACCGCAAATATTCTGAAGAACATGAATGGGCGCTCGTCGAAGGCAGCGTCATAACAGTTGGCATCACGCGGTACGCCACCGATTCACTCGGCGACATCGTATTTGTCGAGTTGCCGGAGAACGGGACCGAGGTAACGCAGTTCGATAAGTTCGGAGAGATCGAGTCCGTCAAGGCGGTAAGCGATCTGTTCACCCCGGTGGGCGGTAAAATCGTCGAGGTCAACTCCGGCGTCATAGACATGCCCGAGAAAGTGAACGAAGACCCCTACACCGTCGGGTGGCTCGTCAAGATCGAGGTCTCCGACCAATCCCAGCTCGACAAGTTGATGGACGCCACGGCGTACGACAACTTGACCGCGGAGTAGAGCGACGCCGCCGAACATGACGCCCAACGCGTCGCCGTACATCCCCAACACCGATGCGGACCGTGAGCAGATGCTCGCCGCTATCGGCGTCCGGTCTTTCGACGACCTGGTCCAGGAGGTCCCGGCACAGCATCGCTTCCCCGAGCTGAACCTCCGGCCCGCGCTCTCCGAGTTCGACCTGACCGCCGAGATCAGCGCCCTCGCCGCCCGGAACGCCACACCGGGCGATTACGCCTGTTTCCTGGGTTCCGGCGCATACCGGCACTTCATCCCGTCCGTCGTAAAGTCGGTCGTCGCCCGGGGCGAGTTCCTCACTTCCTACACGCCGTATCAGCCCGAGGTCGCCCAGGGCACGCTCCAGGTCGGCTTCGAGTTCCAGTCGATGATCTGCGAGATCACCGGCATGGAGGTCGCGAACGCCGGGATGTACGACGGGCCGACCGCGTTCGCAGAGGGCGCGTTGATGGCCTGCCGGATCACCCGCCGGCACACGATCGCCGTCCTGGACACCGTCGATCCTCGCAATATCGAGATTCTCGATGCGTACACCCGCCACCAGGGCTGCGAGATCACGGTCGTCGGCCGGGACGATGACGTGCCCGCGGACGCGGCCTGTCTCATGGTCCAGAGCCCCAACCAGTTCGGCGTCGTCGAGGACATGGCGGCGCTGGCGGGCCGCGCGCATGACGCGGGAGCGCTGGCGGTCGCATGCGTCAACCCGACATCGCTCGGCATGTTCCGCACGCCGGGCGAGTGTGACGTGGACATCGTCGCCGCGGAGGGCCAGGCGCTCGGCGTGCCGCTCAGTTTTGGCGGGCCGTACGTTGGCCTCTTCGCCTGCAAGGACGTCTACAAGCGCCAGATGCCCGGCCGCATCATCGGCCGCACCACGGACACGAAGGGCAGGGTTGCCTACACGTTGACGCTCCAGACGCGGGAGCAGCACATCCGGCGGGAGCGCGCCACCTCCAACATCTGCACAAGCACGGCGTTGATCAGCCTCCTGATGACCACCTATCTCGCCACGCTGGGCCGGTCCGGTTTCCAGAAAGTCGCCGAGCTCTGTTATCACAAGGCGCACTACGCCGCCGCCGAGATCGACCGTTTGCCGGGCTACACGGTCAGGAACGACGGGCCGTTCTTCCACGAGTTCCTGGTCGAGTGCCCGCGCCCACCCGCCGAGATCAACCGGGCCCTGCTAGACCGCAAGATCATCGGAGGCCGCGACCTGGGCGATCGTACGGCGAACGGAATGCTGATCTGTGTGACCGAGACCAATACGCGGGCCGAGATCGACCAACTGGTGACCGCCCTTGCAGAGATCGCAGAGACGGCCGCACTCGCAAAGACCAGGGGGCCTTGATGAATGTGCCGGTCCCGGGCGAGATCGACCGCCGCCTCCTGAACGAACGCAGCGTGCCGGGCCGTATAGGCCTGCAGATGCCGGGCCTGGACGTGCCGGAGCAGCCGCTGCCGGACGCCGGGCTGCTGCGCTCGCAGGAAGCCCGCCTCCCCGAGGTATCGCAACCGGAAGTGGTTCGTTACTTCACCGCGCTGTCCCGGATGAACTTCTCCGTGGATACCAACTTCTACCCGCTCGGCAGTTGCACGATGAAGTACAACCCGAGGGTCAATGAAGAGTTGGCCTTCCTGCCGGGCATGGCGGGCATCCATCCCCACCAGCCGGATGAGACAGTCCAGGGCGCCCTCCAGTTGATCTGGGAGTTGCAGTCTGACCTCGGAGAAATCACCGGACTGCCGGGCGTTTGCCTGGGCCCGCTGGCCGGCGCACAGGGCGAGTATTCCGGGTTGATGATCGCCCGGGCCTACTTTGCCGATCGCGGCGACACAGGCAGGACGGTCGCGCTCATCCCGGACAGCGCCCACGGCACCAACCCGGCGTCTGCCGCAATGGCCGGGCTGGAGGTCGTGACGGTCCCGTCGGATGCGCAGGGTAATGTCGACGTCGAGGCTCTTCGAGGTCTCGTCGATCAGCGCACCTGCGTCTTCATGCTGACCCTGCCGTCGACGCTGGGGCTGTTCGAGCCGAACATCCTCGAGATCACCGGCATCGTTCACCAGGCCGGCGGGCTGATCTACGCCGACGGCGCCAATCTGAACGCACTGCTGGGCATCGTCAAGCTTGGCGATCTGGGCTTCGACATCGCCCACTCGAACCTCCACAAGACCTTCTCGACGCCCCACGGGGGAGGCGGCCCGGGGGCCGGCCCGGTGCTCGTATCGGACGAGCTGGCTCCCTTCCTGCCGACCCCGCTCGTGACCCGGGACGGCGATACTTACCGGCTCACCGCTCCGGAACGTTCTATCGGCCGCGTCAACGGCTTCCACGGCAGCTTCGGAGTGCTGGTGCGGGCATACGCCTACATACGGGCCGTGGGCGTCGAGGGGATGCGGCAGGTGGCGGAGAACGCCATCATCAACGCCAACTACATTCGCGTCGCGCTGTCGGACGAATTCGGTGGCGACGCCGACCGCATCTGCATGCACGAGTGCGTCTTTTCGCCACAGGCCCAGAAGGCGAAAGGGGTCTCGGCGCTGGACATATCCAAGCGACTCATCGATTATGGGATTCACCCGCCGACGATGTACTTCCCGTTGATCGTCCCGGAGGCTCTCATGGTGGAGCCGACCGAGACCGAGACGAAGGACACCCTGGACCGATTCATCGCGGTGATGCGCCAGATCAACCGGGAGATAGACGAGGACCCCGATCTCCTACACGACGCGCCTCACGACGCGCCGAACACGAGACTGGACGAGGCCGGCGCGGCGCGGAACCCGTACCTGCGCTGGCAACCGGACGAGGATTCACAGGCCGCCGATTAGTCGCGGCCCAAAACGAACACGGGGAAGCGAACACCGGGAAACGAACGCCCGGAAATGAACACAGGGAGGAACCTCGAAAATATGGCCATCGAATCAGGCATCGAAGCGCCGGACTTTACGCTGGCGTCGCATGGCAACGAACCGGTCAAGCTGAGCGAACTGCGCGGCAACCCGGTCGTCCTGGTGTTCCACCCGCTCAGCTTCACGGGTGGCTGAACGAATCAACTCAAGCGGTTCCGTGAGAACCAGGACGACTACCAGGCCGCCGGTGTAGAGATACTCGACGTGAGCGTCGACTCTTTCGCCTCGCAGAAGGCATTTGCGGAGGCCAACGGCGGGATCAGTTTCAAGCTGCTCGCCGATTTCCACCCGAAGGGCGCGGTGGCGAAGGCATACGGGATCTACAACGAAGAGCGCGGGGTAGCGGGCCGATCGAGTTTCGTGATCGATCGCGAGGGCGTGATCCGCGATGCCCGGACCTACCCGCCGGGCGAGTTGCCGGACCCGCAGGAACTGCTGGAGATAGCGAAGGGTCTGTAAGGGCGGGTGTGGTTGGAGGACCCCGCCCTTCGATCCTTCCGCAGAAGGAAGGGCGCTACGCGTTCGCCGTCAGGGTGCTGCGTTCGCTTTGAGGTCTCGCGTTGTGCATGGTGTTACGGGATTACAACGAGGAACGCCGGGTAGTTGTAGGGGCGGCTGACTATCCGCCCTTTCCGGCACGGTTGACCCTTTCCCGGAAGGATCAAACGCGGGCGTATTGCCATACGCCCCTACGGTGTGTTCGCCTCGTCGTCGCCGAGAATCTCCGACCACGTTCCGGTCGACCAACCGCCATCCGGGTACGCTCTACCGGCGAGATCGAAACGGCCCTCGTCGCGCGCCAGTAACGGTGTCGGCAGGGCGGAGGGGTCGTGACCTGACCCCCGGCTGTCCAGTCCGATCGGCGGCCGGGCATCCACACCGCGGGTGTGGAACGCGACATTGAATCGCCCAAGCCCGTCCGGCCGGGCCAGCCAGAGCATCGGCACGCGATTTCTCTCGACCTCGCCCGCTGGCAACCCGAGCCCGGGCAGGTTTCCAAGAAAAGACCGCAACCCCAGCCGGTCCAGAAACGCCGTCTGCGTCGTCATGCCGAGCGCTTCAAATCCCGCGCGTGACAGCTCGGAATCCACCGCGGAGAAATCGACGTGGGCCGTCAAGTCCTGGTCGCCGACGTGCTGGAACGGGTTTTGCGACAGCGTATGCCGGTAGTACGCCCTCAGACTTCCTTCCGACCGGCCCGGCCGGTATAGCTCGCGCGCAGTTTCGCCGTAATCGATCGTCAGGACGAACCCACGTTCGAGCGTCTCCGCCACCCGGTCCGCCCATGACCGCAGCCCTAGATTGACCTCGCCGCGGTATCCGTCCGGCAGTGTGGCGATGAGCGGCGCCACCCGTTGTTCGATAGCCGGGTCCGACACCGGGCCCGGCGCCTCGGTGAGGCCGCCGTCTCCGGCCACGACGTACAGTTCAAGCACCGATCCGCCCTCGATGACGAAGCGGTGGACGGGGAAGGCGTCGAGCAGCTCGTTCGATAGCACACAGCCCGTTACGCCCGTCGGCGGGGCGCCGGAATCTGATCTTGTGCGATCGAACTCCGTGTAACGCAGAGCCGCGGCGAACGTCTCGTCGAACTGCTGCGCGTACCGGACGACGTCCCGGGCCAGCGTTCCGTCGCCGGGGCCAAACTCGACCGCATCGAAAACCCCGGGACGGCCGAGAAGCCCCCAGAAATCGCGCAACTGCACGGCGACGAGCGCCCCGAACGCCGGGTGCAAGGACGGGCTCGTGAAGTAGTCGCCCTCCGGGTCGATACGACCGGGGCGCGTGTAGTAACCGCCCCGCCCGTACAGCGCCTCCTCCATGAACTCGGCGAACGTGATCCGCCCGGCGGATTCGATGCGCTCTCGCACCCGGCGCTCAGGCCCGAGCTCGCCGGGTCCCCTGAGATCAGGGTCGTCGCAGAAATCTGGCGGTGTCATGTGTCATACCACCGGCAAGAACAGTGTGGCTCCTCCGGAATAAACGGGAAAATCGAAGAGAGACGCCATTGCGACGTCCCTTGTGAACAGGCTTGTCGCCGCAGCGATAACGGTCTAACGCTCGGAGATCGGCGTGTAGCTGCGCTCTTCTGGCCCGGCGTACTGGAGGAGAGGGCGGATCAGAATGTTGTGCTCAAACTGCTCGATCACCTGGACCGTCCAGCCGGGGATCCGGCCGACGGCGAAGATCGGCACGAACAGGTCGTGCGGGATACCGTTCAGGTAGTAGATCACCCCGGCGAAGAAGTCCACGTTCACGTGTATGCCGCGACGGGCGTAAGGCGACATCGCCTTCTGGACCGCTTCGAGGATGGCGTACCACTTCGGCTCGCCCTTCTCGGCGCTCAGATCCCTCACGCCATCCCGGAGGTGTCGCGCCCTGGGATCCTCGGCGCGGTAGACGCGGTGCCCGAACCCCATCACGCGGCCCCCGCTGGCGAGGAGGTCCTTGACGTACTTCTCGGCGTTCTCCGGCTCGCCGATCTCCATGGCCATCGTCATCACGTTCTCGGCGGCGCCCCCGTGCGAGGGGCCGGAGAGCGCGGCGATGCCCGCGGTCACAGCGTCATGCAGGTCAGCATTGGTGCTGGCCACTGCGCGGGCCGTGAAGGCCGAGGCGTTGGACCCATGGTCTGCGTGGAGGACGAAGTCCGTGTCCATCAGCGCCGCCGTCTCAGGGGTAGGTTCCTCGCCGTCCATCATGTACAGGAAGTTAGAGGCGTGGTTCAGGTTTTCGGTAGGCGGCACCGGCTCGCGGCCGTTGCGGATATTGTGGTGCGCCATCACGATGGTCGGCACCTGTGAGGTTAGCCGGATTCCCTTGCGAAGCGTCGCCTCAGACGAATTGTCCTCGGACTCCGGGTCGAAGGCGGAGAGCGCCGACACGGCGGTCCGCAACACGCTCATCGGGTGGTCATCCTTGACGGCGTGGATGATGCCCGTCACTTCCGGCGGGATGTTGCGATTCGCCTTGAGCGTGGCGTCAAAATCATCGAGCTCCGCCTGCGTTGGCAGTTCTCCGTACATCAGCAGGTACGAGGTCTCTTCAAACGTGGAGGCGTCGGCCAGCTCGTGGATGTTGTACCCGCGATAAAGCAGCTTGCCCTCTCGCCCGTCGATGAACGTCGTCTCCGTCCGGTCGAAGTAAACTCCGCTCAGGCCGCGATGGAGGGTGATTTCGTCAGTGGCCATTTAAGAATCGCTCCAGGTACGCGACCGGATATGCCGCCGTCGCGCGTCGTGGCATGGTGGCGCGGACCGTTGTCGAAGTCGAGCGTGACAAACTCCGGCCATGTGATCGCCATGTTACCTGCGGTATATCAAGCTGCGCGTGTACGGACCGTGAAATCGTCGGTGGAATAGCCCGGTTCCAACCCCTGGCGACCCGTGCTGAACCCAGGTTCACGCGCCGCACGGGCATCGGGACAGGCGCCGATCAAGCTAGCATCGGCCCCATCGGGTGTCAATCGAGCGCCGGCTGTCACCGCGGAGCTCCCCGGTGAGGCCGTCATTGAGTGAGCCCCGGAAGTCCTGGGAACGTGCAGGGGACGCCTAAGAGCGCGTCGCGATCTCCTCGGTAATCTGCGCCACGAAGTCGTCCACCGACACCGCGCCCAGGTTCCCGCCCGAGCGAGCGCGTACCGCCACCTGCCCGGCTTCCTGTTCACGATCACCGACCACAAGCATGTACGGGATCTTGCGCTGTTGCGCAGCGCGAATCTTGGCGTTCATCCGATCACTTCCGGAATCCACCTCGGCGCGAACACCCGCGGCGACGAGCTTCAACCGCACCGACTCGCCGTACTCGATATGCCGGTCGGCGATGGGGATGATCTTCGCCTGAACCGGCGAGAGCCAGACCGGGAACGCCCCGGCCAGGTGTTCGATTAAGACGCCCATGAAGCGCTCAAGCGTTCCGAGCATGGCGCGATGGATGACGACCGGGCGCTGCCGGCTGCCGTCCTCTGCTGCGTACTCCAGGTCAAACCGCTCCGGCAGCGAGAAGTCGACCTGGACGGTGCCAAGCTGCCACTCTCGCCCCAGCGCGTCCGGCACGAAGAAGTCGATTTTTGGCCCGTAGAAAGCGCCCTCTCCCGACTCCTTTGTGTAGTCCTGTCCTCCAGTTTCCAGCACCTCTTCCAGCGCCGCTTCCGCCCGGTCCCACATCTCGTCGCTGCCGACGCGCTTCTCCGGCCGGAGCGACAGCGCCAGGCGCATCTCGCTGAAGCCGAACACCGCGTACGCCTCCTCCAGCATCTCGATGAAGCTGTTCACCTCCTGCCCGATCTGGTCAGACGTGCAGAAGATGTGGGCGTCGTCCTGCGTCATGCTGCGCACACGCATCAAGCCGTGCGTGACGCCGGAACGCTCGTAGCGGTGAAGACGGCCGAAATCGGCGTAGCGTATCGGCAGCTCGCGGTACGAGTGCAAGTTCGCCAGGTACAGTATCGCGGCGGCCGGGCAGTTCATCGGCTTCACGCCGTACTCCCGCTCGTCCACGTTGATCATGTACATGTTGTCCAGGTAGTTGTCGTAATGCCCGGAGCGCTTCCACAACTCGGTGTTGAAGATCTGCGGCGTCATCACCTCCTGGTAGCCGTACTTCCCGTACAACTCCTTCACGTACCCGATTAGCTCGTTGAGGACGATCGTGCCGTTCGGCAAAAAGAAGGGGCTGGCCGGGGAGATCGGGTCGAAGAAGAACAGGTCAAGCTCTCGGCCCAGGCGGCGGTGGTCCCTGCGTTCCGCTTCAGCGACACGCTCCAGGTAGGCGTCGAGCGCCTCCTGGGATTCCCACGCCGTGCCGTAGATGCGCTGCAACATCTCGCGTTTCTCATCGCCCCGCCAGTACGCCCCGGCGACGGAGAGGAGCTTGAACACGCCGATCTTGCCGGTGGAGTCCACGTGGCCGCCTCGGCACAGGTCCTCCCATGAATGGTGGCTCCAGACGGTGATCTCTTCATCCGTGGGCAGATCTGAGATGATCTCGATTTTGAATTTCTGGTCGCTGAATCGTTCGAGCGCGTGATCTCGCGACAGCGTCTCGCCCCGGAACGGCCGGTCGGCGGCGATCGTCTCCCGCATCAACGCCTCGATCTGTTCAAGGTCTTCCGGAGTGAACGGCCTGGACACCTCGAAGTCGTAGTAGAAGCCGTCTTCGGTCGGCGGGCCGATGGCGATCTGCGCCTCAGGAAACAGTTTCATGACCGCCTCCGCCATCACGTGCGCTGCGGAATGCCGCATGCGGTAGCGGAGATCGGAGAGATCCTGGTCGGCGTTCGCGGACACCTGCTGAGCGGACATGGCGGGACTCCTGTCGAAAACGGCCCGTTATCGTCGGCCGTCGCCGGGGCGGGTCGCCAATTACATGCTGCGACCCGGATTGGAATCGATTGACTGGCGCGGCGCACACAGGCGCTCACGCGGCGGGGCAGGGCGCGGCGACCGCTAGGCGGCGCGCGCCCTCGGAGTCAATGTTCGGCCCGGGTGAGGAGTCATTGAGTGAAATACGCCGGTGTGCGGCCCGCGGTAACGGCCGTCAGATTTGTGGTGGGCGATGGGGGACTCGAACCTCCGACCTCAGCGATGTCAACGCTGCGCTCTAACCAACTGAGCTAATCGCCCGCGTAAAGAAGATTGTATCTGACAGGGGGGCCGGGCAGTTAAGCCCGGCCCCCTGCCGAAACGTCTTCTGAGACCCTGGAGAGCGCTATCGTCGGCTAATCGTCGGCCGGCGGGGCTTCCGCCTCCTGGCCGGCCTTTTCCTGGGTGGCTTCGCCGGGGGACGTCTCATCGTCCGAACTGGTGATGGCGGCGAGCAGTTTAGCGAGCCCGTCGCCTTCTCCCGGAGCGCTGTCGGCCGTGGCCGGGCCACCGCCGTTGCCGGCGGCCCCGGGTTTCCCGGAGTCACCTCCGAGCAGTATGTCGGCGCCACCGAACGCCCGCAGGGCTTCTTTGAAGGACGGCGGCGCCTGAGTGGTCCCGGTGAGGGTACCCTCAATACGGTGCTTGATCTGGTCAAGCCCGAGCTTCTTGCGCCCCGCTTCCGACCGGTCCAGCCGGGCCGGTATCAGTCGGCCGATGATCACGTTTTCCTTCAAGCCCAGCAAGTGGTCGACCGAGCCGTTGACGGCGGCCTCTGTCAGCACCCTTGCCGTCTCCTGGAAGGACGCGGCCGCGAGGAAGCTCTCGGTGTTGAGCGACGCCCGGGTCACGCCCAGCAGGACCGGGCTTGCCGTGGCCGCATCATTTCCTGCTGCGAGCACTTTGTTGTTGATCTCTTCGTAGATGAGTCGATCAACCAGCTCGCCCGGCAGAAGGTCGGTACTTCCGGGTGTGTCCACACGCACCTTGCGCATCATCTGGCGGATGATGACTTCAACGTGTTTCTCATGGATGGGCACGCCCTGGGAGCGGTACACACGGAGCACTTCCTGGGTCAGGTAAGCCTGGGCTCCCTCGTGGCCTTCAATCCGCAGGATGTCCTGCGGCGACTTCGGGCCGTCCGTGAGCGCGGTGCCGGCCTCCACCTCTTGGCCGTCGTCCACCATGATGTGAGCCGCTGCGGGGATGGCATACTGCCGCTCCTCGCTATCCTCCCACGTCACGGTGACAACGCCCTTGGAGACGGAAACCGTTCCGCCGGCCTCGGACAAGATCTCGTCCGGCAGGGCCAGCGCTATCTCATCTTCCGTCTTTTTTACCGTCTTCTTCACGCCGATGATGGGCGCGCCGGCGTCTACCCACGAGCCGCTCTTGACGAGGGCCTTGTGACTGGACGGGATCTCGTAGCGTTCGCTGAACGTGTCGGAGTTCCGTACCGTTACGTGCCGGCTGTCGGACGTCTCGGACACTTCGACGTTGCCGTCGATCTCGGTGAGAATCGCCATGCCGCGTGGCTGGCGGGCCTCGAACAGCTCCTCGACCCTCGGCAGACCGCTCGTGATGTCCACGGCGCTGGCGATTCCTCCGGTATGGAACGTACGCATCGTCAGCTGCGTGCCCGGCTCGCCGATGCTCTGCGCGGCGATGATGCCGGCCGCTTCGCCCAGGAACACGGCTTCACCGTTTGCGAGGGACGCGCCGTAGCAGCGCTGGCACAGGCCGCGTGGAGCTTCGCACGAGAGCGGCGAGCGCACGAGCACTCGCTCAACTCCGGCCTCGACGAGTTCGCTCGCGAGCGCTTTGTCGATCAGCGTATCGCCGTCGGCGAGAGTTTCGCCCGTTTCCGGGTGCATTACGGGCATCGCCGGATACCGGGAATTCAACCGCTCAACGAGCGGGATGTCCAGATCCGACTTCGCCGACTCGACCCACACTCCGTTGCCTGTTCCGCAATCCTCGAACAGGACGATCACGTCCTGCGCGACGTCCGCGAGGCGGCGGGTGAGGTATCCACTGTCGGCCGTACGCAGCGCTGTGTCGGCGAGTCCCTTGCGGGCGCCGTGCGTCGAGATGAAGTACTCGAACACCGACAGGCCTTCCCGGAACGATGAGCGGATGGGCAGCTCGATGATCCGGCCCTTGGGGTCGGACATAAGGCCGCGCATGCCGGCCATCTGTTTGATTTGCTGGATGTTTCCCTTGGCCCCTGAGCGGGCCATGGCGTAGATCCCGCCGTAGTTCGGAAGCTCTTTCTGGACCGCCTCCGTGAGTTTTTCGTTGACCGCCATCCAGGTGTTGACCGCTTCCTGGTAGCGGCTCTTTTCGTCAATCATCCCCTGCAGGAAGAGTTCGTCCAGCTTGGCGATCTGTGCGTCGCCTTCCGCCAGAAGTTTGCCCTTCACCGCCGGGACGGTGATGTCATTGATGGCGATGGTCGTTCCGGACTGTGTCGCGTAGCGGAACCCCAGGTCCTTCAACTCATCGAGGAACTCGGCGGTGCGCTCGTTGCCAAGGCCCCCATATGCCTGGCTCACCAGATCGCTGACGGTGTCGGAGTCGATAACGCGGTTCTGAAACCCGAGTTCTTCGGGGACTATTTGATTGAAGATGATTCGGCCGACCGTGGTCGTGATCGTCTCGCCGGTGCCGGGGGCGCGCACGTTCACCGCCTCCCGCAATCCGACGACTTTAAGGTCGTACGCGAGCTCGGCGTCGGCAAAGTCGGTGTAAACGCGCCGCACCCTGTTCTCGTTCTTGTTCTCGTCGTCGTCCTCGGCCTCTTCGTCTCCGCCTTCCATTTCCGTCAGATAGTAGTTGCCCAGGACCATGTCCAGGGTCGGCGAAACGATCGGCTCGCCGGAGCTTGGCGCGAGCATGTTGTAGGTGCTCAGCATCAGCACCTGGGCCTCGAGAACGGCCTCGCGAGAGAGCGGCACGTGGACCGCCATCTGGTCCCCGTCGAAATCGGCGTTGAACGCCTTGCAGACGAGCGGGTGGATCTGGATCGCCATGCCCTCGACCAGGATCGGCTGGAAGGCCTGGATGCCAAGCCTGTGAAGCGTCGGCGCACGGTTCAGCAGCACCGGACGGTTCTGGATCACCTCTTCCAGGATGTCCCAGATCTCCGGGCGCGCCCGCTCGACCATCCGCTTCGCGCTCTTGATGTTGTGCGCGTAGCCGCGGACGACGAGCGCGTTCATCACGAACGGCTTGAACAGTTCAAGCGCCATCGTCTTGGGCAGGCCGCACTGGTGCAGCTTGAGTTTCGGGCCCACGATGATGACCGAACGGCCCGAATAGTCGACACGCTTGCCGAGCAGGTTCTGCCGGAAACGGCCCTGTTTACCCCTGAGCAGATCGGTAAGCGACTTCAGCTTGTGGTTGTGGCTGCCGGAGATCGCCCGGCCTCGCCGGCCGTTGTCGATCAGGGCGTCGACGGCCTCCTGCAACATGCGCTTCTCGTTGCGGACGATGATTTCCGGCGCCTGCAGCTCAAGCAGCCTCTTCAGCCGGTTGTTGCGGTTGATGACACGGCGGTAGAGATCGTTCAGATCGGAGGTCGCAAAACGGCCTCCATCCAGCTGTACCATCGGGCGCAATTCCGGCGGGAGTACCGGCAACTGAGTCAGGACCATCCACTCCGGCTTGTTGCCGGACTTGGCGAACGCCTCGATAACTCGCAGCCGCTTGATGGCCTTCTTACGGCGCTGGCCGGAAGTGGTCCGGACTTCTTCTTGCAGGCTCTCGCGAAGGTCGGTCAGCGACGAGGATGACAGGATCTCAAGCGTCGCCTCGGCGCCCATCCCGGCCCGGAAAACCTCGCCAAACCGGTCGCGAAGCTCGCGGTACCGGGACTCGGTGAGCAGGTCCAGGGTCTTGATATTGTTCAGTTCCTCGATCTTGGCGCCGATCTCGTCCTCGACCGCCGCCTTTTGCTCGCCAAACCTGTCCTCGATCGCCATCACCTGAGACTCGACCGGGTGCGCGGCACGTTCGGATCGCTCGGCTTCCAGTTCTTCCGCGATTTGTTTCTTGGTCTTTTTCCTGGACTTCGCCTTCTTCGGCTTTTCGTCCTCTTCAGCGTCTCCGCTCTCCGCGACGGGTTCTTCCGGAGCCTCGGGCTCCGGCGCAGTCGCCCGGACCACACTGATCGCCTCTTCGGCGGCGGCATCGATACGGGTCGTTTCGGCGGACAGATAGCTCTCGAGTTCTTCGAGCGCCCGTGTTCTCGCTTCCTCATCCACGCTGGTCACGATGTACTGCGCGAAGTACAGGACGCGCTCAAGGTTGCGCGGAGAGATATCCAGCAACAGGCCGAGCCGTGACGGCGTGCCCTTGGAGAACCAGATGTGGGCCACCGGAGCGGCGAGCCGGATGTGGCCCATGCGCTCACGCCGAACCTTGGCGCGTGCGATCTCAACGCCGCATCGATCGCAGACTACGCCCTTGTAGCGGATCTTCTTGTACTTTCCGCAGTAACACTCCCAGTCCTTGGTAGGACCGAAGATGCGCTCGCAGAACAGTCCGTCTTTCTCGGGGCGGAGCGTCCGGTAGTTGATCGTTTCCGGCTTGGTCACCTCGCCAAAGGACCACGCTCTGATCTGCTCTGGCGATGCCAGCGAGATGCGGATTGCGTTGAACTCTGGGCCGGCCTGTGTGGTCATTCGGTTACCTGTCCTCTCCACGCCGCCCCACCGATCTGCGCGGCGGCGTGTCTCAGGTTCTGGCTACTGACGATGTTCGGTTGAAGCCGTTTACTCCTCGTCTGCTTCGCTATCAGCGTCGGCAGAATCGTCATCCGTTCCGTCGTCATCGTCATCAAGGTCTGCCTCTGTGGGTTCTTCGTCGCCTGTCGCCCCGTACTCGGATTCTTCCGGGGATTCTTCTGGGGATTCTTCTGGGGATTCTTCGGAGAACCCGTGGTCCTCCGGATTCTCGCTTTCCTTGCTGGAAGTCGCATCCGTCCAGCCATCTGCGGCAAGGATCGCCTCGTCCTGCACTTCGCTTGTTTCCGCGAGCAGGCTGGCCGCCGCGGCAAGGGCCTCTTCGTCCACGCTGCCGCTACCCCACAGCCCGGCGCCAAGTCCGGCCGTGAGCCCCCCGGCCGTCCGTGCGTCGCCTGCGACGGCGAAGTCGTCTTGTTCCTCGTTCAGAAGCTCGACAGCAAGGCCGAGACCCTGGAGTTCCTTGAGCAAGACATGGAAAGACTCTGGAACGCCCGGGTGGACCACGTCCTCACCCTTGACGTTCGCCTCGTACGTTTTGACGCGGCCGTCCACGTCGTCTGACTTGACCGTCAGCATCTCTTGGAGGTTGTAGGCGGCGCTGTAAGCCTCGAGCGCCCACACCTCCATTTCACCGAAGCGCTGCCCGCCGAACTGGGCCTTGCCGCCCAGGGGCTGCTGCGTGATCAGCGAATACGGTCCGGTGGACCTGGCGTGGATCTTCTCCTCAACCAGGTGGATCAACTTGAGGATGTACATCTTGCCCACGGTGATCGGCTGATCGAACGATTCGCCGGTCCGGCCGTCGATGAGATTCATCTTTCCGAACACGGGCGCGCACTTGTGCATTTCCCGATCGAGTTTCCGCGCCTCATTGAACAGCTCTTCGCGGCTCTGACCGTTGACTTGAATGTCGCTGTTGTCGGGTAACCAGATCCTCAGGCAGGCCTCGCTGGCGACGCCGTTCTTTGAGCCCGAGTCGTCGAACATTTCGTCGTACTTGTAACCGCGCTCCTCAAGCCAGGCCCGGACCACGCCCTCATCGATACCCGGGTTGTTCAGGTTCCGCTGATCGCGGGCGCCAGAGTCATTGACCATCCAGGCGCGGGCGAGCGCGTCTTCAAGCTCCATGTCGGTCGTGCCGTCGAATACGGGCGTTTGGGCTTCGTATCCGAGCGTGTCAGCGGCCCAGCCCAGGTGGGTCTCAAGGACCTGTCCCAGGTTCATGCGGGACGGCACGCCGATCGGGTTGAGAATGATGTCCATCGGGGTGCCGTCGGGCAGGTGCGGCATGTCCTCACGCGGGAGGATCTTGGAGATCACGCCCTTGTTCCCGTGGCGGCCCGCCACCTTGTCGCCCTCGGTGATCTTGCGGGTCTGCGCTATCCAGACGCGCACCAGCTTGGTGACGCCGGCCGGCAGATCGTCGCCGGCATCCTTGGTCAGCACCTTCACGTCGATAATCTTGCCGCGCTCGCCGTGCGGCACCCTCAGCGAGGTGTCGCGCACGTCGCGCGCCTTCTCGCCGAAGATAGCCCGGAGGAGTTTCTCTTCCGCCGTGAGCTCGGTCTCGCCCTTGGGCGTGATCTTGCCCACGAGGATGTCACCAGGGCCGACGTAAGCTCCGATCCGAATCACGCCCTCTTCATCCAGGTCACGCAGGCTGTCTTCGCCCACGTTCGGGATGTCCCGGGTTATCTCTTCAGGCCCGAGCTTGGTCTCCCTGGCCTCCGCCTCGTGTTTGGCGATGTGGATCGAGGTAAACCGGTCGTCCTTCACCATGTCCTCTGACAGGATGATGGCGTCCTCGTAGTTGTAGCCCTCCCAGCTCATGAAAGCGACGAGGATGTTCTGGCCCAGGGCCAGGTCGCCGCGATCGGTGGAAGAGCTGTCCGCCAGCGGCTGGCCCGCGGTAACGATGTCGCCCTTGTCGACGATCGGGCGCTGGTTGATGCAGGTGCCCTGGTTGGAACGCACGAACTTGATCAGCGGGTACTCGATGACCGTGCCGCTCTCATCGCCCAGGACCTTGATCTCGGCGCCGGTCGACTGGATGACGAGACCGGGCTCCTCTGCGAGGATTACCTGCCCGGAATCGCGCGCCACGCGCGACTCCATCCCCGTGCCGACAATCGGCGCCTGCGGCCGCATTAGCGGTACCGCCTGGCGCTGCATGTTCGATCCCATGAGGGCGCGGTTGGCGTCGTCGTGTTCAAGGAACGGGATCAGGGCCGTAGAGATCGACACGATCTGCATCGGCGATACGTCCATGAACTCAACGTTCGCGGAATTTTCGATGGCGAACGACTCGCCGACACGTATCTCGGCCTGGTCGCCGACGATCTGCATCTTGCTGTCCAACTCGGTGTTGGCCTGGCCGATGACGTACGTCTCTTCCTCGTCGGCAGACAGGTAAACAACGTCGTTCGGGTCCGAGGAGACGAAGGCCTTGACCCGGACGGTTTCCGCCGGCATCTCGGCGAGCTGTTCGGTGAGTCGGCGTGGAACACGCCCGCCGGCGCGCACCAGCTCTTTGCCCTTCTCGTCTTTGAGCGCATCAAGCACTATGCGTCCGATGAGGTCCTCGTTATTTGTGGCCACCTCGTGGAGCACACGACGGTACGGCGTTTCCAGGAAACCGAAATCGTTGGTGCGCGCGTACGTGGCGAGAGAGCCCAGCAGTCCGATGTTCGGACCCTCGGGCGTCTCGATCGGGCAGATCCGTCCGTAGTGGGAGTGGTGGACGTCACGGACGTCAAAGCCGGCGCGCTCTCGCGACAGGCCGCCCGGGCCGAGGGCGGACAGCCGGCGCTTGTGCGTCAGCTCCGCCAGCGGGTTGGTCTGGTCCATGAACTGTGAAAGCTGGGAGCCGCCGAAGAACTCCTTCATGGCGGCCACCACCGGCCGGATGTTGATCAGCGCGCTTGGTGTCGCCTGGTCCGCGTCCGTGATCGTCATTCGCTCGCGGACAACGCGCTCCATGCGGAGCAGCCCGATGCGGAACTGATTCTGGAGCAGTTCGCCAACCGCCCGGACGCGACGGTTCCCCAGGTGGTCAATGTCGTCCGGGCGGCCCTGGCCGTTGTTGAGACGGATCATCTCCCGAACAATGGCCATGAGGTCCGCGGGCGTGAGCGTCCGCGTGGGCCCTTCGGCCTCCAGGCGCAGCCGCTTATTCAGCTTGTAGCGGCCTACACGCCCCAGGTCATAACGTCGCGGGTTGAAGAAGAGCGACTCGACGAGCCCCTTTGCGTTCTCTAACGTGGGCGGGTCGCCGGGCCGGAGCCGCCGGTAGAACTCGAGCAGCGCTTCCTGCTTATTCTCTGTTGGCTCCTTCGCCAGCGTCGACTGGATGTACTGATGATCGGGATGGGTGTCATCTGAGGCGAAGGCGGCCAGCATCCGCTCGTCCGTGCCAAGCTCTTCGTCATTCAGCTTCTCGTCCGCGTCGATGGCTCGGAGAAGCGTCGTGATGGGGATCTTGCGCTTACGATCGACCTTTACCGAGAGGATGTTCTTGTTGGACGTCTCGAATTCTAGCCACGCGCCTCGGCTGGGGATCAGCTTCGCGTAGCAGAGGTTACGGCCGCTCGTAGCGTCCGGCTCCAGCTTAAAGTAGCAGCCCGGCGAGCGCACGAGCTGGGAAACGACGACGCGCTCGGCGCCGTTGATGATGAACGTGCCTTGCTCGGTCATGAGAGGGAAGTCGCCCATGAAGAGCTCTTGTTCCTTTACCTCGCCGGTCTCCTTGACCAGGAGCTGTACCCAGACCTTCAGAGGTACGGCGTAGGTCATATCGCGTTCGCGACATTCCAGCTGCGAGTACTTTGGCTCACCAAAGGAGTAGGGCCGGACCTTCACGGAGGAGACCTTCGCCTTCCGGAGCGCCTGTGCTGCGCTAAGCGTGAGCGGTTCGCCCTTGCTCGCTACCGTCTGACGCCCCACCTTGATGTCATCCAGGGGAACCAGCCCGACGTACTGTTCCAGATTCTCCTGGCGGTCCGCGGGCGTGATCTCGCGGGTGAACCGCATCTCCATCCGTTTGCCGGTGAAGTCCTGGATCGGCGAGATCTCCTCCAGGAGCTCCTGGAGGCCCTCGTCGCGGAACCAGCGGTAGGAGTTGAGCTGGATGAGGATCAGGTGCGGAATGTCCAGCACGTGCGGGATCTTGGCGTAGTTTTTCATCAGGCCGGGACCCAGACCGCCTGCGCGCGCTTGCTCACTCGTCACAACCATGGCGGCGCACTCCTCCTCTGTTGGCGAAGACAGCTTATACCCGTCCCTGGCTTAGAAACGGGCTTGATTCTCCGATGTATTTCGGGGAAATAGATGCAAAGAGGTCAGCCTAGCCGTGCCCTCAGTGTAGCGAACCAAATCTGAAGCGTCAATGGTACTATACCTGATGGCGTGATGATTCACAAGCAGTAACGCTGAACGATCTTGTGGCCTAGCGTCCGCGCCTGCGTTACGCTGACCTCACTCACCGGAGCGGGGCGTTCGGCCCGGCGCACACAGAAGGAGCCTGCACGGATGGATTTCCAACTCAGCGAGGAGCAGCGCCTCATTCAGGAGACGGCCCGCCGCATCGCCAAGGAGCGGATCGCTCCGCGGGCGGCCGAGATCGATGAGCAGGGCGAGTATCCGCACGATATCTTCGAGGCGTTCCGGGACGTCGGTCTGCTCGGGCTCACGCTGCCCCAGAAGTACGGAGGGACGGGCGCTGGCACGCTGGCGCTGGCCCTGGCCGTAGAGGAGGTGGCCAAGTATTGCTGCTCCTCCGGCCTCATGTTGTTGCTCAGCGCCCTGCCGACGCATCCTATTCTCCTCGGTGGCAGCGAGCGCCAAAAGGAGACCTGGCTCCCGCCCTCGGCAGCAGGGGCCGCGAAGGGCGCCTTCTGCCTCACGGAGCCGAATGCTGGCTCGGACGTTGCCGCGCTGGAGAGCCGGGCCGTGCGCGACGGCGACGACTATCTCCTCACCGGTGAAAAGGTGTACATCTCCGGCGGCACCGTCGCGGACTTCGTCGTCGTCTTCGCCAAGACGGACCCTGAGGCGGGAGTGCGGGGCATCTCCGGCTTCATCGTGCCGACAGATAGCCCGGGCTTCTCGATCGCCCGCACCGACCGAAAGATGGGCGTTCGTGGCGTGCCGACGGCGAACATCGTGTTCGATCATGTTCGACTG
>JACZRO010000164.1 GCA_022574675.1 Chloroflexota bacterium
CGAGGTGATGAGCCGGGATCGGATCGTCGAGAAGTTCTCCCTGGACGGTCTGAACGCGGCGCCATCGATCTTCGACATGACCAAGCTGGAGTGGATGAACGGCGTGTACCTGCGCCAGTTGCCGGTAGAAACGCTCGCCGGGATGCTGGCGCCTGCGCTGGAGGCGCCGGACGGGTTGCCGGCGTCCATCGCCCGGCCGATCGACCGCAACTACCTGGCGCAGCTCGTGCCGCTGGTGCACGAACGATTGAAGGTGATCGACCACGAAGAGGTGGCCGACATGCTGGCCTACTTCTTCCAGGACGAGATCGAGGTCGATCCGTCGGAGGTCGTGCAGAAGGGGATGGACGAGGCGGCGACGGCATCGGCGCTGGAGTCGGCGGCCGCCGAGATCGAATCGGCGGAGCTGTTCGAGCCGGAGCCGCTTGAAGCGCGGTTCCGCGCCCTGTGCGATGAGCTAGACCTGAAGCCGCGTCAGTTGTTCGGGGCGCTACGCGTGGCGTTGACGGCCCGGCGAGTCGCCCCGCCGTTGTTCGACACGATGGTGGCGATCGGACGCGAACGATCTGTGGATCGGATCAGGCGTGCGGCAACTCTGGTATCAGGCTCCGGGGCGCGCGGGCAGACGGTTTCGTAGCCACATACTTGACCGTCTCGCGTAAACCTGCCTAAGCTTGAGGGCACTGGCTCGCCGGAACCGGACGGGCAGGCGGGTATCTGAAGTACAAGAGGTCGAGTTTGCCGGAGATACGGATTTCTGAGGGCGAGAGCTTCGAGAGCATGCTGCGTCGCTTCACGAAGCGCGTACAGCAGGAAGGGATTCTCTCCGAGTCCCGTCGCCGCCAGCACTTCGAGCCTCCGACGACCCTGCGCAAGAAGAAGGCCGCTGCGAAGCGCCGCAAGAGCCTGAAGGCGCAGCGCAAGAACATGTAGTGGCGCTGCTCCACGTAGCGTTGCCAGTAGAGGGGCCGGTTGTTAACCGGCCCTTTTCGTTTTTGACCTCTGTTTGTGCCCGGCGCACCGGGTTTATGTCTCCCAGAGGGCGCAACGCGCCCTGAACGGTTCCGCAGGGTCCCGGGGTCGGGTACGCTTTTGCTATGAAGTTTGGCATCCTCGTCTTCCCCGGCACATGGAGCGACCGCGACTGCGGTTACGCCCTTGAGTCCCTGGGCCAGGAGATCGAGTACGTCTGGCACGCCGAGACCGACGTCGACCGGTTTGACGCGCTGGTGGTGCCCGGCGGGTTCTCGTACGGCGACTATCTGAGGGCCGGCGCGATCGCCCGGTTCGCGCCGGTTATGGAGTCGGTCTCGCAGTTCGCCGAGGACGGCCGTCCGGTGATCGGGATATGCAACGGCTTCCAGATCCTGTGTGAGGCGGGATTGCTGCCGGGAGCGTTGATCCGCAACGATCACCTGGAATTCAGGTGCTCCTGGACCGACCTGAGGGTCGAGAACGACAAGACACTCTTCAGCCACATGGCGAATGCCGGCGACCTGCTGCGGGTGCCTATCTCGCACGGCGAGGGCAGCTACCAGGCGGACGAGGACACGATCGACGAGCTCGAACGGAACGGCCAGGTGGTGTTCCGTTACGCCGGACCGGCCGGCGAGGTCACCCCCGAATTCAATCCAAACGGGTCGATGAACAACATCGCCGGGATCACGAACGCTGCGGGCAACGTCCTGGGCATGATGCCGCACCCGGAGCGGGCCTGCGATGCGTTGATTGGCGGCGAGGACGGTGCGACGATCTTCCGGTCCATGTTCACCGAAATACCGGCCATCCGATAGTCTGTAACCTCGCCCACCCGGAGCTGGCCGGGGTGAGGGAGAAGTCTTATCGCCGAACACCACCGCCGACGATATCCGAGGTGACGACTTGGCCTCCGGGCATGGTATCGCCCGTCACTCATGAATCCGGCGGGGATCTCCGGCATCAAAATAGCTGGTGATTATTTTCACAACAGCAGTTCGTCCACCTTACCGAGGCCTCTCCCCGAATGACCACAAACACCCCGCTCCGCGTCCTCAGCACCGACTGGTGCCCGTACTGCCGGATCCTGAAGCGGTTCCTGGACGAACACGCTATCCCGTACGAGCAGTTGAACGTGGACGAGGACGATGCTGCCCTGGCGGAGATCAATCGCCTGCAGCACGGCGGACGAACGGTTCCAACGGTGGTGTACCCGGACGGGACGCACGACGTGAACCCGAGCGGCGCCCGCCTCCTTGAGAAGCTGGGCATCGCGGCGTGACCGTGCAGCATCGGCCTGGTCTCCGGGTAGCCGGATCTGACCCCCCTTCAAAGCAGCGTCGTCCCGCCGTCGATCGCGATGGTCGCGCCGGTCACGGTCGACGACTCGTCGGATGCCAGGTAAAGCGCGGCGTACGCGATGTCCTCGCCTGACTGAAGCCGGCCGATGGCGAGCGGCTGGCGCGCCATCCTGCGCTCATAGTTGTCAGGGTTGGCGATGTCCGTCGACCAGTCGTTCTCGCTGTGAGGCTGGCTGCCGCGGATGAACGGCGTATCGACGTGCCCGGGGCACAGGGCGTTCACCCGGATGTTGTCTTTGGCGTGGGCAAGGGCGGCGTTCCTTGAAAGCCCGAGGATCGCCGTCTTGCTGGTCGGGTATGCCGGCCCCCCGCCGCCCTGCTTCAAAGCCGCGCTGGAGGCGATGTTGATGATCGAGCCACCGCCCGCCTGACGCATCGAGGGAACGGCGGCCCGGATACCCAGGTAGGTGCCGGTAAGGTTGACGTCCATGACGTTCTGCCACATCTCAGGGGTCTGTTCGTCCCAGCCGGCACGGTGATTCGTTCCGGCGTTGTTGCACAGGATGGTCAGCAGACCGAAGCGAGCTTCTGTGAACTCCACCGCCGCCGTCCAACGGGACGCGTCACGGACATCCAGCCGGACAAACCCGGCGCGCCCGCCGGCCTCGGTGATCTCGTCGACCACAGCGATCCCCTGCTCTTCCTGCAGATCCGCGACCACCACCGCGGCCCCCTCGCGTGCGAACAGGACCGCCTCGGCCCGTCCGATACCGCTCGCGCCTCCGCTTATCAGCGCGACCTTATCTTCAAGCCGCATTCTGGCCTCCCCGTAACTAGTGACAGCGTTGTCATGATCGCGATCCCCCGTTCGAGTTACCACCTCCGGTCACCACCCAACCGCCACCCGAGGGGTGTTGATCCCGGTGGAGGCGCATATATGGTGAAACTCAGATCACTGAAATCAATGGCGTTCACCGGGTACAAGAGACAAACGAAATAGATAACGATCTCGACCCGTTGAGCGTGGCCGGGACCATGGTCCCGCCGTGCTCCGGGCTGGTCGTTCAGCGCGCCGTTGCCGTTCCCGTGACCGTCGGGAAACACGAGGATGCGACGCGTGCGCGCGGCGGTGCGGCCCTGGACGACCGTACCGACCGACGACATGCCGGCGACGAATCCGGACTGAACCGTGGCGCCAAAACCCCTGGGAGGTTAAACAGAAATGACGCTATCCCCCGGAGCACTGGCGGGCTTCAGCGCACGCCGCCCGTGGTGGACACTGCTGGGCTCGGCGCTGGTTATCGTCGCAGCGCTCGGGTCCTGCTTTACGATCGTTCCGGGCGCGCTGGACGGCGAAGACGGCCCCACGCAAACGTTAGAGTTCGAGCGAGCCGAGACCCTCGAGAGCCAGCGTTTCTCCGGGCTTGACGAAGCGGACGGCGAGGACGAACAGTCGGGCCCAGACGCCGGCGGTCAGCCGACCCTGACCGAGTTCATCCTGATTTCCTCAGATTCGGCCGTACCCGGCGACCCGGCGTTCACCGCGTTCCTGATCGAGTCCGCGGCTCAGATCGCGGAGGTCGCAGGCGAGCTGGTCGTGGGCAGCATTGTTGAGTACGAGCAAACGGTGTCCGACGACGGCACAACTCTCCTCATTTCAGTTCAGGTGTTGGAGAGCCGGGAGGACGATATCGAGCTCCTGATCGATACCGCCGCCGAGCTCAGCCGGGACGGATTTCTTGTCCAGGTCTTCGGCGAGGCCAGCCTCAACCACACATTTGGAAAATTGGCTGAAGAGGACCTGACAACCGGGGAGGCGATCGGCATCGGCATGGCGCTGATCATCCTGGCGCTCGTTTTTGGCGCGATGGTCGCAGCGCTTATCCCGATTCTCCTCGCCATCGCGGCGATAACCGTAGCCGTCGGCCTGACCGGGATCGTCGGCCAGTTTGTAGAACTGAACGAGTTCGTCCCGAACATCATGTCAATGATGGGGCTGGCGGTCGGGATCGACTACTCGCTCTTCATTCTTTCCCGTTACCGGGAGGAGCGCCGTCGCGGGCTGTCCGAGGATGACGCCATCGCGAAGGCCTGGGCCACGGCGGGGCGCGCCGTCGTCTTCAGCGGTATAACGGTGGTACTGGCGCTGCTCGGCATGTTGCTGATCCCGGAGCGGATCTTCCAGGCGTTTGGCGTCGGCTCGATCCTCGTCGTATTCGTCGCCGTGCTCGCCAGCCTTACGCTGCTGCCTGCGATGGTGGGCATCCTTGGCGATCGTGTCAACGCCGTGCGCGCTCCGATCATCCCGACGCTGGTCATGTTTGGCATAGGCGTGGGGATCGTGGGATTCATATGGGGAGTCGGGCCAAACGTCATACTCGTCGCCGCCGCCGTATTCCTTTTGCTGGTCGCGGCGACCCTGGCAAGGCGGTTTGCCGGAGTTGGCATACCGGGGTTCCGCCCCCCTGACGACACGCCGGTGGACGCCCACCGGGGGTTCTGGAACGCCATCACCATCGCCGTGATGAAAAAGCCGCTCATCAGCATGATTGCGGCGACCGCGTTCCTGTTAATCCTCGCGTACTTCTTCCTGGAGCTTGAGAAGGGCACGAGCGGTATCGCCGTCTTGCCGGACGACGTTCAGGCCAAGCAGGCATTTGAGCGGCTCGACGATAAGTTCGGCTTCGGCGGTGACGCGCCGGCGCTGGTGGTGATCGACGGGGATGTAGGTTCCGCGGCGGTCCGTGAAGCCATCAGCAACCTGGAGGCCGCCATGATCGCGGACCCGGGCATGAAAACCCCCGATATCCGGATAGAGCCCGGCGTCAATCTGGCGACCCTCACGTCAAAGATCCCGGGGGACCCGAATAACCAGGAAGCGCTGAACACCATCAGGCGACTGCGCGCTGACCTTATCCCGACCGCTTTCCAGGACGTTCCGGGCTCGGCTTACGATGTGTATGTGGGGGGCGGGTCGGCGCAGGTCGTGGACTCCGTCAAACTCACCGACGACTACATGCCGCTCGTGATCGGCGTGGTTCTCGGCCTCAGTTTCATCCTGCTGCTGTTCGCTTTCCGCTCGATCACGATCTCGATCGCCTCGATCATCATGAACCTGCTGTCCGTGGGCGCCGCCTACGGGCTGGTGGTGCTGGTGTTCCAGAAGGGGTTCCTGATCGACCTGTTCGGATTTCAACAGGTGGAGCAGATCGAGTTCTGGCTGCCGCTCTTCATGTTCAGCATCCTGTTCGGTCTGTCGATGGACTATCACGTGTTCATGCTGAGCCGGATCAAGGAGCGCTGGGACGAGACCGGGGACGCCGCTGAATCGG
>JACZRO010000165.1 GCA_022574675.1 Chloroflexota bacterium
GAACGTCGGCAGATTCGCGTCGGGCAGCCCGCTCGGAATATCGCCGAGCACCGGCGCTCCGCCAAATAGAAAGAGCGCCACCAGGGTTCCTGCGATCAGCGCCACCAACGGCGGAGGGGCGTAGGTCCGCAGCCGGCGCGGCATCAGTATCGAAATCCCAAGCGCGATCAGACCGACGATGACGGCGTCAAATATCGGGCTGGTCACCAGGTCCGGCAGATCCGTCAATGCCGTCGCGACGCCGTCTTTGGAGGTGTCGAAGCCGATCATCGGGGCGAGCTGGATAATGATGATGATCAGCCCGATACCGCTCATGAAGCCGGAGACCACGGAGAACGGCACGTAGGCGATGTAACGGCCCAGCTTCAACACCCCGAAGATGACCTGGATCGCCCCGGCCAGCATCACCACGGTGAACGCCAGCCGCAGGTCATGGGCGTACTGGGTAATGATCACGGCCATCACAACGGTGATCGGCCCTGTTGGCCCGGACACCTGTGAGGGCGTGCCGCCGAAAAGCGCAGCCAGGAAACCGACGAGAATGGCGCCCCATAACCCCGCGATGGCGCCCGCGCCTGACGCCACGCCAAATGCGAGGGCAAGTGGCAGGGCGACGACGGCCGCCGTGACGCCGCCGTAGAAGTCGCCCCGGAGGTTGTCACGCCTCACTCCGGGGAAGATTCGATTGAGCTGCATGTATCTCCCGTGCCCGCCCGGTCACAGATCAAACCGGGACGGACTGCGATCGGCCGGGCGCGAGTTTAGACCTGCCGGGGGTAATCTGCCGGGTGATTTCCGACGCGGGCCGGCGACGGCGGCAGCGACTCGGGCGGGTCGAAAGACGAGAGTGGCGGTACGACAGACGGCGGCGACTCAAAAGGCGATGCCGGCGGCAAGTAGCCCCGTGCGGACGACGCGGCGCGCTACGCCCCGTCTCGCTCCGGGGCGGTCCCCGGATCGTTCCGGGGATTGTTGTCGCCCGGCTTGATCCCGGGCCGGCGCACCTTCAGCATCCGGTCGTAAAGCACCACGTTCACCGTCGCCGCCAGGTTGAGCGGCAGGCTGACCGGGACCTTCACGACCCGGTCACAACGCTTCAGCGTCTCATCGCTCAGCGATCCGTTCTCGGGGCCGAAGATGTAACAGGCCCGCTCCGGGTGCTGGAACTCGACCAGGTCCTCGGCGTCATCCGTCAATTCGACGGCCACCGGCGTGCAATCGAAGGGCAGCGACTCGAACACGCTGCCCACGCGCAACACCGGGGTGTGGCGCCAGGCCCGGCCCGGGTCGCTGGGCAGGCGACGCAGGTCGAGCGCCGGGTCGGCGTTGGCGATCACCACCAGCCGGGTGTCGAAGCACATCGCCGCCCGGAGGGTGTGGCCGACGTTTACCGGGTCGGTCGGGGAGTCCAGAGCGACGATTGCGTATCCGCGCTCTGGTCGCTCAGAAACGCGGTCGCTGGCCCGTTGTTTTTTGGGGCGGCTCGGTTGTTGTTCGCGTGCCATCGCCCACAGGATAAGCCGCCGTCGCCGGGGCGGCCCCCGACGGGTGCGCGCGAAGAGCCCCTCCCGGATGATCGGGAGGGGCTCGGGGCCGGGATGGGCAGGGGCGCTTGCCTGTTAAAGCGCCGAGCTATCGACCGGAACGTCCGCCGGAGGGGCGTCGCTGCCGGGCGGGAGGCTGAACCTGAAGCCGCCGAATCGGCCGATCTCGACATCCTGGCCGCCCCCCAACCGATGCTGGAAGCCACGCCCGGGTCCCCTCCGGGAGTCGTGGCGTCCCTCATGATCGGAGCGATCGGGTCGAATCTCGTTCAACGCCTCGGGCCGATCCTCCGACCACTCCAGGACTGCGTCCGCTTCGGCCTGTGTGATCGTGCCTTCCTCGACCAGCGTGGCGAGGCGCTCTTCGATAGCCGCAGGATCCTTCTGGCCGCGGGGGCCGTGCTGGCCCTTCAGGTCGTCGAGCACGTCAGGCCGGGAGTCCATCCACGCCCTGATCTCGTCGGCCTCTTCCTGGGTGATCGTGCCGTCGGCCACGGCCTGATCCAACCGGGCGTCCATCTTCTCGGTCCGGACCTCGTCGCGTGCCTGGTCAAAGGCGTTTCCGAGTTCCGCGCTGTCGACTCCGAGGATGGCCGCCACGCGATCCGTGATCTCGCTTCGCGTCTCGCTGTCGCCCGGACCATGTGCGCTCGCCAGCCCGACGCCCGCCAGGGACACCACGCCGACTCCGATGCCCGCCACTGCGATCTTCAAGCTCTTCTTCATTTCGATATTCCCTCGTTCTCGGTCCTGCCCGCGGACCGGCTGTCTCTTCTGTGGATCGGCGTCAAGTGCGCCGTCCCGATGACGACCAAAGTACGAGGGAATGTTTTAGATAATTACAAGAAACCTTGAGGATTATGAAGACATTAAAACGCATCTATTATTTCAAAGAATAAATGCAATAACACATGAAGGATTACGTGCGCATTACCGGCGCGTTAGAATTTCGGTAATAACCGGTCGCTGATCCCGAGATCGCGCACTGAGGCTCTCGAAGGGCGTTTGCGGTCAGTTGATCGGCGGCCGCCGGTCGGCCAGTCCCGCCGCCGCCTCGAACGCGGCCCCCGCGCGCAGCACCGATACCTCGTCGAACGCCCGTCCGCTGATCATCATCCCGATCGGCATCCCATCCCTCGTGAAGCCACAGTTCAGGCTCAGCGAGGGCTGACCCGTCGTGTTGAACACCCCGGTGAACTCGGTCAGCCGGGCGCCGCCGGGCGCATCGGGCGAACCCGGGGGAGGGGTGCACTCGGCGATGGTCGGCGTCTGGATCGGGACCGACGGCGTGACGAGCACGTCCAGTTCGCTCATCGCCTCGTCCATATGTTCGATGAACCTTCGGCGTGCGCGTTGCGTATCGATGTAGTCCACCGCCGGAGTGATGATTGCGCTCTCGAGTCGTGCCCGGACGGCCGGGCTTAGATCGTGGGCGTGTGTCTTCAAAACCTCGCGATGCACCGCCGCCGCTTCCGGCCCAAGCAGCCCGATGTTGATCGTCCGCCCGGCCGCCACCCAGGGCATCGACACCTCCCGCACAGAGGCGCCCTCGCGCTCCATCAGATCGATGCCGGCCCGCACCGCGTCCAGCACGTCCGGGTCGATATCATCGAAGAAGAAATCGGCCGGCACGCCTACCCGCAGGCCCTTGAATCCTCGTGTGAGGTCGGAAGTAAAGTCCGGGACCGGCTGGTCGGACGAAGCCGGGTCGCTCGGGTCGTATCCCGCCAGCACGTTCATCATGTGGGCGCAGTCGGCGACGCTGCGCGTCATCGGCCCGACGTGGTCGCACGACCAGCTCAGGTCCAGCACACCCGCCCGGCTAATTCGTCCGTAGGTCGGCTTGAGCCCCGCGATCCCGGTCACGGCCGCGGGCATGCGTATGGACCCGCCGGTGTCGGACCCGAGCGCGCCCACGCACAATCCCGCCGCCACGGCGGCCGCGGAACCCATGCTCGACCCGCAGCAGATGCGGTCCAGGTTCCAGGGATTGTGCGAGGGTCCGTTGTGCGGATTGACCCCGGTCGCGCCCATCGCGAACTCGACCAGCGCCGTCTTGCCGATGATGATCGCCCCCGCGCTCTTGAGCAGGCGGGTGACCGTGGCGTCGGACGTTGCGACGTTGTCTTTCAGGACGATCGATCCGCCGGTCGTGACCGTGCCCTCCACGTCGACCAGGTCCTTGAGGGCGACCGTGATCCCGTGCATCGGCCCGCGGTACCGGCCCTCTTGAATCTCATGTTCCGCCTCGCGTGCCTGCGCGAGCGCGCTTTCCGAGAACACCTCCAGGAAGGCGTTCAGGCGGGGTTCGAGCCGTTCGATGCGGTCCAGCGACGCCTGTACCAGCTCAACAGGCGACACGTCGCCCGAGCGGATACGCGGCGCGAGTTCATCGATAGAGGCGTAGGTCAGATCATTGTCAGACACGGGCAAGCTCCGGGATCAACATTCCATGTTTTGTATCGCAGCCCGGCGTGATTGCCTGGCGACCTGCTTGTGGGGAGACCAACCCCTTCTCCCAGCGGGAGAAGGCGGGGATGAGGGAGAAGCTCAGTTCCCCGACACAGTCGAAAGCACGAACCGCGCCACCATTCCGGCAAGTAGAGCGTCTAGCCTTTCGCCGGCCGCGGAACAAACACGGCGTGAGGCTCAAACGCCTTGACGTCGATAGCTCGAATGGCCGCGATCGTAGTGTCCACGTCGTCAAACCGGCTCATCAACTCGGCGACCCGTTCTTCGGTCAGATCGAGTCCGACGCGCGCAAGGTCTCTTCGACGATCCTGGATGCTGGATTCGCTGGATTCATCTGGCATCACGCCACTCCCTGGGCACGGTTGGAAACCAACCGAAATGAAACGAGGCAGGCCGTCTTCCCGGCGCGGCGGCGGCATTATAGACACGGCCACCGCGCTCTTTGGCCGCCTGGCAACTATCCAAAAAATATCGCCGGGTATGAATGAACGAACTCCGCCCGGCAGCGCATTGTAGGGGCCGCTGACTACCGGCCCGGGTGGCCCGGTGGTGCGTGGAGCTTCCGCAGCGCCCGTAAATGACACTCGACGTCAAGGGGGCGCCCAGCCGAGCGAGGGGATTTTGAGAAGGTCGCCTAAACCGGTTGAAGCGCCACGTGAGACCCGGCGGGCAGCGCAACCCGGATCACGTCGCCCGGGCGTACCTCTCCGCCACTTAGCACGATAGACATCACGCCCGCCTTGAACACCGGCTTGCCGTCCTCGTCTTTTGCGATCACTGCCGTCATGAGATTGGGCTGGATCCCGTCCAGTTGAGCGCACGGGTTCCGCAACCCGGTGACCTCGATCACCGCCTCGGCGCCGAGGTGGAGTTTTGTTCCCAGGGGCAGACCGAGCAGGTCCACGCCCCGCGTAGTGACGTTCTCGCCTATCTGCCCCGCCTCAAGCTGGAAGCCGCCTTCCCGCAACTCGTCTAGCAGTTCGCCGTGAATCAGGTGGACCTGCCGCAGATTTGGCTGGGTCGGGTCACGCCGCACGCGCGAGCGGTGTTTCACCGTCTTGCCCATGTGTGCATCGCCCTCGACGCCGTGGCCTGCGATCACCCGTATGCTCGGCTGATTCGGCTTGGCCATCGTGTGCGTCGCGCTCGCGCTCACCGCCTCGACCACTCCGTCTGGAGAAGACATTCAGAGGATTTCCTTTAGCCGCTCTACGGCTCGCCGATTGTGTCGAACGAACGGTTCATCGCCGTGAGAAATCGCCTACGGAACGCCGCCGATGGCGTTGATGAGTGTGATCTGGTCGGAATGACGCCATTCTGAATCGGTCGGCGTCCGGCCGTAACCCTCGAAGAAGGCATCACGAAGGTGGGGCGCGTCGACCCAGTGATCATGCGTCATCCGCTGGACGTCCTCCACCCAGAATCCGGGCCTTGAGCGCTCCCAGTCGATCACGCCCAATCTCGATTCTGAGCGCTTGGAACCCACGCGCTCGTGGATCCAGTTGCGGGGCGAGTAATCCCCGTG
>JACZRO010000026.1 GCA_022574675.1 Chloroflexota bacterium
TCCAGACCACACGGCTTGCCCGCCGCAACTTGGCGGTGAGGCGAGGCTAACGCGTTACGCCGGTTCGCGCTCGAAGTTCAGGTCGAGCAAGCGTTCCAGTATCTGTTCGTCCGTGATGTCTGACGGCCAGCCATAGGCGTCCAGCACCGCAGCGTCCGACCGCTCGTGGGCGAACTGGAGCCACGATGGCCGTGCGTTGTACAGGTTCGTCAGCGTGCGTTTCTTGAGATCGACGCCCGTCATGATGTCGCCGGTATCTGGGTCCGGCGGCGGGTTGAGCCAGTTCTCACGCTCTTCGTCCAGGACGCGGGCGGCTTCGCCGATTGCGCTCCGCTGAGCCTCAGACGGCTGTGGGAACGGGAACGTCTCGAAAGTAGTGGTCGGCGTGTAGCGGAAACCGGATTCAACATCCCTGAGCTGGGTGCCCGTGGCTCTTGCCCAGAGCTCGTGCGGACGGGAGTGGAGCACGCCGAAGAAGTAGTCGTCGTCGCGCGCGAAGACAACCACCGCATCGGTCACGACCGTATCGGACGCCACCCACGTGAAAAGCCGATACTTTGCAACCCGGGGCGTGACCAGCTTGCGGTCTCTACCAACCAGTGCTTTTCGCAACGCCGTACCAGCGGCCCCGTGGAGCCACCAACGCAACCTGCGCTGCGCGCTCCGGTTTTGGTCGCGTAACGGTTTCACATGTGCCCGAACATGTTCAAACGGGGTTTCGTAGAGAGCCGCTTCCTCCACCGGCATGCGCTGAAAATCGACGATGAATCTACCCCTTGGCCTTCCTGTGAGGTCGGCCGCGTTTAACACGGGTAAGACGACCTCGGAATTCGGATGCCGATGTGGATTGGGTTGTTGTAGCCAATACTCCGCCGTTGACGCGTCAACGTCGAAAGGACCAACGATCACTGGACCTTGGAAGCAGGTTCGTAAGTTGTCTTTCAGGCTCTTAGCGCGGGTCAGGTCTAGGCCAGTAGTCAGGTCGGTGTTAATTTCTTCAACATCCTGTCTATCGAGGACACGTCGCGTTTCCGAACCATCATCGAATGCGATCATCGACACGCGGACCGTCGCCCCGTCTAGCTTCCAGGGTCGGTCCGATTCCGCAAAGAAGATGTCGCCGGATTCCTTGATGCGCCGGAGGGTGTCCCGGTTGGCCCAGCCTCGAATGCCCTGCGTAGCTAGTAGGCCGGCCCGCTTCGCGCGTCCGGTTTCCACCATCGCCCGCGCCTTCTCAAACCAGTAGCAACAGATATCCGCGTCATGGCGCACACGACCATCCCACACAGCAAACAGAGGGTCGACATAGGGGCCGTCTTTATCAAGTTCGCGGCGCAGAAACTGGCTTCCGATGAACGGGGGATTTCCGACGATCACATCCGCGTCCGGCCAGTCGGGCTCGGCCGGATGGTCGGGGTCCGATTGATCCACGATGGCATCGATCTGATGAATGTTCTCCAATGGCTGGAGGATCGGTGTCTCGTCGTCAAATCGGCGGCCGTTACGCCGCTTCCACTGCAAGTAACCGATCCACACCACGATGCTCGCAATCCGGTGTGCGTACGGGTCCTTCTCTATGCCGAATAGCTGGCGCGGGTGGGCTGTGTAGTCCACGTTAAATATCTGCCGCTCCGCCGCGAACGCGATGACGCGTCGCTCCAGCTCTTTCAGCAAAGCGAGGCTTACATAAAGGAAATTACCCGAACCACAGGCGGGGTCCAGAACGCTCGTCGAGGCGAGCCGCTCCAGGAACCCGGAGATGAGCGCGTGCGCGGAGATGCGAGCCGGGTTATCTGCCTCTCCTGCCCCCTTCCCGCCGAGCAGACTGTCCACTTCCGCCTCGATCTCCTCCCACTCGCTGCGGAGCGGCCACATCAACGTCGGTTCGACGATCTGTTCGATGTCGGTGCGGGACGTGTAGTGCGCGCCCAGTTGTGACCGCTTGTCCGGGTTCAGGATGCGCTCGAAAAGCGTGCCGAAGACGGACGGTTCGATGTCCGACCAGTCGAGCTCGTCGGCGCGCAGCAGTTCTCCCATCGTCTCGCCGTCCAGGTTCAGCGTCTCGGCGTCGTTGAACAGCCCGCCGTTGAAGTGGAGGATCGAGTCGGACCCGTAAAGGCCTCCGGTGCGCATCACGTCGAACAGGGACGCGAGCCGGTTCGACAGTTCCGGGGTCGGCCCCGGGGCGTTCCTGCTGGCCCGGATCATCGTGGAGATGATGCCTTTTGGCAGCAACCCCACATCACTGGCGAACATGCAGAAGATCAGGCGGGTAAGGAACTTCGCTACCTGCTCGTCCGAGTTGCCCCAGTTGATGCGGAGGCTCTCGGAGAGCTTGCCGAACCGGTCGGCGGCTTCCTGCGTCAGCGCCTCGGTGGTCTGGCCCGGTTTCAACGACTCGTAATCGTCGAAGCAGGCCCTGATCACCTGGATTCCGTTCAGGGCCGTCCCGTCTACGGCCAGTTCGCTGTCCGCCAGGTGGTCAAGCGTCACGCGATACATCTGCGAGACGGTGCCGGTGAAGTTGGTGTGGACCTCGATGTTGTCGAAGTCGCACACGATCAATAGCGGAGGATTGGCCAGGTTGTCGCGGTACTGGAGGAGCTGTTTGTAAGCGACATCAAGATCGCGGCCCTTGCTCTTGTACTCCCAGCCGAAATTACCCCTGAGCCAGACGTCTGCGAACCCCATTTTCTCGGATTCTTGCAGGACCCGTCTCTGGTAGGTGAAGAAGCTTCCGTTGGGGTCCATTTCAGACGGGGTTTTATGACCGACGAGGTGGCAAAGCTCCTCGAAATGGGGAACGCTGCCCTGGCTCTCGTTCAGGGTAGAGGCGCGCCATTTTTTGGCGAACTCGTGTGCGGTCAGCCCGGCCAACGTGTGCCTCTTCTCCACCCGGTAGGTTTCGTGCCAGCGGTGAACTAGCTGTTCACCGCCTTAACGGCACGTTCGGGCACATATTAGAGGCTTGGACCGATTTGCGGCTCCCGTCGATCAGCCGCGCCCCATCACCGGTCGGCGGTTGTCGCCGCGTCTTCCCTCAGCGCGGGCATCACCTCGCGTGCGAATAGCTCCATCGACTTCATCACCTTGTCGTGCGGGAGTTCTCCGATGCGCATCCAGGCCATCCAGTGGTTGGTGAACGTCCTGTCCGAGTAAGCGCGGAGCTTCTTCAGGACCGTCTCGGGCGATCCGTAAGCCGTCCCCCACTTCCAGAGATCGTTCGCCGCTGCCTCCGCTACAGCACCGGGGTCCTCCGGGTACTCCTCGTAGCCGCTGGCCGGTCTTGGCCGGCCCGGCGCTCCGGGCAGGAAGGCCGAGAGGGCGTTGTAAAACCATTTTGCATTGGGCGCCGCGTCGCGTTCGGCCTCCTCGTCGGTCGGGGCGACGTACACCTTGACCGTGAGCGGCAGCTCGAAATCCGTGAGTTCCTTGCCGCTCTTCTTGATCTCCGCTTCGTAGGCGGCCGTCCCGATCTCGACGGTCTCCAGGGCGGCGAAATTAAGCGACCGGATCACCGGGTAGCCCAGGGCGGCCGCCCGTTTGTACGACCCGGGGGTGACGACCGTCCAGAAGATCGGCGGGTGGGGCTTCTGGACCGGCTTCGGGAATATCGATACGTCCTTGAACTGCCAGAACTCCCCGTCGTGCGAGAAACTTTCCTTCGTCCACGCCCGCCGGATGATGTCCACGCTCTCCAGGAACATGGCGCGCGAGGCGGTCTGGTCCACCTGGAAAGTCTGGAACTCGGGGACCTGCCAGCCCCTCCCCACGCCGAGCATCAATCGGCCGTTGCTCAGCACGTCCACCAGCGCCGCGTCCTCGGCTATTCGCAGCGGGTGTTGGAACGGCAGCACGGTGGCCGCGATGCCGATCTTTATTCGTTCTGTCCTCTGGCTCACGGCGGCCGCCAGCATCAGGGGGTTTCCAAGAAGCCCGGGCGTGGCGAAATGATGTTCGGGAAGCCAGACCGAATCGAAACCGAGCTCTTCTGCGTAGTCGATCTCTTCCAGGACTTCGGCGAACACCCGGTTTTGCGGGACTTTTGAGAGGTCGCTAAACAGAAACATCAGGCCGACGTTCACGGTGTGCCTCCTCAGGTCGCGTGACTACGTCCGGCGCGCTGAATCTTCAGCGACCGGTCTGCTGGACCCGGTAGCGCGCCGGACCGGACTTGCCTTCAGACCGGAGCCTCGCACACCATTTCGGCGAGCGACGTGAGGGTTTCGTGATGTATCAATCCACGATAGATCGCGGCCTCCCGTGCCGTCCGGCATAGAATCCGGCCAGCGGCGCCCCGAAGCGATCCCATCAGCGATTTCCCCGGCGACTTCAGGGGATCAGGGCCGTATCCGGTGGCTCAACAACCGACTCGACGGAGGCGAACAATGCCCGAATCACGCGAATCACAGACCGCTCAGGCCCGGTACGAAAATCTTCTGATCGACCGCGTAGGGACGGACGGCCGCGTCGCCCGGGTGACGCTCAACCGGCCGGAGAAACTCAACGCGCTTTCGCAGGAATTGCTCTTTGAGTTCTCCGACGCCCTCCATGAGCTGGAGGCCGATGACGATGCCCGGGTCATCATCGTCAAGGGCGCCGGAAGGGCTTTCTGTGCCGGTTACGACATCACCCCGCCGGGCGGCTCCGGCTCTGACGCCGTGGCGCGCCGGTACCGGACCGCGGACGGAAATGGCCGGCGGCTCCTCATGGGCATCCGGACGGCGATGCAGCAGATCACTGACATCCTCATGTACTTCTGGAATATGGCCAAGGTGACCATCGCCCAGGTCCACGGCTACGCCATCGCCGGCGGGTGCGAGCTGGCGATGATGGCGGACCTCGTCACCGCCGCCGACGACGCGCAGCTGGGGCACCCCGGCCTGCGCGGCATGGGCACGAGCCGGACCGGGGTCATCTGGCCCCTCGTCATGGGCATGCGCAAGGCCAAAGAGCTTTACCTGACCGGCGACCCGGTTACCGGCGTCGAGGCCGAGGAGATGGGCATGATCAACTACGCCTGGCCGGGAGATGAGCTCGACGATCGGACCATCGCACTGGCCGACCGCATCGCCAACATGAGCGCCGACCACCTGGCGATCCTCAAACTCAACATGAATCGCTTCTACGAGAACATGGGGATCTATTCGTCCGTCCGCTCAAGCACGGACCTGGACGCGGCGGGCCAGTTCACGGATCACTCCTATGCCTGGCAGGACACGATGCGCGAGGGCGGGTTCCGCAAGGCCGTCGCGTGGCGTGACGGCCCGTACGGCGACTACAGCGCCAAACCCCGGTAAAACCCTTTACCCCGCGGGCGGAACGCGGTATTTCCGCCGGCCTCAGGCGGCGAGCGCGTCCCGGTGTGGCACCTCGCTCAGAACGACGTGGACCACCACCGGGCCGCGCTTGCTCTGCAGTGTCGCCACGACCTGCGGAACTCCCAGCGTGGTGATCCTCATGCCGACGGGTTGGACGGTTGAGGCCGGAGAGATGTCGACACTGTATCCGGCGGCGGCGAGCTCGACGCGGGCGAGTCCGGAGATACGATCCACGAGCGTGTTGAGGATACGCAGGGCCCGTTCGTCGATCCCCGGCGGCGGCCTCCGCAGCACAATGGTCAGGAGTTCGCGCGCGACTGTCCGGTCCAGGCCGAAAAAGACGCAGCCCTCGATGCTGCCGGTGACGCGGACAAACACCGACAGGTCCTCGGTCGTCACCTGGTCATGCCGCACCTCTCCTCCGGCGAGCCGGAGATCAATGCCGAGGTCTGTCTTGAAGACGCGGGACGTGGCCCGCAACAGAGAATTCACGATCCTGTCTCGGGCTGCCGTTTCCTCATCCCGCCCCGCCGCCGTTCCCTCCCGCGTGATCGTGTAACTGGGATTTGTGTGTTCCGCCACCGCCTGCGAGGCGCGCACCAGCCCATGAGACTCGAGCACCTCGCACGCCCGTTTGATCTTGCCCTCGATCTGTCTCAGTCGGATGGCGATCTCTTCGGCCGTGGGCGCGCTCTCGCCACGATCCTCGGCGGCCCGTATCAACTCGACGACCGACTTCAACAGTTCCGGCGGAACTGCGTTCGCCGTATCCCCTCTCCCCGATGAAATGTCTCCCACGCTCCCGCTGCCCGCTGTTTCCCGACGTTTTAGACCTCACGCCGGATACGGTCATCCCTCCCCCGGGACGACAGGTGCCAGCTCGGTGATGATCTTCCGGGAACCCCGTGGAGTCACCGGGGAACGTCCCCGATTATCCTGATCGATACCGCCATCGGAATTACGTGCAGGCCACCATCGGACGCCAATCCGCCCTGCGTCGAACGCGCCCGCCAGCGTCGTGCCACGCTCGGCAGGTTCGGCGCTTGCTTCGAAAGATTCGGGGCCCCATCCGGCGTCAACGCGCAGGGGGCGGGCGGCGATCGTTCCTTGAGGCTCTCGAAGGGCGGAAGTTACCGATCCGTCAGCGGGCTTGGCTGGGAAAAAAACAGGAGAAAAAAAGCGCCCCTGCGTTCCACATGCGTGGGGGGGTGGCAGGGGCGCTCAGGAGCAACCCTGGGGGAACAGGGCTGGCAACGACGTTAGTGTTTCCCAGCGGACCGCCGGTAGCTAAACAGGACGCGTATTTACACGTATCCGGGTATTTTGTACCCGGGTTAAGCAAGCCCCGTCAGTCCCCTGCGACCGCCTCCGCGATCCGTTCCTCTGCGATCGCGCAGTACTCGGGGGAGGTGTCGTAACCGACGTAACGCCTTTCGGCCGTCGCCGCTGCGACCGCAGTCGCCCCCGTTCCCATGAACGGGTCGAGCACCACGTCGCCGGTGAACGAATACAACTGGATCAACCGGCGGGGCAGCTCCACAGGGAACGGCGCCGGATGTTTCGCGCGTTTGGCTGATTCGGGCCCGAACCGCCAGACCGACTTGGTGAACTCCAGGAACTCGTCCCTTCCGATCGTGCTCTCACCGCCCTCAGGCTTGCGCCTGCCAAAGCCCGATTTCGGATGCGGCTTCTGGAAAACGAGGATGTATTCGTGGGTGTCCCGGAGCGTCGGATTCGACGCCGACCTCCAGCTTCCCCACGCCGTCGAAGTCCCGGCGCCTGCGCCCTTGTCCCAGATAATCTCGCCTCGCATGAGGAACCCGGCCTCGGCGGCGTCCGCGATCACGTATGCGTGAAGCGGGATGTATGGCTTCCGGCCCAGGTTGGCCACGTTAACGCAAGCGCGCCCGCCCGGCGCCGTCACGCGCCAAATCTCGGCGAGAACGCGGCGCAGCAACCCGCGATAGTCGTCCATCGTCAGGTCCTCGTCGTACTCCTTGCCGACATTGTAGGGAGGTGACGTGACCATCAGGTGCACGCTGCCGTCGGGCAACTCGTGCATCCGCTCGCTCGAGTGGCAGTAGATCCGGTCCAGCGCATCCCCGGGCGCCGTCTGCTCGACGCCGACGCTGGACGCATCGATTTCGGGCTGCATGGCGCGCGCGTAATAGGCGGACGCGTCGTGCGAAATCCGGCCACTTGCCCCGAACGCACTGGTGCTGGTGGAACGACGGGTGGCGGGCGTGCTGCGGCGTGGCATAGCGGCCTCAGTCCGCCGGACCGCCGGTGCCGGCGGCCGTCGTCGCGGTGGATTCCGTACCCTCCCCGGCGCCCTCCATTGTCGCGTCCATGATCTCCAGCAGGTCTTTCGCCGACTTCGTGTCGCCCACGCCCTTCGCGCTGATCCCTTCCTCCATCATCTGGAGGCAGAAGGGGCAGGACAGGGTGATCGACTCGGCATCCGTCTCCAGGAACTGATCCGTCCGCATGTGATTGATGCGGGTGCCTTCCTCCTCCATCCACATCCGTCCGCCGCCTGCGCCGCAGCAAAAAGCGCGGTCCCTGCAACGTTTCATCTCGACCATTTCGAGGCCGGGGATCGCCGCTGCGATACGTCGCGGGGCGTCGTAAATCCCGTTGTGGCGGCCCAGGAAGCATGAGTCGTGATACGTCGTCTTCTCGGCCGTCACCGTGGCCAGCGCCCGCAGTTTGCCGTCGTCGATCAGTTTTGCCATGAACTCCGAGTAGTGCTGGACGTTGAACACGCCGCCAAATTCCGGGTACTCGTTCTTCATTGTGTTGAAACAGTGCGGGCAGGTCGTCAGGATCGTCTTCGGGTTGACCGCCTTGAGCGTCTCGATATTCTGCCGGGCGAGCACCTGGAAAAGGTACTCGTTGCCCATGCGTCGAGCCGGGTCGCCCGTGCAGGTCTCAGAGTTCCCCAGCACGGCGAAGTTCACGCCCGCCTTCCGGAGGATCGACGCCGCGGCGCGCGTCACCTGCACGTTGCGCTCCACGAGCGCCCCGGTGCAGCCGACCCAGAGCAGGACATCGGCGTCCGGGTTCTCCTCGATAGTCGGGACGTCCTGCCCTTCCATCCAGCTCGTCCGTGTCAGGGTCGTCCCCCGCCACGGGTGGCCCCGCTGCTCCAGGTTTTCAAGCGCATCCTGCGCTGTTTGTGGGAGGCGTGACTCCTCAAGCACAAGGTAGCGGCGCATGTCCACGATCGTGTCGATGTGGTTGATGAAGACCGGGCAGGCCTCGACGCAGGCGGCGCACGACGTGCAGGCCCACAGCACATCCTCGCCGATCACCTCGCCCACCATCGAGCGTTCCGGCGGCGGCGGGGTCTCGCCGGCCGGCGTCGCCAGCAAGACCGGGGCGCGCTCCTCCATGAACGCCTTCATGTCTTGCATCACGGCGCGCGGCGAAAGCGGCTTGCCGGAAGCCCATGCCGGGCACTGTTCCTCGCAGCGCCCGCAGTTGGTGCAGGCGTCAAAGTTCAGGTTCTGCCACCACGTGAAGTCCGTGATGTCCTTCGCTCCGAAGGTCTCCAGCGTCTCGAAATCGCCCATCGGCCTCAGGGCGCCGCGCGGCTTCTTTGGCCGGAGGAAAATGTTGGCCGGGCTTACCACGATGTGGGACAGGTGCTTGTAGCCCACCGCGATGTACACGAAACCGGCCGTGAAGATGCCGGCGTGGGTCCACCACATGACCTGCTGCAGGTCCTTCATGCCGGAGGCCGATAGCCCGAGTCCGTCGAGCGCCTTTGCGAACGTCCAGCCGATGGGCGACCACCCGGCGACACCCTCGTCGAAGAACCTGCTCGCCGGGTTGAGCTCGGTGGCGCCGATCCGGGCGCCCTCGATCAAGAACCCTGTGAAAAGCAGCAGCGCAAGATAGCCGAGCACCACCCAGTTGTCCGAATACGAATGGAGCCGGTTCGGCCGCACGACGTAGCGCCGTAGCGCCGCCATGACCAGCCCGATCGCCGCCAGAGCCCCGCCGAAGATGTCCCAGGCAAACCCGGCCGCGACCCGGTACTCCACGGTCGGGAACTCCCAGTTCAGGTACTCTTCGGCGTTGAACTCGATCGCCGCGACGGTGGTCGCGAGCAGGAGGATCAGGAAGCCCCAGAACAGGGCGAAGTGCATGATCCCGGGATAAAGCTCGTGCTTCACGAACTTCCGGTGGGCGAGCAGGTCTACCACGCCCAGCCCGATGAACTCCCGGATGCGCGGACCCATCGGCCCGAAGTCTTCCACGGGCTTGCCGAGCCGCCACATGAGCGACCGGCGCCGGATGCCGTACACCACGGCGGCCAGGATGATCGGCGCAGCCAGGTAGACGAGGATGGCGGGCAGGGGATACCCGATGTTCCAGAAATCCTCACGTCCGGGAAGCATTCGCGCTCCTAAAGCTGTACGCGATCGGTCGTCGGCGATTCGTCATTGCGCGCCCTCGCAACGACCTGCGATGACCGTGGGGAAGCGTACCCGTTGCCCGCGCGTTAGTTAAGGCCGAGGACGATGGCGGCGGTGCCCAGCCACAGGGCGATCGTCACCAGCAGAGCGGGGTCCCGGATGAGCAACTCCTCGGGCAACTCGCCCTGGTCTTTTCGGTAGCCCAGGTACAGGTAACGGAACAGGCCGTAGGCCACGAACGGGACGGTCAGCATCATCGAGTTGTTGTCCGGCAGGTTCACGTCTTCCAGAAAACTGCCGCTGAACGAGTACAACGTGTACGCCATCAGCGTCATCGGGGCGACCACCGCCACCAGCCGATCGATCAGTTCGACGCTGTATTCGCCGAGGATGGGTCGCTGCCGTTCCGCGTTTGGCCCTGCGGATATGAGCTCCGCCCGTCGCTTGATGAGCGCCAGCAGCAGGGCGCCGGAGGCGGTACAAACGTAGAGCCACGGCGAGATGGTCAGGTCGAGCTCGATGTGCTCGGGCCCGGTCCCAAACTTGAAGCCATCGATCGCCACCGACCCCGCGGCCGCCCGCAGCACGAACCCCGCCGCCACGGTCCCCACGTCGAGGATGACGGCGTTCTTCAGCACGAGGTTGTAGGCCTGGGAGAGGGCGAAGTACCCCAGGACGATAAATCCGAAGGATGCGCTCACCACAAACGCCGCGGCCATCGAGCCGATCAACAGGACGCCGGCCGTCGTCCAGGCCGCGCCCGTCGGGACGAGGCCGGACGCGATGGGCCGGAACCGCTTTCGCGGGTGAGCGCGGTCACGCTCGGCGTCGAACAGGTCGTTGACGATATAGACGACGCCGCTCACGATGATGAAGATCAACGTCGCGATGGCGCTGGTCGCGATCAGGCGGGCCATGCCGCCGATCTGGTCCAGGTCCCACCACTTGTTGACGGTGAAGAAAAGCGCGACGAGCACCAGGCCGTTTTTCGGGGCCTGTCTCGGGCGCATGGACCGGAGCAGTCCGTAGACGATCGCCGCCAGCGAGCCGGGGCGGCGGTCTGCAGTGGGAGCGCTTTCCATCCAGCGGATGATACCGGACACGATGTCCGCCACACACGCGGAGACTGGACGCCGATCAACGGTTCAGCCGCTCGCGGCAAATGTTCAGCGCCCCTGTACCGGCCCGGGCGTTCTTGGGCTGGCCCCCGTATTTCTTCCCGGTTCAGTCACCGTGTTCGTCGCAATGTTCATCACCGGGCCAGCGGCATGAGCCCGCGCAGGCGTATCCGGCTTGACCGATTGATGGTCGATAACGGCCTCGCCGGCACGGTCGAGGAGGCGCGGGCGCTTGTGATGGCCGGCGATGTTTCCCTGCCGGGCGCCCAGGGCCGCCCGACGCCGGGCCAACAGGTGAAGCACGACCAGGAGGTGGCCCTGCGGTCCCGTCCGCGCTACGTGTCGCGCGGGGGAGAAAAACTGGCGCACGCGCTCGATCGCTTTGGCGTCGATCCGTCAGGCATGACCATCCTGGACGTCGGCGCCTCGACCGGCGGCTTCACCGACTGCCTGCTCCAGCACGGCGCGCGTCGCGTGTTCGCGGTCGATGTCGGACGCGGCCAGCTTCACTCACGGCTCGTTGCCGACGATCGGGTCGTGTCGATGGAGGGGATCAACGCACGCGAGCCGTTCGATCTCTCCGTCGAGGTCGATCTCGTCGTGGTGGACGTGTCCTTCATTTCCCTGCGCGTCGTTTTGCCACAGGTGTTCCGTCACCTGGCCCCCGGAACACAGTCCCCGGGCGGCCGGGCGATCGTGTTGTTCAAGCCGCAGTTTGAAGCCCGGCGCGATGAAGTGCCGCGCGGTGGCGTAATACGGGACCCGTCTCTCAGGGCGCGGCTCATCGGGCGTTTCGTGGCGTGGTTGACCTCGAACGGGATACGGATCAGGGGTCTGCTCCGGTCGCCGATTCTGGGGGATGCCGGGAACGCCGAGTTCCTGTTCTGGCTGGAGCCGCCCGCCGAAGCGTCCCGGCCGCCCGGTCCGTCTTGAATCCGGTCCAGGCGGGGATACGTGTGGAACCCCGGCTACCCGCTGTAAGCCCGGCCGGGGTACCATAGTCTTCGTTATAGCGACTCGGTTCCCGGAGCCCTGCACGCGCGGCGGCGACACGGGGGCAGACCACCGCAAGGTCAATTGCCGCACACCTCCTGGCCCATCACGCTTGACAGCGACAGGCCCCGTGAAGCCTGTGGCGTCGTCGGTGTATTCGCACCCGGCGACGATGTCGCCAATGTCGCCTACTTCGGTCTGTTTGCATTGCAACACCGCGGCCAGGAGTCGGCGGGCATCGCGGCGGCGGACGGCCGCAAGATGGTGATGCACACCGCAATGGGGCTGATTGCGCAGGCGTTCCGTGAGGAAGACCTGGACCGCCTCACCGGACATATCGCGATCGGCCATACCCGGTACTCGACCACCGGCGCACCGCGGCGGGCCAATGCGCAGCCCATCATCGCCCACGGCGAAAACGGCTTCAAAATTGCGTTAGGCCACAACGGAAACGTGATCAACGCCAGACCTCTGCGGGCGGAGTTGGAAGAGTGGGGTTCCACCTTCACCAGCACCTCCGATTCCGAGGTGATCGCCGAGATGTACGCCAAGGCGCCGGCCACGACCTGGGAAGAGCGGTCGGCGTACTGCATGCGACGCCTCAGTGGCGCCTACTCGCTGGTAATCATGACGAAGGATCAGCTCGTCGGCGTTCGTGACCCCCTCGGAATCCGCCCGCTCTGCATCGGCACATTCGGCAACGGATACATCCTGGCGTCGGAGAGTTGCGCCATCGATCACGTCGGCGGCAAGTTCATGAGGGAGCTCGTCCCCGGGGAAACGGTGGTGATCGACGAGTCCGGCATCCAATCATTCATCTGGTCCGGAGCCCGGGAGAAACACGCGATGTGCATCTTCGAGCACATCTACTTCTCCCGCCCGGACAGCATCCTGAACGGCAAGTTGAATCAAATCACCCGGGCCGCGATGGGCGCCCAACTGGCGAGGGAACAACCAGCCGAAGCGGATCTGGTGATCGGCGTGCCGGACTCGGCGATCCCCCACGCCGTGGGCTATGCCAACGAGATCGGCATCCCCTACGGGGAGGGCCTCGTGCGCAACCGGTACGTGGGGCGTACGTTCATCCAGCCAAGTCAACGTATGCGGGAAATCGGCGTCGGGATGAAGTTCAACGCTTTGCCGGACGTGATCGCCGGGAAACGCCTGGTCGTGGTCGAGGACAGCATCATCCGCGGCACGACAAAGTCCCGCGTCGTGAAGCTTCTCCGTAACGCGGGCGCCGCCGAGATCCATGTCCGCATAGCGTCGCCGCCCATAATCTCCACCTGCCATTTCGGCGTAGACATGGCCACGCTAGACGAGTTGATCGCGGCCAAGAAAACGGTCGACGAGATCAGGGACACGATCGGGGCCGATTCGCTCGGATACCTGAGCGTGGAAGGGTTGCGGAAATCGGTTCAGGCCGAAGCCGGGACCTTCTGTAACGGCTGCTTCACCGGCAAATACCCCATCCCGGTCCAGCTTGAGATGGACAAAATGGAGTTTGAAAGCGTTGGAGCGGGCAACGACTGACCGCCCGCCTGCCTCGAGCTTTCACGGGAGCTTTCCCGGGAGCTTTCCCGGCCGCCCGGTGGCGCACGCATCTGACCGGGTCAACTCCGGGGATTGACCGGGCTTCGCTATTCCTTCGCAGACGCCTTTCCCGTGACGCCGGGGCGTAATAAGCTGGATTCCCGCACCACTATCGGCGTTCGCCGCCCCTCCCAGGTATCCCAGTTTTGCTGAATTTCAAGGTCGTGGCCGTAGCGAAATGACCGCCAACACCTACCGGGCTTCCGGAGTCGATCTCGACGCCGCGAGCGCGCTCAAGGACCGAATCAAATCGGTTGCCGGCATCACCTTCGGCGGTCGTGTTATCGGCCGGCCGGGATTTTTCGCCGGCGTCTACGAGCGATCTCCTGACGACGACCTGCTCATCGCCGCCAGCGCCGATGGCGTGGGGACCAAGATCGCCGTCGGGCAGGCCGCAGGGCGCTATCGCGGCCTCGGCGCAGACCTCGTCAACCACTGCGTCAACGACCTCCTCACAACCGGCGCCCGCCCCGCCTTCTTCCTCGATTACATCGGGCTCGGTCACGCAGAGCGGGACGACGCGGTTGAGATCGTCGAGGGCATGTCAGCCGCCTGCCTTGAAGCGGGATGCGTGCTTCTGGGCGGAGAGACGGCCGTCATGCCGGGTCTTTACTCGGGCGACGAGCTCGATGTCGTGGGGTTCATCGCCGGCTTCGTGTCGCGGTCCGATCTGCTCGGTAGCGAAGCGGCGGAACCGGGCGACCTCCTCATCGGCGTGCCCTCGAACGGCCCGCACACGAACGGCTACTCGCTGATCCGGCGCATCTTCGATATCGACGACCACCCGGAAGTGCTTGACGAGACCGAGTGGTCGCCCGATCTCGGACGCTCGCTCGGCGACGCATTGCTGGAGCCGCACCGCAGCTATCTGGACCCCCTCTCCCCGGTGCTCGGGCTGATCCGTGGGATGGCGCACATCACCGGCGGCGGCGTGTACGAGAACCTCCCCCGGACACTCCCGGACGGCCTCGGCGCGGACGTCGACCTGTCGAGCTGGGAAACGCCTCCGTTGTTCCGGCTCATACAGGAGCAGGGCGGGGTGGACAGGGACGAGATGTTCCGGGTCTTCAACATGGGTCTGGGGATGGTCCTGGTCGTGCCGCCCGACCGTGCCGGCGAGGTAACGGCTCTTGTGCCCGGCGCCTGGGTCGTGGGACGGGTGGTTCAAAGGGACGGCGGAGCCGAGCGCGTTGCGCTTATTCGATAGATGGCGGGATTACCGGTTGTCTGATTCGGCGTTGCCGGTCAACCGCTGTGAATGGAAAGTGAATATCCTCGTTGACCTGAACACCGTGGCGGCGGCTGACGGAGTGCGTCTCAAAATCCCCCTCTCCCAGCGGGAGAGGGCTGGGGTGAGGGAGAAGTTTCGCCGGATGGCGACTTCTGAGACAGGCTCGACTATCCGTCCTCGTGTCCTTCTTGCGGTAGGATTTCTCGCCCGTATGCGTTTAAGGTCGTGAAAACCACCCCCGAACCCCCTCCTAAATTAGGAGGGGGCCACAGGAACCCTCTCCCGCCGGGGCCGGGACTATCGGGACATCTACTACAGGGATTGAAGAGAACAGCAGGGAATAAAGGGATCTATTGAGTTGGCCTTCGCACTGCTGAGCCCCTACGACAAGTCGGGACTTGTTGAGTTCGCCCGCGTGATCAAGGAGGCCGGTTACGACCTCCTGTCCACCGGCGGAACACACGCCGTACTGGACGGCGCGGGGTTGCCGGTCAGCCAGGTGGCGGAAGTTACGGGCTCCCCCGAGATCCTGGACGGGCGCGTCAAGACGCTCCACCCGGCGATCCACGGCGGGCTGCTTGCCCGGCGCTCAAACCCGGACCACATGGCGCAGCTCCGGGAACATGGCATAGCGCCGATCGACATCGTCGTCGGCAACCTGTACCCGTTCCGGGAGACGGTCGCCCGGCCCGAAGCCACGCTCGACGACGCGCTGGAGAACATCGACATTGGCGGCCCGGCCATGCTCCGCGCCGCGGCCAAGAACTACCCGGACGTGGTGATCGTCGTTGACCCGGATGACTACGGGCGTGTCGGCGAGATGCTGGCGGCCGGCGGCGTACCGCTGGAGGAGCGCCGCCGGCTGGCGGCGAAGGCTTTCCAGCACGTCGCCCTGTACGACACGGCCGTGGCGGGATACCTCCGCAACGCGCCCGGGGAAGAAGAACCATCACAGCTCTTCCCGGACGAGTTCACGGCCGGCTTCAAGCTCGTCGGCATCCTCCGCTATGGAGAGAACCCGCACCAGTCCGGCGCACTCTACTCGCGTGACGGCGGGAACGGCGGCGGCATCGCCGCTGCAGAGCTGCTCCACGGACGGGCGATGTCTTACATCAACTACCTTGATGCTGACGCTGCGTGGACGACCGTTGCCATGCTGCCGTCCACGGCCGTCTCTGTCGTCAAACACGCCAACACATGCGGCCTGGCGATGCACCACGATCAGACCGAGGCGTACAGGCGCGCCTTCGCCGGCGACCCCGTCTCGGCGTACGGCGGGATAGTCGGTTTCAACACGACGCTCACCGCCGAGACGGCAGAGGCGATGCGGCCCGTGTTCTACGAGGTTGTCGCCGCGCCGGACTACGAGCCCGAGGCGCTCGAAATCCTCAAGAAGAAATCCAAGAACCTGCGCCTGCTGAAGGTCACCCCGGAATCGGAGCCCGGGCTCGCGCTCCACACCGTCTCGGGCGGGTTGCTGGTCCAGGTAACGGACCGCGCCGAGGACGATCGTTCAGCCTGGAAGGTCGTCACCGAGAGGCAGCCGACCGAAGACGAGCGCGCCGACCTGGAATTCGCGTGGCACGCCTGCCGGCTCATAAAGTCGAACGCCATCGTTCTGGTGAAGGACAGGGCGATCGTGGGCATGGGCGCTGGACAGCCGAACCGCGTGAACAGCGCACACCTGGCCGTGCGCGCGGCGGGCGACGACGCGCCCGGCTGCGTGCTGGCGTCCGATGCGTTCTTCCCCTTCCCGGACACGCTTGAGCTGGCCGCGGAGGCCGGCGTCACAGCGGCGATCTCGCCGTCGGGATCGATCCGTGACGGCGAGGTGATCGCCGCGGCGGACCGGCTCGGCATGGCGGTAATCATGACCGGCAACCGGCACTTCTTACATTAGCTCCCGTGACATCGTTTTCTGGGTCCGCCAGCGTCGACATTGTCATCCCGGTCCTCAACGAAGAGGCGGCCCTCCCGCGCTGCGTCAAGACGCTGGCGGCCTACATCGAAGAGCACCCGGGCAGGGACTGGCAGATCACCGTGGCCGACAACGGCTCGACCGACCGCACCCCGGAAGTCGCAGATGAACTCGCCGGCCAGGGATTCCCTATCCGGGTGACGCGTCTCGAGCAGCGCGGCCGCGGGCGCGCCCTGAAAAAGGCCTGGCTCGAAAGCGACGCCGACATCAGGTTCTATATGGACGTCGACCTGTCGACCCGGCTCGACGCGCTGATGCCTATCGTGGAGGCCCTGGAGTCGGGCGAGTACCAGCTCGGCATCGGCTCACGTCTGATGAAAGGCTCGGAGGTTGTCGGCCGCAAACTCCAGCGGGAGATCACATCGCGCGTTTACAACCTGATGCACCGCGCCATGTTCTTTTCACCGTTCCACGATGCGCAGTGCGGTTTCAAGGCCATTACGCGGGAGGCGGCGGAGGCGTGCCTGCCTCTCGTGAAAAACAACAACTGGTTCTTCGATACCGAGCTCCTGATAATCGCGATGAAGTCCGGGTACCGGATCAAGGAGCAGCCGGTTCACTGGGAGGACGACCCCGACACCCGGGTAAAGGTCGCTGCAACAGCCGCCGAAGACATAAAGGGCCTGCTCCGGCTGCGCTTTGGCGGCGTGCCGCGCGCCCCTCGTTAAGGACCGACGGACGAACCTTGACCCCCCATTACCCCCTCGTTAGAGTGACGCCACCTTCAGCGGGACCGCGCCGGGACGTCAATTCTGCGCTGCGCACAGTCCCGGCCACTTCCGTTCTCCTGGAAACGTACCGGGAAACTTACCCGGGAACTAACTTGGAAACCTACTGGGAGCCGTATCGGCGCCGATGACCAATCGAGATCCCGAGATATCCCGGGCCCTTGTGCTCGGCCACACGGCCGACATCGAGCTGCATCGCGCCCGCGAGATTCTGCGTAACGAGTCGATCAACCCCGAAGTCGTCATGGAGTTCGCTCCCGAGAAAGCGGGCGTGCTGGCCGGCGTCAACGACGTAAAGACGCTCCTCAACAGGAATCTCCCGGAGACCGGGCGCGAGGTCTGGGCGCTGGATGAAGGGAGTAGCTTCGACGCCGACGAGGTGGTGCTCCGCGTCCGCGGCCCGTACGCCTCGTTCGGCCTTTACGAGACCGCAATCAACGGCATGCTGTCATCGTGCGCAGGCTGGGCCACGGCGGCGCGGGAATGTGTTGACGCCGCGGATGGAGCGCCGATCATCTCACTGGGCGCCCACCACGTTCATCCCTCTGTGGTTGGCGTGATGGACTACTCGGCGGTGACCGGAGGCGCCAGCTCCTGCTCCTCCGTGCTCGGCGCCCGGCTTTCCGGTGTCACCGCATCGGGCACGATGGCGGCGGTGCTTGTCTTGGTGATGGGCGACACCCGGTCCGCCGTCGAGGCGTTCGACCGCCACATGCCGCCCGAGGTGCAGCGTGTCGCCGTCGTCGGGACGATCGGCGACGAGGCGATCGAGGCGATCGAGGTTGCGAGGATGCTGCGGGACCGGTTGCGCGGTGTGCGGTTGGAGACCGCGGCTTCACGCGGCGGCGTGAGGCCAGATCTCGTCCACGAACTCCGGGCGCGACTGGACCAGGGCGGACACAACCACGTGGACATCTTTATCAGCGGTGACCTGGACCCGGAGCAGATACGGATCTTCACCGAGTCACGAGCGCCGGTGGCTGCGTTTGGAGTCGGTTATCACATCGGCGCCGCACGGCCGATCAAGTTCCAGGCCGAGATCAAGGAACTCGAGGGTCGCCCCGTGGCCCGCCGCGGCTTCATTCCCGGAATAACCCTGAACCCGCGCCTCACGCGGGTGCTGTGAGGACGAACACACCCCTGCCCCCAGAACCGTTCAAGGCCCCCGTTCAAGCCTCCGTTCGAGAGCGCTTCGGGAACTCCGCCGGGATCTTGCCGACGGTCAAGTGACTTCCTCAAAAATCCCCTCTCCCGGCGAGAGAGTGGGGGAGGGGTCTGATCGTAGGAATGCCTCCGGCTGCGGAATCTGAGAAAGTCGCTGAGAACGCATGAAGCCGTCTCGTTCGCGGCCGGGAGCGTCGCGCCGGCCGCTACTTGTCCGGGGAACCGCCGAGCCGGATTCGTAGCACCCGTTCGGTTTCGGGCGTTACACGCGCCCAATCGGCGATCCGGAGCCCGGCGACCCAGGCGATCCCGCGTCCTGACTCGGACTCCATTACCGGGACACGGTCCCTCCACGCGCGCGGCACGCCGGCGTTGACGAACAGGTCCTGAACACGCGTCGCCTCGTCCATGCCGAGCGGCTGGAATCGATCGCCGTCACGCCGGTTGCGCAGCGTGACGGTGTTCCCGATGGCGTCGGCGTCCGCGTACTCAGATACGTCAGACCCGGTGTCCAGGCTGTCAGGCCGGCTGACCAGCTCCATTTCGAGCCGTTCGCCGCCGGGAAAATCCATGTGGCCCGGAACGGGCAGTTCGACCGGATCGAAGGGCGCCGGGTATGGCGCGTCGTCCTTCCCGGCGGGCGCCAGCACAACGGTATCGGTCCGGGTCTCGAACCGCATCCCGTTCGGCAGATCGATCGAACGTCCTGCTCCCGCCCCCACTAGCCGGTCCATCTCCGTGACGTGGGAACGAACGAGGTCGGTGACCGACCCCGCCGCCTCGGAGAACGCCCGGCGTAGCAAAGACCTTCGCAAGGCCGGCGGAGCGGCAAGCAATTGGCGGCGATGAAGCGTCACCGTGCGCTCATCCGGGTCAGCGTGGTCGAGGACGCGCACCCACAACCCGTCGATCACCTCCTGAAGCGCATCGAGCTCCTCCGCCGCAGTGTCCGACAGCCGGGCGATCGACTCCGCCACGCGCGGGTTGATCGCCTCGAGCTCCGGCATTACGTTCAAGCGCAGGCGGTTCCGGGCGAAAGTCGTCGACTCGTTGCTGACGTCGGTGCGGGGGGTGATCCCGCGTTCCCGGCAGTACCGCTCCGTGTCCTCACGCCTGAGCCGCAGGAGTGGCCGAATAACCTTCAGGGAACCGCCGCCCCAGCGCTGCGGCGTCCGCGACACCAACCGCATCCCGCGCACTCCGGCCAGGCCGGAGCCCCGTGTGATATGAAGCAGCACCGTCTCGGCCTGGTCGTCGAGCGTGTGTCCGGTGGCCGCGCCCTGGGCGCCCTCCTGCCGGGCGGCCCGGCCCAGGAAGCCGTACCGTAGCCGCCGTGCCGCGTCTTCTACCGAGAGATGTCGCTCTTTCGCGTACCCCGAAACGTCTGCGCCTTCCCCGACGTACGCCAGTCCATGCGTCTCGGCGTAGGCCCGCACGTACCCCTCGTCCGCGTCGGAGTCGTCGCCCCGCAGCCGGTGGTTGAAATGACAGGCGATGATCCTCGGGCCGCCGCGCTCTCCGATGGCCCGCAAAGCGTCCAGGGCGGTCATCGAATCCGCGCCTCCTGATACGGCCACGAGCAGGGGTTGTCCCGGGTCGACCTCGGCCTCCTCCAGCGCCGCTTCGATCGTGTCGATGACCGAGATAACGTGCTCGGAATAGGCCGCCGGTGTCACAGGACGGGCGCGACATCGGGCGCCGTTACCAGTCGCCGGGCCCGTACTCGCAGGATCTTGTTGCCGGCCATCTCGATCACCTCGAACCTGACCGGGCCGCACCGCACACGGTCGCCGACATGCGGCAACCGTTGCAGCCGGTCGAGCAGGAACCCGGCTATGGTCTGGTAGTCGCCGTCCGGTATGCCGAGTTCGAGCCGGTCGTTGGCGTCCTCCACCGGCAGCCCGGCGTCCAGCTCGAAAGTGTTGGCGTCCAGGGTGATAAACCGATCGTCAGGCTTTAGCCCCTCTTCCCCCGTGGCGCCGATCGCCTGCTCGACGATCTTGGTCAAAGTGACGAGCCCGGCGATGCCGCCGAATTCGTCTACCACCAGCGATATCTTGTGTCCCGTCTCCTGCATGTCCTGGAACAGTTCGTTCAGCTTCTTCGTCTCCGGCACGAATAACGTAGTCCGCATCAGCCCGGTGATCGGCGCGTCGTACTTGAGATCGCCGCCTGCGATGGATTGCAGCACGTCTTTGACCGACAGAATGCCGACCACGTCATCGTGGTCGTCGTCGAATACCGGGAACCGGGTGTGCGGGTTCTTGTTGTAGATCTCCATGAACCCGGTGACCGTCGTGCCGAGTTCCATCCACTCGATCTCGTTCCTGGGCGTCATGACGTCCCGGACCTCGGATTCTCCGAACCGGAAGATGTTCTCAAGCATCTCCCCCTGGCTCTCTTTCACCGTGCCCTCCGCCTCGCCGACATCGATCAGCATGCGGAGTTCGCCCTCGGTGATCGTGGGCGTCATAAACGCCTCCTTGCCGCCGAGGGCGTGCGTCAACCCGCGCGGCACAAGCGTGAAGATCCAGACGACCGGGCCGGTGATCCGCATGAGCCGGAGCACCGGCCGCGACACCAGGTGGGACCAGCGTTCCGCGCCCAGTACGGCCAGCGATTTCGGCGTCAGTTCCGCAGCCACGACGATGATCACGGTCGCGCCCAGCGTGGCGACGGCGACCACCCCGGCGGAGTTGCCCCAGATATTGATGACGAGCGCCGTGCCGACGGCTGTAATGAGAATGTTCAGGGCGTTCCCGATGAGCAGGATCGTCCCGAAAAACTTGTTGTGCTCGTCGGTGATCTGGACGATCGCCGCGGCGCTCAGGTCGCCCTGCTCAGCGCGGTGGCGGACCCGAATCCGGCTGACCGAGATGATCGCCGCTTCGGACGCGCTGATCAGAGCGCTGCCGATCACGGCAGCGATGATGATCAGGATTGACAGCAGCATCCCGCATTCTCCTCGCGGGCCGTCGCACCGGTCTGCCCGGCGGCGGCCGCATTACGAAGAGTTTATCTCAGGATGGTTTGAGGCCCGTGCGTGGAACGAGGCGCGAGAACCTTGATCCGATTGGGATCGATCGGGAGTCAGCAGGGATTCGGCGGGCATCCCGGCCGGCGTTAGCTCTCGTCCGCGGATTCGGAGGGCGCCGTGGCAACGGATTCAACGGGTTCCTGTGCAGATTCCGGCGCCGCGTTTTTGGCCGTGTCGGCGGCCCGGATGGCGGCGTCAAGCTCATCCCTGATGGCGTCTTCCCGCTTAAGGAACGTCCGCGCCGCCTCACGGCCCTGGCCCAGGCGGGTGTCGCCGAAAGAGAAGAACGAGCCGCTCTTCTTGAGAATGCCGTACTCCACGCCCAGGTCGAGCAGGGCGCCCTCCTTGCTGATCCCTTCCTTGAAAAGGAACTCGAGCTCGGCGACGCGGAACGGCGCCGCCACCTTGTTCTTCACCACGCGAGCGCGGACGCGATTGCCGATGATATCCGTCCCGCTCTTGATGGCCTCTATGCGGCGGAGGTCGATGCGGACCGAGGCGTAGAACTTGAGCGCACGGCCCCCGGGGGTGACCTCCGGGTTTCCAAAGACCACGCCGATCTTCTCACGCAACTGGTTGATGAAGATCAGGGTCGTGCTGGTGCGCGCTACCGAGCCGGTCAGTTTGCGGAGCGCCTGCGACATGAGGCGGGCCTGGAGGCCCATGTGCGTGTCGCCCATCTCGCCCTCCTGCTCCGCCAGCGGCACCAGCGCGGCGACCGAGTCGATCACGATCACGTCGAGCGCGCCGGACCGCACAAGGTAGTCGGTGATCTCAAGCGCCTGCTCTGCCGAATCCGGCTGCGAGACGAGCAACGAATCGATGTCGACACCGATTATCTTCGAGTAGCCGGGGTCCATTGCGTGTTCGACGTCGATGTACGCCGCGGTGCCGCCGAGGCGCTGCGCCTCGGCGATCACGTGCAACGCCAGCGTCGTCTTGCCGGCCGACTCGGCGCCGAAGATCTCCACCACCCGGCCGCGGGGCAGTCCGCCGATGCCGAGCGCCATGTCGAGCGCGATCGAACCCGTGGGAATAGCCTCTATGTCCTCGCCGCCCCGGTCGCTCAACTTCATGATGGCGCCGCGGCCAAACGCCTTGTCGATCTGCGCCAGCGCCAGTTCCAACGCCTTCTCTCGCTCTGAACGGTTCCCGTTAATCGTTACCGGTTTTTCAGCGCGTGGGGCGCGAGTTGCGCGCATGTCTCTTGCCTCTTTTTCTGGCAGGCCTTGCGGTGTCAGTTTGCGAATTTGGCCGTCGGTTGAACGCTTTCTCGTCGTGTCCAGATCCGGCGGCGCCAGTGACGTTAGCACGGATGTTCTAATGGTGCAACAGGACCCCGTCACACCGAATTCTGACGAACCCCGGTGCGCTGACCGTGGCGCCGATTGTGGCCCGGATGTTACGTCTCCCCCGGCTTCGCCACCAGACTCCCTGGACACCAGCGACCACCCCTCGGACCCGAGCTGAACCGCGAGTCAGACGCGTCGCACGGAGCGCGCTTATGTCCGGGAGTGGAGCGCGGGCTGTGTCCGCGGCCCGGGCGGCCCCCGGCCGCCGTCCAGCCCTTGATTACCTCCCGGAGATTACCCGAGGTAAGGGGTCGCCCACCCGAGGCCGTCCTCGGTCCTCCCGGCCGGACGGTACTCGCAGCCGATCCACGCATCGTATCCCAGGCCGTCGATGAACGAGAATAGGAACGGGTAGTTGATCTCGCCGGTCCCGGGCTCGTTGCGGCCCGGGTTGTCTGCGAGCTGGAAGTGCGGGATGCGGTCCATAAGCCGTTCGATCGTCGGGGCGAGATCGCCCTCCATGATCTGCATGTGATAGATGTCGTACTGGAGCCAGGCGTTCTCGTGCGCCACTCCGTCCAGTATCGAGACGGCCTGGGCGCTGGTCGTGACGAAGTAGCCGGGAATGTCGCGGGTATTGATCGGCTCAAGCAACAGCTTCGCCCCGGCCTCAGCCGCCAGCGGCGCTGCAAAGCTCATATTGTCGATCAGAGTCTGCGTGGCCCGGTCCGGGTCGACTCCCTCAGGCGGGATACCGGCCAGGCAGGTCAGCAGCCCGCAATTGAGCGCCCGGGCGTACTCGACCGCCTTTCCCACGCCGTCCTGGAACTCGCCGACCCGGTCCGGCAGGCATCCGAGCCCGCGATCGCCGCCGTCCCAGTCCCCCGCCGGCAGATCGAAAAGCACCTGCTTCAGCCCGTTCCGGTCGAGCCGCTCCCGGATCTGCTCCGCCGGGTAGTCGTACGGGAACAGGTACTCGACGCCCCCGAAGCCCGCCTTTGCCGCGGCGTCGAAGCGGTCCAGAAAATCGACCTCGTTGAACATCATCGAAAGGTTGGCGGCGAGCTTGACCATGTCTTCTCCAGATGCACCTGAGGGGCGCCGTGTGCTGATCGATAGGCGGCCCGGGAGAGGTTAAACCACCGGCGACGCCGAGTAACCGCGGGGTCAACGTCCGGCGCGATGTCTTCGCGATCTCAAAGCCTCATATAAAGAACGGTCGTGCCGCGGCCTGTATCATCATCCGCCGCACTCATGCCGGGGCCGGCCAACTTTTTGAAC
>JACZRO010000166.1 GCA_022574675.1 Chloroflexota bacterium
GGCGCGGGCGCGATCGCGGGGCTGTGGGGCGCCATCATCGTCGGGTTCTTCGCCGCGCTGTTTGGCGGGACGCCCTCACAGGTGTCCGGGCCGACGGGGCCGATCACCGTGGTCATGGCCGTGATAATTACCCAGTACGCCCACGATCTGCGGCTGGCGTTCACGGTGGTGATGCTGGCAGGTGCGATGCAGATCGCCTTCGGGGCGTTGAAGCTGGGCCGTTACATCGCCTTCGTGCCGTTCTCCGTGATCTCCGGCTTCATGAGCGGCATCGGGCTGATCATCATCATCATCCAGCTCGCCCCGATGATCGGGTTCGATACGTCCAGGGACGGTGTCGTGACGGCGCTGACCGATCTGCCGAACCTTTTGACCAGCCCGGTGTTCGACGCCGTCGCCGTCGGCCTGATCGCCCTGGCCGTTTCGATACTGATGCCGCGTCGTCTGCGGAACTATGCGCCGCCGCCGCTCGTGGCGCTGATCGCCGGGACCCTGGTGGCGCTCTTCGTGTTCGACGGCGCTCCGGTGCTGGGCGACATCCCGAGCGGCCTGCCCGACGCGAATCTCCCGACGTTCACCTCGTCCGAGATCGCGGGCATGCTGGCGAGCGCCCTGATCCTGGCCATCCTGGGCTCCATCGACAGCCTGTTGACATCACTTGTGGCCGATACCGTGACGCGGACCCAGCACAACTCGGACCGGGAGCTCGTGGGCCAGGGGATCGGCAACATGGTCGCCGGGCTATTCGGCGCGCTGCCGGGCGCCGGGGCGACGATGCGGACAATGGTCAATATCCGTGCCGGCGGCAGGACGTCGTTGTCCGGGGCGCTCCACGCGGTAGTGCTGCTGGCGCTCGTCCTCGGGCTCGCGCCGCTGGCCGAGAACATACCGTCCGCCGTGCTCGCCGGGATCCTGCTGAAGGTTGGATGGGACATCATCGACTGGGGCTATCTGAGACGGATCCGCCGGGCGCCGCGCGACGAGACGGTGGTGATGCTCACGGTGCTCTTGCTCACGGTGTTCGTCGATCTTGTGACGGCGGTCGGGGTCGGGGTGATCATGGCGAGCCTAGTTTCGGCGCGCAAGTTGGCCGGACACCAGTTGTCCCAGCTCCGCATATATCCGCGAGACACCGATACCGCCGCGCTCACGGAGGACGAAGAAGAGTTGTTGGCGCTGGCCCAGGGGCAGGTGCTGCTGCTCCAACTGAACGGTCCGTTCACCTACGGCTCGGCCAAGGGAATGGTGCAGTTGCTTACCGGCAAGGGCGAGGGGTATCGCTGCGTGGTGTTCGACTTCTCAGAAGTGCCGATGATCGACGGGTCGATCGCGATGGCGATCGAAGAGCTGCTGCGGCAGGCGCATGACTCCGGCCAGGAGGTGTTCGTTTCCGGTCTCGGCGGACAGGCCGTGGAGCTCCTGGAACAGCTGAATGTGCTGGACTCGATCCCGGCCGAGCACCGGGTCCGCGATCGCGCCCGGGCGCTGGAGATTGCGATCGCGGTCGCCGCAGCCCCGACGCCCACCGATTGATTGACGGGCGTGCGCCAACCGGCAACCGGACCTGCCGGGGGCGCCGGGGACGCGGGTTATCACGGGACGACGCCATGCGTGCCCGCCACAGAGCGAAGCTTCCCGGCAGGTAATCAGGAGCGTTAAGACGATGGCCTATCGACTGGAGCTTGAGCAGTACACAGGCACGTGGCCGGACGATGACCCCGACGCCGGGTTCCGGAGCATGGTCGCCGAGTTCTCGGGGATCGACCCGATACCGACGCTCGAAAGACTGGGTCGAAACAAGCAGATCCCGGTCGGCGCCCTGGCCCGCTTCATCCTCGCCCGTTACGCGGCGTCCGGCAGTGAAGCGCTCATGGAGATCGGGCCGCGCGTGGCGCGGCAGATGGATGAGCTGGTCCAGAAGGCCGAGGCGGAAGGCACCGATGCCGCCCGGCTGGAGGCGTACCAATCCCTCGCCGCCATCGTCTCGTGGCTGAACATCCCGCTCAACGACCCGAACTGGCGGCCGGGGGGCGGTAGCGACGCTTGAATTGCCGGTCCAGCGCGATGGAGCCCGCGACGTGACGGAGGTCGCGGAACGTGAACAGGGGCAACCCCGCCTGTTTGAGCCGCGGCCGAAGGTCCCGCCTGACCCGTTCGTCGCACTCGACGCGGCCGACGCGTCGCTCCTGACCGCCGCGAGTGCGGTAACGGAGGAGTCCGCCACAGCGGCATCCGCGGGCTTGATACCGAGGTATTTGCACATCTCCGGGAAAACATCGATTACCGGCGACCCCATCCAAATCATCTGGCGCGAATTGTCGCCCAGGGCCTTTGCGCGTGCGAATTTCGTACATTCAGGCCACTGCGATGTATGGATATGCGACGCCAGAGGCCCGAATCCTTATACTTCTACGATGGCGCTCACCGATGAGGACGTAGGCCGCAACGTTCGGGATCTGCGCGTCGAACGGAAAATGACGCAGGCCGCTCTTGCGAGTCGTGTGTACCTGGACCGGACGGCCATCAGCCGGTTAGAGAGCGGTCAACGCACAGTAACCGCTCCTGAGCTCGCGGCCATCGCCAGCGCCCTTGGCGTGGATATCGGCTCCCTCGCGGCGACGAGCGGGTTGAGCGCACCGGCGGCGCATATGACCTATGCACGGCCGAGGCCCGTCGAATCTTCACGGCCGCAATGGTTGCAAATCCACATTCGCGGCGCCCAGATGGACTTTCTGGTTGGGCCAGGGCCTGGATGGGTGCCGGCGATCGCGCTGGTCGACACCTCGGAGGCTCCCGTTACGAAAGTCCTATGCCCCCTTCGCCCCCTGAAGAGCAATTAGATCTGAAGGCCTTGCGGTCTCCGCGGAGGAGCGGGAAGCCTGGACGAAGGAACCGGTCTCGAGGAAGATTTTCGATCTGACCGCGTCCTCTATTCGGCTGTTCCTCTGCCGGTGAGCTTCGAAACGAAACGTGATCCGGGAAGACCGACCATCACCTCATTGTTTCGGTTTCGCGCGCCGGCCGGATCCCTGTTTGGTGCGTAATGAGCGTCCTTCCGCACTAGCTCGGCGTGATGTGTGAATATCCCACATCGGACTGAGTGTGCGCGACTCGCACACCGGAACGGCCGGGTGACGAACCCCGGCGGTTAAGGTACTCGTTAATTTTGGCGGTTACTGTCGCCGTCCGCGCCCGTAGCTACGCCAGGATCCCCCTGTCGGCCATTGTCGGCAAGAGCGCCGGTACCGGCCCGAGGCCAGGAAGAAGTGTATGTATCGATTCTTGATTAGGCGTCTGATCTTTAGCATATTCACGCTGATCGGCGCGACGGTCATCGTCTTCTCGCTCTCGCGGGTGGTCGGAGATCCTCGCCTTCTCTACGCGCAAGAGGGGGGCTACGGCCTCTCAGACCAGGCGTGGGATGACCTTGGGGTGATGCTCGGACTGGACAAGCCGCTCGTCGTCCAGTACTTCAAATGGGTAGGTCAGGTGGTCACCGGTGACCTTGGTGAATCCCTGCTTGGCCGCGTTGAAGTCAGCAAGTTGATCATGCAGAAGATCCCCGCCACGTTCCAGCTGGGAGCGGTGTCCTGGGTCATAGCGACCGCCATTGGCATTCCGTTAGGCGTCCTGTCCGCGGTCAAACGCGGCTCTTTCTGGGATTACCTGGGACGCGGGTTTGCTCTTCTCGGCCAGTCGGCGCCCCCGTTCTGGATCGGCATCATGGCCATCCTCCTGTTTTCCGTCCGCCTGGACCTGTTACCGGCCGGCGGGAAGGGAGAAGGGTTCTCAGGCATCCAGAACTTCATACTTCCTTCCGCCACCCTGGGCCTCGCGGCATCGGCGAGTTACCTGCGGTTAACGCGCTCGGCGATGCTGGAAATCCTTGACTCGGAGTTCGTCAAACTGGCCCGCGCCAAGGGCGTGGGTACCCAGATGGTGATCTGGAAACACGCCTTCAAGAACGCTTTGATACCTCCCCTCACGTTGTCCGCCCTGATCCTGGTCGGCTTCATCACGGGGACTGTCGTCGTGGAGACGGTGTTCACATGGCCCGGCCTTGGCAGGCTCGCAGTGACATCGACAAACGAAAACGACTTCCCGGTGATGACCGGCGTCGTACTGGTGTTCGCCTTGATGTACGTGGTTATCAACCTCATCACGGACCTCACCTACGCAATCGTCGACCCACGGATCCGGATCGGGTAGGGAGATCAGCGCTCAATGGCAACTCAAGTAGCAAGAGGCGACTCCCAGAGCGTCGCAGTCATAGGCCGGGCCCGGACCACGGGCCGGGTCCGGCGCTGGTGGAAGTTCGTAAACGATTGGCCGGTGTTGCCGATCGCGTTGCTCCTGATCCTGCTGACGCTCGCCCTGATGGCGGGCACTCCATGGTGGGGCGGAATCACCGGGATGAACCCCGAGGCGCCCTCCCTGCTCGACCGGAACGCGCCGATCGGCAGCTACCAGAACGACACCGGCTACAACGACGCCGTAGAACGGGCCGAGAGGAAGGGCGAGCCGATACCGGTCCGCGCTCACTTCTGGCTCGGGGCGGACCAGTTCGGCCGTGACATCCTGACCCGGATCATGGCCGGGGCCCAGATCTCCCTCATCATCCTCTCGATCGCCGCAACCGTAGGCATGGTGTTCGGCACGTTCTACGGGCTTGCCGCCGGATATTACGGCGGCATATTAGACGAGGCGTTAATGCGGGCGCTGGACACGTATTTCGCGATACCGTTCATCCTGCTGGCGCTCGTCGCCGTGATCGTGTTCGGGCAAAGCGTCACCGTCATGCTCGTGCTCCTCGCACTCCTGGCATGGCCGCCCTTCGTCCGCAACGTGAGGGCGGAGGTCCTGAGCCTCAAGGAGCGTGACTACGTGGCCGCCGCCCGGGCGACCGGCGCATCCGACATCTGGATCATGTGGAAGCACATCGTCCCAAACGTGATCAACACGGTGATCGTGATCGCCACCCTCCGCGTCGGTCAACTGATCCTTGCAGAGGCCATCCTGAGCTTCCTCGGCGCCGGCGTGCCACCGCCTACACCGACATGGGGCGCCATGGTGGCGGAGGGCCGCGACTACCTGGCATCGGCGTGGTGGATCTCGTTCTTCCCAGGGGTCATGATCTTCCTGCTCGTAATGTCGCTGAACTTCATCGGCGACTGGTTCCGGGACAGGTTCGACCCCAGGCTCCGGAACTCGCTTTAACGCCGCAGGCGCAGGTTCGCCGGCCTGAAACAGAGAAAGTGCGAGAGGGCCACCCCGTGACGGGGTGGCCCTCTCCGCTTTATGTCGCGGCGTGCACAGGCCGGCGCCGCCGACCCGGCCGGTGAGCGCTGGGCGGGCGATATGGCGTGCCATCCCGAGCGGGCCGTCGGCGCTATTCAGGTTTGCTCCCGGCGACTGGTCGGTAGTCCCGGGGGTCGATGTAGACGTCGTCGAGCATCCGAACCAC
>JACZRO010000167.1 GCA_022574675.1 Chloroflexota bacterium
TGATCGGCCGGTCGCTCCGCGGCGTGGTCGATCTCGACGCGCTGGGAGAACGTTCGGTGATCGTCGATTGCGACGTGTTGCGCGCCGACGGCGGCACCCGGACGGCGGCGATCACGGGGAGTTTCGTGGCGCTGAGCATCGCTTTGCGCGGGCTCGTATCGGACGGTGTCATCGAAAGCGACCCGATGACCGACTCGGTGGCCGCCATCAGCGTCGGCATCGTGTCGGGGACGCCCCTGCTGGACCTTTGCTACGAGGAGGACTCGGCTGCGGAGACGGACATGAACGTCGTGATGACGGGCTCCGGGAGGTTCGTCGAACTCCAGGCGACGGCCGAGGGCGCGCCGTTCTCCCGGGAGGAGGTCAACGACCTCCTTGACCTGGCCGAGACCGGCATCCGGTACGCGCTTGAGAGACAGGCGGCCGTTTTACAATCCTGAGTGAGTAACCGTCGCAAGATCGCCAACTGTGCGTTTCTACAGTTAGACCTCTCCCTCACCCTATCCCTCTCCCGCCGGGAGAGGGGACCGTTGACCTGATCGTGGGCCGCGTGCATCCGTGCGTCCCACACTAAGCGGGCTCGAAAGCGGACCTGATTTATATGACGAACATCACAGACGTGCGTGCGAGAGAAATCCTGGACTCCCGCGGCAATCCGACCGTCTACGCAGAGGTCAGGCTGTCCGACGGGACGGTGGGCGGCGCAGCGGTCCCGTCCGGGGCCAGCACCGGGGTGCGCGAGGCGCTGGAGATGCGGGACGGAGACCCCGGCCGGTACATGGGCAAGGGTGTGCTCACGGCCGTCAGCAACGCGAACGGACCGCTCCGCGACGCGGTGATCGGACGCGACGTCTCGGACCAGACGGGCATCGACCGGGCGCTGCGCGACGCGGACGGCACCGACAACAAGGAACAGTACGGGGCCAACGCGATCCTGGGCGTTTCGATGGCGGCGCTCTCCGCCTCAGCACGGAGCGCAGACGTCCCGCTGTACCGGCGGGTGGCCGAGCTGGCTGATGTAGCAAGCCCGGTGGAACTGCCGACACCGATGTTCAACCTGCTGAACGGCGGCGTACACGCGATCGGCTCGACAGATTTCCAGGAGTTCATGGTGCTCCCGGCAGGTTTCGACAGTTACCCGGAGGCGCTTCGAGCCGCCGCAGAGATCTACCAGACGCTGAAGTCCCGGCTCGCGGCCGACGGTATCCAGACGGCCGTGGGCGACGAAGGCGGTTTCGCCCCGGCCGGGTTCGATACCCGCATGGCCCTGCAACACCTGGTCGATGCGATCGAAGGCGCGGGTTACCGGCCGGGCGGCGACGTGTTCCTGGCCCTGGACCCGGCGTCAAGCGAGTTCGGCCCGGAGCCAGCAGAAGGCTCGCCGTACCGGTATGAGTTGAAGCGGGAGGGCCGGACTCTGTCCACGACCGAGATGGTCGATGAGTACGAACGGCTGGTCGACGGCTACCCGATCATCAGCATCGAGGACGGGCTTGCCGAGGGCGACTGGGAGGGCTGGGTGCAGCTCAACGCACGGATCGGCGACCGGGTGCAACTGGTGGGCGACGACCTGCTCGTGACGCAGCGGCGCTACGTGGAGCAGGGTATCGAGATGAAGGCCGCCAACGCGGTGCTGGTCAAGCTGAACCAGGTGGGCACGGTCACGGAGACGCTTGAGACGATCAGCACGGCGCGCGCCGCCGGCTGGGGCATCGTCGTCAGCCACCGTTCGGGCGAGACCGAGGACACGACGATCGCCGACCTGGCGGTGGGGACGCGGGCGGGCCAGTTGAAGGCCGGCGCGCCGGCGCGGAGTGACCGGGTGGCCAAGTACAACCGGCTGCTCGCGATCGCCGACGACCTGGGCCCGTCTGCCGAGTACGCCGGGAAGCGGTGGTTCCGGTAGTAGACTGCGGGTTCCGGCGGTAAACCGCATCTGTTTTCTTCCGGTCGTAACGCCCGGTTAAGACCCGATCGCCTGCCCGGCAATCAGAATTGTGGAGAGGCCCAATGGCAGCCAAGACAAAGGTCGGCATCAACGGTTTTGGCCGTATCGGGCGGCAGGTGCTCCGGGCGATCCGGGAGCGCGTCTCAGACCGCGTTGAGGTGGTGGCGATCAACGATCTGACAGACTCGGCCACCAACGCGCACCTGTTCAAGTACGACTCCAGTTACGGCCCGTACTCCGGGACGGTTGAGGCGAGCAACGGCGACCTCGTAATCGACGGCGACAGGATCCAGGTGCTCTCCGAGCGGTCGCCGGCCAACCTGCCGTGGGGCGACCTCGGCGTGGACATCGTGGTCGAGTCGACCGGCTTCTTCACGGACGCCGAAAAGGCCGCGGGGCACATCGAGGGCGGCGCCAAAAAGGTGATCATCTCCGCCCCGGCCACGGGCGAAGACCTGACGATAGTGCTGGGCGTTAACGACGACCAGTACGACCCTTCAAAGCACGTCGTGTTGTCGAACGCGTCCTGCACCACGAACTGCGTGGCGCCGATGGCGAAGGTGCTGCACGACAGTTTCGGCATCGAACAAGCGCTGATGTCGACGATCCACTCTTACACGAACGATCAGAACATCCTCGACGGCGTGCATGGCGACCTCCGGCGGGCGCGGTCGGCGGCGATGAGCATCATCCCAACGTCTACCGGCGCGGCGAGGGCCGTGACCGTGGTGATCCCGGAACTGAAGGGCAAGATTGACGGGATGGCCTATCGCGTGCCGACGCCTTCGGTGTCGGTGACGGACCTGACGGCGACGCTCGAGAAACCCGCGAGCGCCGAGGCCGTCAACGAAGCGTACCGGCAGGCGTCCATGAGCGGTTCATTACACGGGCTGCTTGGTTACTCGGTGGAGCCGCTTGTGTCGATCGACTACAAGGGCAACCCGAACTCGGTGACGATCGACGCCCTTTCCACATCGTCGATCAACGACAAGATGGTCAAGGTGGTCGGCTGGTACGACAACGAATGGGGCTACTCCTGCCGGACTGCGGACCTGACCGGGTTCGTGGCGGACAAGGGCGTGTAGGGGACGGGAACCGGGGTCGGATACCGATCCCGCCTCTGTAACGTTGCGGCCGACCACAGCGCCGGTGCGCTCCCGGCGTGGTCCCGCGATTTCCAGACCGCTGTATCATCCGGGCCACTATGGTCAGTGAGCGGACGCGGCGGAGAATCGAACGGTTGCTGGACGAGGCGGACGAGGCCATCGCCTCCGGCGACTGGTCGCTCGCGCAACGACGGGCGCAGGACGTGCTGGCCTTCGACCCCGAAAGCCAGGAAGCGGCGGAACTGCTTGAGGCGGCGGAGCGACGGTTGGGCAGCGGCGCGACTCCGAAGGCCGTTGAGCAAATCGCCTCGGCCGCCTCAGGACAAGGGCGAGCGTCGGCTACCACTGATGGTGAAAGCGCCGATATTCCCACCTCATTTGCCGGCGGCCGGTACGAGGTGAAGCGGTTCCTCGGTGAGGGCGGCAAGAAGCGCGTCTACCTCGCCCACGACACACTGCTCGACCGGGACGTGGCCTTTGCCCTCATAAAGACCGAGGGCTTCGACGATACCTCCAAGGAACGCATCACGCGGGAAGCCCAGGCGATGGGCCGGCTCGGCACGCACCCGAATATCGTCACCGTGTTTGACCTGGGCACCGAGGGCGACTCGCCCTTTATGGTCACCGAGCTGATGGGCGGCGGTGATGTGGAGGGGTTGCTGGAGGCGGCTGTTAAATCCCCTCTCCCGGCGGGAGAGGGCGAGGGTGAGGGAGAAGCTACTTCCACGAGTACCGGCCCTTCGAGAGCCTCAGGGCACGGCCCGGCCGCCTCAACGCGCGGCGGCCTCCCATTGGACCGCACCATCGAGATCGGGAAGGCCGTCTGTGATGGGCTGCAGTTCGCGCACGCCCGCGGCATCGTCCACCGCGACCTGAAGCCCGGCAACGTCTGGCTGACGGAGGATCCTTCGACGGGCTCAGGACAGGCTCAAACGGCCAAGATCGGCGACTTCGGACTTGCCATCATGACCGACCGCTCACGCCTGACCCGCGAGGGGATGATGGTCGGCACCGTCTCTTACATGCCGCCGGAGCAGGCCACCGGGGGCGAGATCACCCCGAAGGCCGACCTGTACTCGCTCGGGGCGATGCTCTACGAGATGGTGACAGGACGGCCACCGTTCCTTGGCGATGACGAGATCGCCATCATCGGCCAGCACATCAACACGCCACCCGTCGCCCCCACCTGGCACAACGGCACATGCCCCCGGCCCCTTGAGGCGCTCATCATGCGCCTGCTCTCCAAGAATCCATCGGAGCGACCGGAATCTGCGCAGGACGTGTACAACGCCCTCGACGCCATCGACCTTACGGCGCGCGGTGAGACCGTCGAACGCGAGGCCAACTCACTCGACTCGCTGGCCGGCGGCGTGTTCGTTGGCCGCCATGCGGAGATGGGCCAGTTGAAGGCGGCGCTGGAGGACGTGCTGGGAGGCAGGGGCAGGATGGTGACGCTGGTGGGCGAACCGGGCATCGGCAAAACCAGGACGAGCGAAGAGCTGGCTACCTATGCCGGGTTACGGGGAGCACAGATCCTGTGGGGACGTTGTTACGAGGGTGGTGGCGCCCCGCCTTACTGGCCCTGGGTGCAGGCGATCCGGAGCTACGTCCGGGGTGTCGACACCGAACGGCTGCGCTCCCAGATGGGCGCAGGCGCGGCAGATATTGCAGAGATCGTGTCCGACGTGTCCACGGCGTTGCCGGGCCTTCAGCCGCCGCCGGCCCTGGAGAGCGCCGAGCAGGAGCGATTCCGGCTCTTCGACTCCATAACCTCGTTTCTTAAGACGGCCAGCCAGGCGCAGCCATTGGTGATCGTGCTGGAGGACCTGCACTGGGCTGACCGGCCGTCACTCGCGTTTCTGGAGTTCATCACCCGGGAGCTCCAGAGTTCCAGGATTCTGCTGATCGGCACCTACCGGGACATGGAGGTGAACCGACGCCACCCGCTTTCGCTCACCCTGGGAGACCTGACCCGCGAGCGGCTTTTCGAGCGCGTACTGTTGCGCGGCCTGAATCGGACTGACGTTGAGCGCTTTATCGAGGTCGCATCCGGCGTTGCGCCGCCCGCGGCCCTCGTGGACGCGGTGTTCACCCAGACCGAGGGCAACCCGCTGTTCGTGACCGAGATCGTGCGGCTGCTCGTACAGGAAGGGTTGCTCACCACCGAGGCCACGGCGGGCCGGGATACCTGGAGCGTCCCCATTCCCGAGGGGATCCGGGACGTGATCGGCCGGCGCCTGGACCGGCTCTCGGAACGCTGCAACGAGACACTTAGCGTGGGGGCGGTTATCGGGCGGGAGTTCGGGCTGGATGAGCTGGAC
>JACZRO010000027.1 GCA_022574675.1 Chloroflexota bacterium
CGCCGCGCCGATCGCCCCAGATCTTCCGAGCTGTTTCTATTGGCATGCGCGCCGAGTCTGTGGCGAGGATGTTGTTCTGATTGATGCACCACGCCACGCTAGCGTCGGCCTGCGCGAATATCCGGACGATTTCCAGGAACGCCGGGTGCTCGATCTCAGCGCCGTCAAGCGATTTCGGCACGAGAAGCCGGAAAAGACCGGCGTCGGCCAGTTCACCGGCCAGATCGGCGGGAATCCGTCGTTCTGTGTCGATTTCGTCGGCGTGCTCGGCGACCTTATGCGCAAGTCGCCGGGCGCTGTCGATGTACTCAGCCGAATCTGGGATGCTCATGGCCGAAGGGTATCAAGTTAGTAGTGGGTGTGAGCCGCGTTCCTCGGGATTAAGATGTGCGAACTCAGCGGGAGCCAACGAGGCCCATTGCGGTCAGCGAACGGAAAAAACACGATGAAATTCGGTCAGTTTGAGATCATCAGGTGGCATCCTGACCTGTCTGATTCCCAGAGCATTAACGGCGTGATGGAGAAGATAGAGCTCGGCGATGAGTTGGGGATGGACGAAATCTGGATCGGAGAACACCACTTCTCCCGTCATGGACTGGTCTCCGGGATTTTTTCGATGCTGGGCAGCGTCGCTCAGCGCACGAAGAACGCTCGAATTGGGACGGCGGTCGTCGTCCTGCCGTTCCACAACCCCATCCAGGTGGCCGAGGAGGCCGCGACCGTCGATATCCTCTCGGGCGGAAGGCTGACGCTGGGGGTGGGCGCCGGATACCAGGCTCGGGAGTTCCACGGTTTCGGCGTGAATATCGAGGAGGCGCGGCGCAGGTTCCGCGAGTACCTGGACGTCATCCTCAAGTCCTGGGAAGACGGGCCACTGACCTACAAAGGCGACTTCATCGATGTCGAAGACATCCTTGTGATTCCGAAGCCGATTCAGAAGCCCCATATCCCGATCCAAATAGCGGTGAGCACCAGTCCCGAAAGCGTCGATTTCGCCGCCAGCAAAGGCCTGCCGATCATGGTCGGGGGGCCGACCGCCGCAATGGGCCAGGTCCCCCAGGTAATCCGACTGTGGCACGAGCGAATGGAGCACTACGGCCACCCCCACGAACACATCGATCTTGGGGTCGCTATGAACATCTACGTCGCGCCAACCATGGCAGAGGCGGAGTCCGATCTTGCGGGGCTCGAAGACGAGATCAACGCCGAGTTCAAGAGGGTCGGCAATCCGAGAAGCGCGACCGGGAAGATTCCGGAAGATTACAAGCACTGGGCCCTCCGGGACGAAGACAGGGAACTGGGAGCTGAGCGTGCCCGCGAAGAGGGAATCCTCCCGCTGATCGGGACTCCGGAGGTCGTAATCGAGAGGATCGAGATACTGCGGTCAAAGGGAATCAATTCGATCCGCGGCAGCTTCGGCGCCGCGGGACTTGAGCAAGAAAAGGCTCTCCGGAGTATGAGGATGTTTGCCGATGAGGTCATGCCGCGTTTCGCGGAAGAGATTGTTGCGACGACCGCTTAGCCCGCAACCCGCGGGGCAACCCCACGCGCTTAACGATCACGTGGCGCCTTTTAATCCGCAGGTTGTGGGTTTCAATCCCACAGGGCCCATCATTTATCGCTATGCGGCGGTTAACTGAGTTCACTCAATTGGAACGAAATTAAAGGCGAGAGAATGGCAGATCTGCGTTTCGGTGCGTTCCTCGCACCACATCATCCGATCGGTGAGCATCCGGTGTTGCAGATACAGAGTGATCTGGAGTTCGTCGAACATCTCGAACGTCTCGGATACGACGAATTCTGGTGCGGCGAGCATCACTCCACCGGTTGGGAGGTCATCGCGTCACCGGAAATCTTTCTGGCCGCTGCCGCCGAGCGCACCAATCGGATCATGCTTGGCACGGGTGTCATTTCATTGCCCTACCACCACCCGTTCATGGTCGCGCAGCGAATGGTGCAGCTCGATCACCAGTCTCGTGGCCGGGTGATTTTTGGTTCCGGTCCGGGTGCGCTGCCTTCCGACGCACACACCATGGGTATCGATCCGATGGTTCTGCGGGACAGACAGGATGAAGCGATGGGTGTCATCCGTCGCCTGTTCGAGGAAGACGAGCGATTCAGTTACGAGGCGGAGTGGTTCACCCTCAGGGACGCGAAGTTGCAGCTAAAACCGCTCCAGAAAAACATGGAGTTCGCTGTGGCTTCGATCGTCAGCCCTTCCGGCATGACGCTGGCAGGCAAGCATGACGCCGGCGTGTTATCGATAGGCTCGATGTCCAAGGACGGTATTAGAGCGTTACCGATGCAATGGAGCTTCGCCGAGGAATCGGCAGCCAAGCACGGCAAGACAGTCGACCGGAAGAACTGGCGAATCGTCCTCAGCTGGCACATAGCTGAAACAAGAGAAAAGGCACGGGAACAGGCACGGGACGGCCTGATGCGGCACAACAACGAGTACACCGTGGGAACGCTGGCAGGCGGCGAAGGAGTGATCTATAAAACGCCTGACGAAGCGGTAGACGGCGTTGCTTTCTCCGACGTGAGCACTGCGGTCATCGGAACCCCGGACGACCTGGTCGCGAGGATACGCGAGATGGGGGAGCTCACAGGCGGCTTTGGGTGTGTTGTCGGTTTCGTCCACGACTGGGCGAATCGTGAAGACACTTTCCGGAGTTGGGACATGGTCGCGCGTTACGTGATCCCCGAAGTCAACGGCTTGCTGGACGGCTACCGTGAGTCGAACCGGTTTGTTATCGAGAATCGAGGCACGTGGGAGCGGGCCGGTGAGGCTATCGCAAGCAAGATCCGTGAGAACGAACGCGCCCTTGCCGCCGCGGAAGAAGACGAGGCGAAGGGCAGGCCGGTACTCAGGGGTGGGCGTCGTCTCACGCCGGGGGTTGCAAATACTCAGCAAGAGAGCTGACGCAAGGACCTGTTACAACGCCTGGCTTAAAGGGCCCTGGCGCTTCATGACGAAGTGTTGAAGGTCAACGAAACGACTCCATTCCGGTCCGTTAGCTGCCGCACTTCGATCTGCCTTTTAATCCGCAGATCGCGGGTTTGGATCCCACAGGGCCACCATCTCACTGGCCTTGTCTTGATCGACGCGGGCCCGTTGTCCGGCCGATCAGTCGCCGCCCGCGGGGACCGTGCTGGGCGAGCCTGGGCCCGGGTTGGTGGTAGTCGCTACCGGCGCCATTATGGCCTGCCTCACAGCGATTCTCTGAACGGCGTCGCAAGCGTCCCGGCCATCCGGCGACACCATCTCGCGATCGTTCAGCGGTTGGATTCCTGGCATGTATCGACCCTTGTCCGGCCTGAGATCACGAACAGGTTCCCCGGAGACGCGGCAGCCGCGTAGATCCCGCCCGAACCCGATGATCCCAGTGGTCCGAGGGGCCTAAATCGGTTCTACGCGGCCCCAGACGACGCCGAATACCGTCGCACCCAGTGCGGTGTTTACAGAGTGCTCGCAACCGTTCGGCCGGTAGCTCATGTTCCCGGGCGTGACCGCGCCGGATTCATCCACACTTGAGCCTTCTATTACGTAGATGAGCTCGTCCCCGACGTGGCGATGGAGCGGGAGTTCGGCGCCGGCCGGAAACCTGGTCAATGCGACGGTCCAATCGGCGGCCTCGTGTTTAAAGATGAGCTTCCTCTGAGTCCCGGCCGCGGTGTCGATCCACGGCTGATCTTCGGGCACGAACACCTGAGACGGGGGCGCATCACCGATCTCCGTGGCCGGCACATTGGCGCCCGTGACGATGGCGATGGCGGTCGCCCCGTTGGGGCTCGAAACTGAATGGACGCATCCGTCCGGGCGGTACCCGATGTTGCCCGGCCTGATGGTCCCGTGCTCGTCCGACAGCGAGCCCTCGATCAGGTAGATGAGCTCGTGGCCCGCGTGCCTGTGCAAGGGCATGTGAGCGCCGGGATCGAACTGAACGAGGTGCGCCCTGCGTCCAGACTCCTCGTCGGTCCAGAGGGGCCTTGTCCGCATCCCCGGCTGGCCTTCCTGCCACGGGATTTCACTGACCCGGATCACCCGGGATCGGATCGGTTTGTGAACTGTCGCCACGATCGAGACTCCGTTGGATAGGAACTGTGCGATATGTGCCGGAATTCGTGCCGCAAGCTACCACAGAGGCGTGGCGCGCATGGTATCGCCCAACGGCATCAACGATCGGGTGACCTGGCTGTGGGCATGATCGTTGATGCTCGATCTGGGGAGGTGTCCAGAGCCTTGAGTTTTCTTAACATTTTGGGCGTTGAATACCGTCGGCGGTCCGGTTCCGACCGGCGCCGGGCCGCGATCCGATCAATCCCGCCCGGTCTCGGCTTCGATCATGCGCGCCGCGGCATTGGACCCCATTGAGGCTCTACAACGTGACTGATCTCATCGGTCTGGTGACAGGCCGTCGATGGCTGATTGCTGCCGTCTCGCTGGCTCTTGTTGGCGTCATCGCGTGCGAATCAGGGTCAGGCAGCGACGTGGCCGCGCCCGCGATCGGCCAATCGGCTACGGCAGACGGAACGCCCAATGCAGACGCCTCTGCCGGTGACCAGGCGCCGCTCACGGGGGAGATCGCAGCGCCGGCGGACGGTGGCATCAACGAGGAGTGCGTTCAACGGGTGCTGGGCAGGCAGGCGTCCGGGTTCGGCGATGTGACGGCGGCCGAGCGTGACCGGATATTGAGTGAATGCACCGGCGATGACGGAGCGCGCCGCGCCGGCGCGACCGGAGGTTTCCAGTTTGGCGGCGACGCGCTTGCCGCGCTCGACCCGGACTGTGTGCAGGGAATCGTTGGGGACATCGAAGTCGATTTCACGCAGATGACCCCGGAGCAACGACAGAGTGTCTTCCAGGAATGCGGGTCCGGGGACGGCAGGACAGGTGGATTCGGAGGCGGTCTCTTCGGCCAGGACCGGCTGGCGGGCCAGTTGCCTGACTGCGCGATAGAAGCGCTTGGGAGAACCCTGGACGACCTACGGGGTCTGACGCAGGAAGATTTGCAGGCGATCACCGCAGCATGTGGAGACCAGTTGGACGGACTCGGCGGCGGCGGCAGATTTGGAGGCGGCGCAGGAGGATTCAGAGGCGGATTCTTCGGGCAGGGCGGAGCGACGGGTCAGTTGCCCGAGTGTGTGACAGAGGCGCTCAGGGCGGCCTCCGGCGATCTTCAGAGCCTCACTCCGGAAGACTTCCAGGCGATCACCGATGCCTGCGGCGACCAGTTCGGCGGGTTTGGTGGATTCGGCGGGGGCGGGTTCTTCGGGCAAGGCGGAGGCCAGTAAGGCACCGGCCTGCCTCTGCGGTTGCGGCTGCCATATCGTCTCGGCGCCGGTTGGCGAGTCACCCGGCACACGCCGATGGCGCTTTCTCAATCCAGGATGCGTATCTCCCCGGCATCGCCGTCTACCCGGACACGCTGACCGTCCTTGATGCGTGTCGTGCCGATGCCTGTGCCGACGACGGCGGGCATGCCGTACTCGCGGGCGACGACGGCGCAATGGCTCAGGACACCGCCGGCGTCAGTTACCACGGCCGATGCGATGCGAAACAGGGGAGTCCAGGGCGGAGATGTCGTCGGAGCGACCAGGACGTCGCCCGGCAAGAGTTTCGCCGTGTCGGCGAGGCTAATGATGATCCGGGCGACCCCCTCGACCACACCAGGCGATGCCGGAGTGCCGTTAACGGTTGACGGGTCGTCCCCCTGTTCTACCGGCGTCCCGAAAAACCGAGCCAGGCCGCGCGTCGTCGGCGTGTCAGGCCGGCCAGCGGCTGGCCGCACGCCGATTTCGGTGGGAGCGTCAACCTGTGACCAGTACGCCAGGTTGGCAGCGCGCTCCTGGATCACGCCGGTCAGATTTCCGGTATCGCCCGACGACAACCTGGCCATCGCTTCCAGTATCTCGTTCAGACCCAGGTGATTCACATCCGTATACACATTGATGACGCCGGCGCCGGCAAGCCGTCTTCCGGCTTCCATCGCCACGTAGTGGGTCCGGGCGTTGGACTGCTGATCGATCCAGTAAGCGTGGTCTTCCTGCAGGCGGCTGCCCTGCTGAGCCAATAGCAATGATTCGTCAAATCGTTCCCGTACCGATTGCGGGTAGCCTTCAAGGTTGTCCCGGGCCGTTTTTATAAGCCGGTCCCTTGCGACGATTTGAGTGGCATGATCGTCTAACGGGTCGATATTTTCGTCCTCTGCAATTGCGGCGTACGCGCGAACCGTGGCGAGGGCCGGACCGGGCTCCTCAAACCAACTCAAGTCGGCAAATGCGGCTCCGTCACTACTCCGGTGGCCGTAGGCCGCGAGAAAGCCATCCAGGCGGTTGCCGAGCGCCCGTCGCAGGTCATCGTCGGAACCGGATTCTATGAGGGCGTCGGCGTTGTCCATGCCTCTCAGGTACTGACTGAGCGCCCAGAGTTCCCTGTCCGTCTCCAGGCTCTTGTTGTCCTCGGCTAAAGTCAGCCCGTGAGACTCAAGGCCGCGGTCCTCGCCAAAAAGATCCGTGTAAAGGTCCCGGAATATGCTGCTCGGATTTGTAATCAGTGGCGCCAGCAGGAAGTGAATGTTCCAGCATCTCGCCGATTTCTCGAACGACTCAGAGAGGCGGTCGCTGAGCGATGAAAGGCTGGCGCCGGTGAGGTCAAACGCGTCCCACCATGCGAGGTGATCCTTCACCTCGGGCATCCATTCGGATTCCCACTGTTCCCAGATCCCCGGCAAGGCATCGAGGGTGTTTTGCTCGCCCTGACGGCTGGCGGCGGGTATCTCGCCCGGCGGCACGACCATCCGAACATTGGAGTACATGTAGCAGTTGATGCGAAGCCGGTCCATCCGGACAGGCCGTCCGTAATGCTCGTGCCCCCGGTTCATCCCGACGCCGGTGGCCAGATCGAAAAAGTCGGCAGCCAGCACCGGCACCGGGAACGGTTGGTGCATCCGGTCCCGCGTCCAGAAACGTCCCGCGTCTTCAGGGTTGTCCCACTCCACCGGAAAATCCGACGGAAGGGTTATCGGTTGGGGCGCGGCAACTCCCACGAACGTCCTCCATGCGTCTGCAAGCGACGGCGGAGCGATCTTCACGCCCAACTCGATGGACACGTCAATCGATCCCCGGAAGGCGCACGATAACACCGCCGACGGTGGACCGGCCGGTTGCCCGGTGAATCCCCGGCTTAAAATCGGTCGCGCCCCGCGTTTTCGTATCCGGCAGCTTCACCCCGCCGCTTCGCGTAGGTATGGTGTACGCCGTCACACACGTCTCGAACCTTGCGACGCTTCAGCAACAGCCCGATCACAGGTAGCCGACACGCACGATGACTCTGTCCAAACTTCTCGTAGCCAATCGCGGAGAGATCGCGATTCGCATCATCCGCGCCGCCGCCGACATGGGGATTTCGACCGTCTCGATCTACCCGGCTGACGACGCCAACGCACTCCACGTCCACAATGCGGATGAGGCCGTTCTGCTGACCGGCCGCGGAGTCGCTCCATACCTGGACATCCAGCAGGTCGTTAACGCAGCGAAGGCGTCCGGCTGCGACTCCGTCCACCCGGGATACGGCTTCCTTGCGGAGAACGCAGAGTTCGCGCGGGCGTGCGGCGCCGCCGGACTTGTGTTTGTGGGACCGCTCGTCGAGACGCTGGAGTTGTTTGGCGACAAGGTCCGCGCAAGGAAACTCGCTACCGAGAACGATGTACCGGTGTTGCCGGGCACCGAGACTTTGAACTCAGCGGACGATGCCCGCCACTTCCTTGAATCGCTGCAACCGGGCAGCTCGATGATCCTCAAAGCGGTCACAGGGGGAGGTGGCCGGGGCGCCCGCGCCGTTAACGACGTCTCCGATATCGCCGGCATTTACGAGGAGTGTCGAGCCGAGGCCCAGAACGCATTCGCCAACGGCGATCTGTTTGCGGAGCAATTGATTTCAAGGGCTCGTCACATCGAGGTGCAGATCCTCGGGGATGGGTCCGGGGATGTGTCCCACTTCGGGGAACGAGAGTGCAGCATCCAACGCCGGTACCAGAAGGTCGTAGAGGTGGCCCCTGCGCCCGGCCTGCCGGATGGGCTGAGGGAGCGCATCACCAGAGCAGCGCATCGACTCGCGTCGGTGGCCGACTACAAAAGCCTCGGGACGTTCGAGTTTCTCGTTGACGCCGACGACTGGACCGATGAATCGTCGTTCTACTTCATCGAGGCCAACGCCCGGCTCCAGGTCGAACACACCGTCACGGAGGCGGTGACCGGGGTCGATCTCGTCGAGGCGCAGTTGAACGTTGCCGGGGGGCGAACGCTGGCCGACCTGGGATTGCGGCAGGCCGACGTGCCGAAACCGGTCGGCTTCGCGATCCAGGCCCGTGTGAACATGGAGACGGTCACGCCGGACGGCAGGACGTTGCCGTCTGTGGGCACGATCACCGTCTTCGAGCCGCCAACGGGGCCGGGCGTCCGCACGGACACTTTTGGGTATGCCGGCTACGCCACCAGCGCTTCCTTTGATTCGCTCATCGCCAAGGTGATCGGCCACTCGAAATCACCCGATTTCAAGGACGCCATCAGGCGGACCTACCGGGCCTTGAGCGAGTTTCGCATCGAGGGCGTGGCCACCAATCTGACCTTCCTCCAGAATCTGCTGCAACATCCAGATTTCCGCGATATGCGAATCCACACGCGCTTCGTGGATGAGCAGATCGAGGCCCTTGCCGACACGACTAACGGCTCGCACCCAAGGCGTTTCGCCGAGGTGGCGAACTCCACGGTCGAAGCCGCCGTCGAAACCCCGCCGGATGCGGCTGAACCGAGTGTCGCCGGGCCAGAAGGCGCTGTCGCCGTAACTTCTCCTATCCAGGGAGTGGTCGCAGAACTGGACGTCGCTGAGGGGGACTCGGTCCGCAGCGGCGATCAGATCCTGGTGATGGAGGCGATGAAGTTCTTCCACACCGTTCGGGCGGAGCACAGCGGAATCGTCCGCATGGTCGCGGTATCAAAGGGAGACTCTGTTCAAGAGGGCCAGCCGTTGGTCTTCATCGAGGAGATGGATGAGGCGGACCTCGGGGAGCGGCCCAGTTCCGGTTCCGGTTCCGGTGGCACGGCGGAGAAACGCCAGATCGGCTGGGACGCTGAGTTGGAGGAGTTGGAGCTAAGGACGAAGCTCGCCCACCAGATGGGCGGCGAGAACAACGTCGCCTTCCACAAATCACGCGGGAAACTGACGGTACGTGAGCGGATCGACGCCCTTGCCGATCCCGGTACATTTGAAGAGATCGGCACGCTCGCGGGTTCGGCCACCTATGACGCCGACGGCAAGCTGACCGGGTTCACCCCGGCGAACACCGTCATCGGCGTGTCGAAGATCAACGGCCGGCGGGTGATGATCAACGGCGGCGATTTCACGATCCGCGGAGGCGCCTCGGACGCCAACGTTGGCAACAAGACGGCCTTTTCCGAACGGATGGCGATCGAGTGGCGGATGCCGTTCGTCCGGCTGCTGGACGCTGCCGGTGGAAGCGTGCGCACGTTCGAGCAGATCGGCCACACCTACCTGCCAAACGGCCCGGGCCGTGACGTATCGCCGCACCTGCTGCCGGTGGTGCCGTCTGTGGCGGCCGTGCTGGGATCGGTCGCCGGGCTGCCCGCCGTCCAGGCTGCGCTGGCGCACTTCAGCGTGATGGTGAAAGACACGTCGGTGCTATTTGCCGGCGGGCCACCCGTCGTCAAAGTAGCGTTCGGCGTGGACATCACCAAAGAAGACCTCGGCGACGCGAGTGTGCAGGTCTACAAGAGCGGAGTCGTTAACAACCTGGCGGAATCCGAGGAAGAGGCGTTCGAGATGATCCGCCGGTTCCTTAGCTACCTTCCAGACAGCGTCTGGGACATGCCGCCGTATGTCGAACCCGAAGATTATCGGGACCGCCGGGATGAGTCGCTCAAGAACGTCATCCCCCGGGACAACATGACTGTGTTCGATCCGCGACCACTGCTCGAAGCCGTTCTCGACAAGGACTCGATCTTCGAGATCGCCCCTCACTTCGGCGCAGGGCGCATCACCGTCCTGGCCCGCGTCAACGGATACCCGGTCGGGGTGATGATCAACGACTCCCGGGTCGATGGCGGCGCCACGGACGTAAAGGCTGCCGAGAAGATCATCCGGTTCATTGAGCTGTGCGAGAACTTCCATCTGCCGATCATCAACTTCGCCGACGACCCCGGTTTCATGATCGGACTCGAGGCTGAGAGCGCGGGGATTTTGCGGATCGGGGCGCGGTTGCATGCCGTCATGGCCAGCACAGAGACGCCGTGGTTGACCTTCGTGATACGCCAGATATTCGGCGTGGCCGGCGGTTGCCACATCCGTCTCAGCGGTATGCACCGCCGTTACGCCTGGCCGTCCGGTAACTGGGGCTCGATGCACATCGAAGGCGGAGTCGACGCCGCGTACCGGCGCGAGATCGCGGCGGCTCCCGACCCGGATGCGAAGCGGGAGGAGATCCAGAACCGGCTCAAGCAGCTTGCCTCTCCGTTCCGCACGGCGGAAACCTTCCTGGTTGAAGAGATCATCGACCCGCGCGATTCGCGCCCACTGCTCTGCGAGTTCGTTGAGTCCGCCCAGCCCGTCATCAAGACACAGCTCGGCCCCGGCAGCGCGCCTCGATGGCGGCCTTGATGGCCAATCTCATACATCAGATCGCATACGCCGGTCGCCGGCGCCGCAAGAGCCGGGCAGATGTGCATTGAGTGACGGGGCGCTGGAAGGACTGACGGTCCTCGACCTGTCCCATTACGTGGCCGGCGCATATTGCGGCAAGTTGCTGGCAGCGTTCGGCGCAGAGGTGATCAAGGTAGAGCCGCCGGATGTCGGCGATGGAGCGCGGCGCATCGGCCCGTTCCCGGACGATCTTCCAGACCCCGAGGCGAGCGCCCTGTACCTTTACCTCAACACCGGCAAGAAGGGTCTGACGCTAGACCTGTGGTCGGATGACGGGGCCGCCGTTCTCAAGGAGCTGGCCGGCCATGCGGATGTGCTGGTCGAGAACTTCGCCCCCGGCGTCATGGAGTCGCTGGGCCTGGACTACCCGGCCCTCAGCGCGATCAACCCGCGACTCGTGATGGCGTCGATCTCCAATTTCGGCCAGTCGGGCCCCTACCGGGACTACCGCGCCGACACGATGGTGGAGATGGCCCTCAGCGGGCAGATGTACGTCAACGGCGACCCGGAGCGTGAGCCGTTGAGCAGCATGGGCTACCAGCCGGCCTACCAGGCGGCGCTGTACGCCTACAGCGGTATCGTGGCGGCGCTGTTGGCGAGGGAGCGGGATGGGCGTGGACAGCACGTCGACATCTCGATCCAGGAGTCCATGGCCTCGGAACACCAGTTCACGCTGAACCGGTTCACCGCCAGCGGGGGCATCAGGATGCGGGCCGGCAATCGCTACGGGTCCGTCCACCCGACCACCATCTATCCCTGTAAGGCCACGAACGGCAAGGCCAAAAACGGCAAAAAGGGACTGGTGTCGCTCGGCATCAGCGATCCGGGCCAGTACGTGCTCTTCCTGGAACTGCTGGATATGGCGGAGCTGGCGGATGATCCGCGGTTTGCAAATCCCCAGGCCTGCGCGCAGAACTACGTCGAGTTCGACGAGCTCGTGCGCCCGTGGTTCATGGAGCACACCGCTGAAGAGATCGTGCACGCCCTCCAGGACAACCGCATCCCGGCCGCGTTTGTGAACGATGTCAGCGAGGTGCTGGACGATCCCCAGTACGCCTCCCGAGGTTTCTGGAAGGAGATCGACCACCCGGTCGCCGGGACGCGTCGCTACGCCTCGCTGCCCTACCACGTGAGCGAAGCCTCACCCACGTATGAACGAGCGAACCTGCTGGGCGAGCACACGGACGAGGTGCTCGCGGGAAAGCTGGGCTACGACGACAAGCGATTGGCGCAGCTTCGTGATGGCGGCGTCATCTGATGACTGTGATGCCGAAAGACGCAGCGGGGCCGCTCGATGGCGTCAGAATCCTCGACCTGTCACGGGTGTGGGCCGGTCCGCACGCCACGCGGCTGATGGCCGACCTCGGCGCAGAGGTAATCCACATCACCGGCCGGCGACTGGCCGGCCGTCGGACGGTGACCCGCGAGATTGCGGAAGTCCTGGGCACCTACCCGGACAACGAGCCGGGCGAGCGCCCCTGGAATCGCAACGTCCTGAACATCGACATGTCGCGTAACAAGCTCGACATCACGCTTGAGCTCGATACTGAGCGCGGGGTGGGGCTGTTCAAACGGCTGGTCGAGATCAGCGATGTCTTGATCGAGAACTACAGCCCGCGGGTGATGCCGAACCTGGGGATCGACTATCCGGTTTTGAAGGCCATCAATCCCGGGATCATCTTCTGTTCCATGCCCGGATACGGTCCGACCGGGCCGTACAGCCACTTTGTCTCCTACGGCACGACCATCGATCCGCACTCCGGCCTTGCGAGCATGATGGGCTACCCGGGCGAGGAGCCGCACATGAGCGGCAACGCCTACCCGGACCCGGCGTCCGGGATGTTCGCCAGCGGCGCAATCATGACCGCCCTGTTCCGCAAGCGCCGGACGGGCAAGGGGCAGTTGATCGCACTGGCCCAGGCGGAATCGGGGGCGGCCCTGACCGGGGAGGCGTCGCTGGGCTACCAGCTATCCGGAAGGGTGCCGGCCCGCATGGGTAACCGTCACCTGCGTAAGGCCCCGCACGGCGCTTACCCGTGCGCGGGGGACGACAAATGGGTAGCGATCGCCGTCGGGTCCGAGCGTGAGTGGACGGGCTTCTGCGAAGTCATCGGGAATCCTGGCTGGAGTGAGGGCGAACGCTTCGCCACCCTGCAGGACCGTCTCCGAAACCAGAATGAACTTGATCAGCACGTCCGCGACTGGACGCGGGATCAGGACGCCTACAAGGTGATGGAGCGCATGCAGGAGGCCGGGATCGCGGCGGGCGTGGTCGTCAACGCCGGTGAGTTGATGAACGACCGCCATCTGAACGAACGCGGTTTCTTCTGGAAGATCGACCACCCGGAGGCGGGGACGCACCAGCACGCAGGCCAGCCCATACGCCTCTCGGAGACGCCTGCCCGGAATTACCGTCCCGCGCCAACCCTGGGCCAGCACCACGACTACGTGCTCGGCGAGTTACTGGGGTTGTCCGCGGACGAGATCGACGACCTGGAGCAGGCCGGGGTGATCGGCTACGAGCCCCTGGTGCGTGAACGCTAGGCCAGAGGTCGGCTCCGAGGGGCGGCGTGACCACACTCAGGCGTCCCGCGGCCCGTCAGGTCTCTGCCGTTGGAATGCGCGCTGTGCACGGTCGGTTTCCATCGGGTCCCGGCTTCGCAGGATCGGGAAGACCACCGCGGCCGCCAGCAAGGTCACAAGGCCCGCCGTCCCGGTCAGGAAGATGGCCGTTCGAGGGTCCAGCAGGCTGGCGAGAACGCCGATGTTGAGCTGACCGATCGGCCCGAGGCCGATGAACATCGCGACGGAGCCCATCACGCGCGCCCGCATTGCAGGCGACGCCGCGTAGATCATGATGGCGCTTTGCATGGCGGCGAACGACGCCATCCCGAACCCGCCGACAAATACCGTCACGAAGCTCACCCAGTACAAGTCGGATCGCGAAAATATGATGATCGCGACCAGGAACAGCAACGAACCGTAGAGATAGATGCGGGCGTAGTGCCGTGGTCGGGCGTATGCGACGATCAATGCCGCCCCGATGAAAGCTCCCAATCCCTCGATAGATTGGAGCGCCCCGACGAGCACGTCGTTGACCATCAAATCATCCCGCGCTACGACCGGTTGCTGGCTGACGTACGGAAATCCAAATACGTTCATCAGCAAAGTCACAACCAGGGTCCCGACCATCAGCCTGCTTCCCCTTATGTACCGCACGCCCTCGGCGATCTGTTGAAACACCCCCTGTTTCCTCAAGTCCGCCTGCGGAGGCTGGTAGCGCATGGCCAGGGCGATCCAGAGGGCGATGCCGTACAGCACGACCCCGAACAGAAACCCGCCCTCGGGGCCGATCGTCACGAAGAAGGTACCGCCGACGACGGGACCCAGGATCCGGGACGCTGCGCTCGTACCTGACTCAAGCGAAATCGCTCGACCGACGCGGTCCGGATCGACCACCTCCCCGATCATCGTCCGGCGCACAGGGAACTCGCTCGCCAGGATCGTTCCCGAGAGGAAACTGCCTACCGCCAGGTGCCAGAACTGGATCGCATCGGCGAGCAGCAGCGTTGCGAGCGAGGCCGCAACGACCATCTGCACGCCCAGCCCAAACACCATCAGGTGCTTCCGGTTAAGGCGGTCTGCGATGATCCCGATGCCGAAGCCCATGAGCATCGGCGTGAATCGCAAGAAAAACGTCAGTGATACGAGGAATGGCGAGCCCGTCAGGTCCAGCGTCAGGAGGGCGATGACGAGCATGTCCAGCCACATCATCGTGCTGGTGAACCCGCCTATGGCCCACAACCTGAGGAATTGCGGGTTCCGGATGATCGACACCGGCCGGGGCGGCCCGCTGAGCGGGTTGGACTCGCCCGCGGCCGGCGGGTCGGAATTCATGTGCGGGCGCGCCTCATCGCGAAAGATCGAACTCGACGGTCGCCAGTGTCGGGGAGCCGGAGTCCTGTTCGACACCCGTATTCGTCATCGTGTGAACGGTACGATACCGGCAAGTGCGCAGCCGTTCGATATCCATGGCCGCGTTACGGCTCCGGCGCGGGATCACCCAACGGTCGGCCATGCGCGGCGCGTTCGCCAATTCCTTTAGCGCAGCCGACGCCCTCATATCGATTTCACGGTCGCCCTGTCCGCGGCCCGTTCCGACTACATGTTTCCCGCGTGACCCAGTCGTGAGGTGAATCAATGCAAAGGGGAGCGGCCCCGACGGACGAGCGCACGGCTGCCGATTCAGACGGCGGACGCGGGCGGCGAGACGGGACGACGTTCCTGGCGATGGTGGTCGTGATGACCTTCATCATTGGCTTACCGATGGTGCGCATGTTCGCCGTCGGCCTCGCCGTCCAACGCACGCAGGTTCAGGATCGGGATCCCATCACCGCCGGGGTGATCGGTATCGCCGTGTTCGCGTCACCGCTGTTGATCCCATTGTTCCGCCGGTTGCCGGTCCGGTCCGCTTTTCTGGCCGCTATTTCGATCAGCGCCCTGGCCCTGTTCCGATTAGTGATCCAGTTCACGGGAGATCCGGCCGTCGATTTCTGGCTCGCACTGGCGGGGAGCGCCGCGTTCCTGATCTCGATCACGCTGCTATCCAACGGCGACGGCCGTCTGCATTTGCCTACGGGGTGGTTCGCGTTCGCCGCCCTAATCGGAATCGCATCAGACTTCGCGCTGAAGGGCGCGTGGGGCACCGTCGAATTGTCGTGGTCGAACTCGGCGTGGGCGGATTTGGTCGCGACCGCGCTTGTGGTCGCGACGGCCCTCGTGCTACTGGCCGCGTTCACCGGCAAACGCCGGCGTGGCGGTGATGGCGAACGGGCGGTACGCAGCCCCGCCCTTAACTTTGTGCTCGGCCCGGTGCTGCTGATCGAGTTTTTGCTCCTCGGGAATCTTGCGCAGCTATCAGCGCTGACGGGGTGGGAACAGCCGTTCGTGTTCGGGTGGCTGGTCTTTTCGATGCTCGTTGGACTCGGCGTCGCGATCGCAATACTGAACATCCAGCGGCGGGTGGCGGCGGCGGTTCCCATCGCTATCGCCGGGGCGTTGGCTCTGATTTTGATTGGCGAGCGCACGGGGGTGGCGGCTGCGCTCGTCGTGATGGCCGGGCAGGTAGGCGTGGGTGCGATCATAGCGTTCGCCGCCCGGTCGGATATCGAGACGGTGCAACGACGTTTCGCCTGGGTCTGGAGTTCCGCAGGCTGGCTCGTGTTCGCGACGGGATTGTTCGGCTACTACGCCGCGACCGCCATCAACGTCCCGGTTCCACGCCCCGTCATCGTCGCCACATGCACGGCCTTGATCGCCCTGCCGTTTCTCATGACCGCGGGTCGACGGGCGATAGCGTCTCCGACACACCTCAACTGGAAATTTGCGGTTGCATCGCTGGGCCTGCTCGTTTTCCCGATCGTCGCGTTCGCAAGCTGGAGCGAACCGTCGTCCAGGACGGGCGCCGGCCTTCCGGTACGAGTGATGTCCTACAACCTGCACCAGGGTTTCGATGTCGACGGCCGGCTCAGGCTCGAAGAGATGGCACGGGTGATCGAGTCACAAGATCCGGACGTCGTCGGACTGCAGGAAGTCTCCCGGGGCTGGGTGATCAACGACTCGATAGATGTGCTGGAGTGGCTGTCTCAGCGACTCGACATGCCTTACGCATGGGGGCCGGCAGCCGACTCCGCGTGGGGCAACGCCGTGCTCACGCGCCTGCCGATCTCAAGTGTGGAGATCATAGACATGCCGAACAATGACGACATCTTGATGGACCGGAGCTTCATGGCAGTCGGCGTCGATATCGGGTCCGGTGAGATCTTGACCGTGATCGCTACCCACTTTCACTTCAGGGCGGCCGACTCGCGTCACCGGATCCCGCAATCGCAGGCCGTGATCGACTACTGGGGCGGAGCCCGGCGCACGGTGCTGCTGGGAGACCTCAATGCGCGGCCAGCCGACCCTGAGATGACGATGCTCGAGGACGCCGGGATGCGCGATGCGTTCATCGCGTCCGGCGCAGAGGCGCCCGGTCACACGTGGGCGGCGCCGGAGCCCTTCAAGCGCATCGACTACATCTGGACTTCACCGGACCTCAAGGCGCGCGACTTCGTCACCGTGGACACGGTGGTTTCTGATCACCTGGCGGTCGCCGCAACGATCTACCGATAATCGATCCTCGAACGGTAAGTTGTCGGCACGCGTGTGAACTTCGCGACGACTCGCTGCCCATCACCGCCCATCACCGCATCACTACCTCCTCACGGGGTGCGTTTTAGTATCCGTGCCGTCGAAGACGAATTTGATCGGACGACCCCTGGCCCGCACAGAAATTGGATCCGCCGGCCCGCGCTGAGGGCGCGTCCGAAACGGTCATGCCGGCCTCCGGACCGGCACCGCCCAACTTCCGGCACCCGCCCAAGCCATCAAGGCGGTGATAGACGAGGCGCTGGTGAGTAAAGAGACCGGTGCGGAGGAAACGATCCACTTCCACCTTTGCGGTTACGGCCATCTGGACTTGTCGGCGCACGACAACTGCTTCTCGGACAACATGATCGACTACGCCCTCCCCGCGGAAGAGATCGCCAGGGCGATGGAGTCCGTGCCGCAGCTATAGCCGCCGTCCGCGAATCCGGGCCGCCCGCCTGACTCCCGGGACGGATGTTTTGTTCGGCATGGCGATAGATTTGCCGGCAACGAGCACGATTTTCCTGTTGATGTTCCGCAAGCCGAGGAACCCGGGTCAATGGCGGTCTATCGTCGATCGGGCGAATTCTCAAGTACTATCCCCTGCGTGCCCGAAATTAACCCCTCTGCTCCTGTCGCCTGTCGCCTGTGAGCTCATCCCAGGCTGATGACGCGTCAGTTCTAAGAGGCGGATGGCAGCCCGACGACGCCTACAAATGGAAGGCGTTCGCGGCTATCGCCATCTCGTTCACCACGATGGTGATGAGCATGTCGATGGTGTTCATCGCCCTTTCGGCCATCGCGGAGGACTACGGGGTGACGCTGCGGGCCGTCACCTGGGTGGTTATCGCGCAGGCGTTGACGATCAGCGCCCTGATGATGCCGATGGGCAGGCTCGCTGACATCATCGGACGGAAAAAGGTCCATCTGACCGGCCTTGTCCTGTTCGCCGGCGGAGCCCTCTTTACGGCGTTCGCGCCGACATTCGGCCTGCTGATCGCGGCTCGCGTCGTTATGGCGGTCGGCAACTCGATGGGGCAGTCGGTGGGCATGGCGATGGTGATCTCCGTGTTCCCGGACAGCGAACGCGGGAAGGCGATCGGCAGCCAGACCACGGCGGTGGCCGTAGGCGGCGCGTCAGGGCCCATCATTGCGGGGTTGGTCCTCCAGTGGCTTCCCTGGGAGACGCTGTTCCTGATGATCGTTTTCCCGATAGTCATCGCCTTCGTCGCCGGATATTTCATTCTTGACGAAGAAAGGGTGAGTCGCGGTCGCAGTGGAGACAGGCCGTCCTTCGACTGGATCGGAGCGTTCCTCTCGGCGGCCGCCGTCGTCCTGCTGGTGATAACGATCAACAACCCGTTCGGCGTGAGCTGGGTCTCCCCGCTCATCATCGGCGGGATAGTGGGTTTTGTTGTCCTGATGGGCGGATTTGTCGCCTGGGAGCTTCGTATCGAGTCGCCGATGCTCCAACTCAGGATGTTCAGGGATCGCGTGTTCAGCATGGCCATTTCCACGCGATTCCTCGGATTCCTGGGGACGACGGCGACGCGGTTCCTGTTGCCAATCTTTTTGATCAGTTTCCGCGGTTTGACGGAGGGCGTCGCGGGGATGGTGTTGTTCCTCGCCGCACTCGGGATGGGCGTCGCGGCGCAAAGTAGCGGGCGGCTCGCCGACAGATTCGGGGAACGGCCGTTCCTGATTTTCGGGTTCGTGATTCTTATCGGCACGGCTCTCGCTTTTGCGTTCATAGACGGGGCCACGCCGATGTGGGTGGTAATGCTGATCGTGTTCATGAACGGCCTTGCCATGGGACTCTGGAGTGTGCCGAACAGCAGCATGATCATGGGGTCGGTCCCGCCTTCGAGATTCGGCGTTGTCGGCGCGTTAACCAACCTGGCGCGAAATGTTGGAAACGTCGTCGGTCAGGCTGTCGCGTCGGCGGTGGTGGTAGGAGTGATGGTGTCCCGGGGATTTGACATCGCGCTGGACGAGATCGCAATTATCCCCGGGGCGGGCGACGCGTTTGTCGACGGCTGGCGCCTGGCTTACATCCTGGTGACGGGATTCTCGGCGCTCGGGCTGCTCCTTGCGCTCCTGACGAAACCGAACCGTGAGGTGAGGACCGACTGATGGGCCGAGGATGTCGCGGGGACCGTCGCTGAGTTAGCCGCGTCTTCCGATTCGTCACGACGTCAGGAGACGGATGCCGTTGCCACGAACGGGTTACGCAGCCGCCGACTGTCTCAAAAACTCGCCGATCCGTTCCCGGATCCCTGATTCATCCAGCCGGTGCGCCGCGTAGTGTTCCGACGCGCTGCCGTAGTGTCTGTGCTCGACCCGCGGCAGCCCCAGGCTGAGCAGCCGATGGGGCCTGTCCATAAGAGCTGCGCTTGCCTCGGCGGCCGACGTCCCCTCCAGGTAGGGTTCGACGATTACGACTTCGGGAGCGGCCAGCGTCTCTGTGAGCGACTCGCGGTCAAACGGTCGAACCGTCGCCGCGTAGAGGAGGTTCACGTCCATATCGCGGGTGGCCGCTATAACCCGGTCGAGCATCGGCCCCACCGCTATCACAGTCGCCGCATCGGGCGAGCCTGGTCGCAGCCTTGTCATGCGGCCCGGATCGACGTCTACCGCCTGCGCGTTCGATTCGGTTGTCAGCCGGATGTAGACCGGCCCCGATCCCGCCGCGGCGCGTCGCAAAAGGACCTCGACCTCGTCCGGATGTCCCGGTACGTGCGCCTCCCAGCCGGGGAGCGTTCCGATCAACGCTATGTCCTCCGGCGCCTGGTGGGTCCGCCCGAGGCCGGCGGTGTCAAGTGACGCTCCGACCGAAACGAAGATCCCCCCGAGGCCCTGGTGCCCGAAGTCCAGCTTGAACTGCTCGAACGGCCGTTCCACGAGGAAGGGCGCGTACGTATGCACGATGGGGCGAAACCCCTCCAGCGCCATCCCGGCCGCAAAGCTGACCAGCAGCTGCTCCCGGATGCCCACATTGACGACCCGCCCGTCAAATCGCTTCATAGCGCCGGTCTCGGTGAATCCAATCGTCCCCTGGAACTGCGAAACCCCTATGTCCGCCAACACAAGCGCCAGGTTTGAGTGTTCGTCCAGCAGCTCTGTCGTAACCCGCACAAATCGTTCGCGCATCGTGTCCATCATTTACCCCTTCGTCTCCACGTGGGCCACCACCGCGTGCGGAGCCTCCGGATGGGGAGTCGAGAACGCCTCATGCAGCGCGCCGTGGTCCCGGCCGTCTACGTCCGACGTCGACCACCCCTCAACGGCGAAACGTGCGGCTATCCCGCCCGGCCAACCGTGCGACGCCGACTTGTTGTCCACCACCACCACGTTCAGGTTGTTCAATCCGAGCCGGGCAGCCGCAGCGATCGCCTCGTGATTGCTTCCTTCGTCTAGTTCGGCGTCGCCCACCAGGCAGAACACGCGCGGTCCGTCCATCCGGCGTGCCCGCAACCCCGCGGCCACTCCTGAGGCGATCGGCAACCCGTGCCCCAGTGATCCGCTGCCGATCTCGACGCCCGGAATCAGTTGCCCGTCCGGGTGGAAACCGAGGATCGAGTCGTAACGGCCAAATGTGGGCAGCGCGTCCAGCGGGATGAACCCCTTTGCGGCGAGGACAGCGTAGTAGGCCATCGGGCCGTGGCCCTTGGAGAGCAGGAAGCGGTCGCGTTCCGTATCGTCGGGGTTGGCCGGGTTGACCCTCAGCACCCGGTCGTACAACACCCAGAGGACGTCGAGCGTCGAGTTGGCGCTGAAGGAGTGCTTCTCGTCGCCGGTCATCAGTGTTATCAGCCGCGGTAAGTCGTCGTAACCGAGAGAAGATTTCTAGACCTGTGAAGTGTTCATGCCGGCAACCCTACAACTTCAAGTACACTTTAAGTCAACCCCGATTCGGAGATCAATCAGATGACGTCTCCCGCCAGGTTTCTGACCGTTGGCCAGCTTGCGACGCGCAGCGGAGTCCAGACCTCGGCGCTTCGTTTCTACGAATCCCAGGGGCTGATCTCGTCCCGGCGCACTGAAGGCAACCAGCGGCGTTACGCCCGCGAGACGCTCCGGCGCGTGGCCTTCATACGCGCCGCCCGCGTGATCGGCCTCTCACTCCGGGAGATCGTTTCGGCCCTTGGCGAACTGCCGGAGGAGCGGACTCCGGACCGTGACGACTGGGCGCAACTCTCGAGCGCCTGGCGGTCCGTTCTCGACGACCGTATCTCCGAGCTTGAACGGCTGCGAGACAACCTGAACGGATGTATCGGTTGCGGCTGTCTCTCGCTGGAGAGTTGCGCCCTCTTTAATACCGACGATGTTCTGGCCGCCCGCGGTCCCGGCGCGAGGCGTCTGCTGGAGGAAGCGCCGGGCGACTGATCCGCCAACCCCACGCGACAGTGTGTGGCACGAAATCGGTGGTATCACCGAACAACGACTACGTTCGCCAACCATCCCTCTGGCACAGCCCCCTTACGAACATCTCCGAATCGACCAACGCAATCACCCGGGCCGGGATCGGCAAAGTCGGGTGACGCCGCCTCCCCGGCGGCCTCCGTCAGCGCTGCCGACGCGCCTCCTAATCGCCCGCCAGCGACTCCCCGCGGTGCAGGCGTGCGGCGATCTCAAAGGTCTGGCCCCGTTGTCGCACGGTGGGCGAGTGTGCCGAGAGGAAGCGGGAGACGCCGATCAAGATGTGGTCGCCTTCTGGCGTTTCGGCGAAGTTGCCATATTGGCGCACTCCGGCCTCGTACACCTGGAACGAGTGGAACCCTGCGTCCTCGCGCAGCAGCGCATGGCCGAGAAGCCGCACCACCGCCTCGCGACGCCCTTCCGCGAGCATGTCGGCGACGAGCTGGGCCGTGTCGTCCACCCCTCCCTGCACATCGAACGTCTCGAGTATCTCTTCCCGGCTCGGCGTCCCGCCGGACGGCCTCGGGACGGACTGCTTCGGCACATTGAGGAACCGCTCAAGGTACACCGACATCGCGCCGTCAAAGATCCCACGCGCCAGCGGATTCGACGGCGCCCGGCGGATAGCCTGGTCGACGGCGTTCGTGTAAGTGAAGGTGTGGTGGACCGTGTTCCAGTCGGCGAATTCGTTGCTCACCCTGAAGTACAAGAGCCGCATTGCGGCGGCGTAAGCAACCGACGCGGACATATCTCGAAGCGGCACGCCGCTCCTGACAAGGTCCGCCATCACGCCAAGCGTATCGGCGGGCTCCCCGTCCAGGATCTGATTCGCCAGTTCCGCATGGCCTTCCCAGCCGGTTAACCGCCCCGCTCCGGCCTCGATCCCATCATCCAGCTCCTCGTACACCTCCGATAGCAGGTCCGGTAGATTCACCGGGTGCTGCCATGAGGATGTCTCCTCCATTCGCTGTGCCGTGACCATGTTCGGAATCAGAGACGTCAGGACCTCGTCAGCTTTATCCCATCCGATATGGTCCAGGAGTTCGAACGCCTTATTGGCGAAGTCGAGTGTGTGGCCCCCGTCCATGAACAGGTGGTCAGTGCTGGCGCCGAAGATGGCGTCGGCCACCGCGGTCCGGGGTGTGCCGATGTCGATCATCGTACGCAGTGCCCGTTCCGTCGGCTCCGACGCCCTCACCTCGACGAAGCGGCGCGTCCACTCGATGTATCGCTCGGGCCGCGTCTCCTCGGTGTCTAACGGCAACAGGTCGAAGTTGACGGCCTGGCCCGCCGTCGCACGCGCCACGTGAACGAGCGCATGGAAAAGCGCGATCGGGCGGTCCTCGGGGGCCAGCGATGGCAGGATGTTTGACATCGCGGTCAGGATCGACAGCCCGTCGCTCCAGCCAGCGTTCCGGTTGCGGACACCGAAGAGGGCCGCCCTGGTGAGCACTTCCCCGGCGTCGTCTTCCTCAAGGCCGATCATGGCCTTTGCAAGTACCAGCGGCACCTCGTGCTCCAGGCCTTCGTCGACTTTGCGCAGCCAGTGAACCCGCGGTTCTTCTTCTGCAGGCGTCGGGTCCAGCCACACATCGCCGTCCCGGATCTCCGCCCGGAAAGACGTGACGTCATCGGCGAAGAGATCGAATGTGCACCCGCCGGCGAGATCAAACTTGGCGTGATGCCAGTGGCAGGTGAGGATGCCGTCCTTGACGGTGCCCTGGGCCAGGGGGAAGCCCATGTGCGGACACCTGTTATCGACGGCGAACACGCTGCCTTCGTCGATAAACACCGCCACCGACCTTCCGTCAGCCGACACCACGCGGACCCGATCGCGTTCCAATTCGTCCACAGAGCACACCTTGATGTGAGCGTTGACCGTGGTGTCTTTTCCGGTGACCGTAGTCATGTCCGCGCCTCCCGTTTCACAGGTGTACATTTCACCACACGGGAACGTTACAACTTAAAGCTCTCTTGAAGTCAAGGGGGGTTCGGGTCGCTCCCGGATCGCTCCCAGGTCGCTGTGCCACGAGGCCGATCACGATTGACGAACGCACGACCGTGGGCGTGGCTCGCGCCGCCGCGGTGCGCCATGCGGGCGCGGATAATGCCGCCCGCCGCTGGATGGGAGCGCGGCCTGCGCCCGTCGGGCGTCGCCTTGCATCAAATCCGCGACCA
>JACZRO010000028.1 GCA_022574675.1 Chloroflexota bacterium
CTACAGGTTCAGACCCGACTGACCCGGCAGACATTCCGACAGCGCCCAGTCTCGGAGGCGAGACCCAGGCGGCTACGGCGGTCGTTCAGCCGTCCACCGGCGCGTCACTCACGATTCCTAAGCCGGCCGACGACGATACCGACTTCCAGTTCGCCACGACCGCCACGGTCGACGTTCCGGTGAACGCTGTCGCGAGCGGGACGGCCCTCGCCCTTGTGATCGAGCTCGTGCCTCTGACCGGCGGGACATCGGTCGCCCCGACTCAAGTGAAGCAAGAGGACTTCGTTTCCCTGCCCAGCGGCGTCAATCCGGTCAATGCGGAGCCGCTGGTTGTGCAGTTCATCGACACCGACGGCAACGAGGTGACGGGAATTACGTTGAACGAGCCGGTGACGATCAGCCTGACGGTTCCAACCGCTGACCTGTTCGCCGCCAACCAGGACCCGCAGAGCGTCGCCGTCTTCAAGGCCGCAGACCCGGCGGTCGGCCCCTGGAACGAGCTTGCGACCACGTTCACCTTCGTGGACGGCGGGTACAAGTTCGCCGCTCAGACATTCAGCTTCTCGACGTTCAAGCTCGGCTCCAAGACCCGTGAGATCGGAATCCCGATCGCCGGTAGCGGCGCCGTACTCCCGTCGGCGGGTGACAGTGCGCCGACGGCCACGCAGGCGATTCTCGTGACCACGCTGGGACTGTTGCTGGCCGCGGGCGCCGGCGCCTACATCCGACGCCAGCGAAAGGCGACATCAGCCGAGTAACGGTCCGGCGCAGGCGCGTCGGCTGACACGCATAAATGAAAAGGGGGCGCGGTTAATCCGGGCCCCCTTTTCATTTATGACCAGCACTCTTTGATCGAATCTGGCAAATATCGAACGCTCACATCACGCAACGGCCACGGACGTATAGATGGCGGTCCTCTCAGCGCCACCGGCCGGACGCTGGCCCGGCGCTCTCTACAGACATCGCATCGGCCTGGCCGCGCTGGGAGTCGCGGGCGTAGCGTTCGTTCTTTACGCCCTCACCCTGGCTCCGGGACTCACGTGGCGCAACTCCGCCTCGGACGGAGGCGATCTCCTCACAGCGGCCTTTACCTGGGGCATCCCGCACCCGACCGGTTATCCGACTTACCTGTTGGCCCTGCGCGGGTTTTCGGCGTTTATGCCCTTCGGCAGCGAGGCGTTACACGGAAACCTGTTCTCTGCGTTGACGGCTTCCGCCGCCATCGGCCTGCTTTTCGTGGCGACGGTGCGGATCCTGCGGGCGCTGCGGGTCGCTGAGCGCCTCGATGACCGGTACATCCTCATCGCCGCCGGTGTTTCAAGCCTCTCGGTAGCCGCCTCACGCGAGCTGTGGTCTCAGGCCACCGTCACAGAGGTGTACGCGCTGAACGCGCTGTTCGTATCGTTAACGTTGTTGGCCGCCCTGGGGCTGCGAGACCGGCAACGCGCGGGCGAAACAAGCTGGCGTTACGGGCTCGGAATCGGCCTGTTGTCGGGCATCGCCATGGGTAACCACCTGACGATCGCCGCTTTGATCGTTCCGTTGCTGGCCTGGGGACTACTGGGCGGCGGCGCCCGAGCGCTGCGGGCCCGCCACGCGTTACCGATCGCGATGGGCGGCGTCCTGGGGCTCAGCGTTTACGCCTACGCCCCGATTGCCTCGTCCCAGGCGCCGGCGCTCAACTGGGGCCACCCGGACACCGTCCAGGGCTTCTGGTGGATGGTGAGCGGGACCGTGTACCAGGGTTATGCCTTCGGCGTGGGCGGGAAGGAGTTGATCGATCGGTTAATAACGTCGGCCGATCTGCTGTTCGCCCAGTTCGCGTTCTTGGGCGTACTGCTTGGCCTGGCCGGATTAACGGCCGTGTGGGCGGGCCGGAGGTCACTCGTGGTGGTCCAACTGGTTGCTATCGCGCTGCTGGTCGTTTACGCCGTCACCTACCGCACGGTGGACTCATTCATCTACCTGATTCCTGCGTTCATGCTGTTCTCTATCTGGATCGCGGCAGGAGCGCTGCGCTTGTTGGCCGGCATCGGCGAGTTGCGGAGAGCGTTGCCGTTCCTCCGATTTGCGAGGCGCGGGGTGATCGCCGGCGTTATCGTCGTCGCCATATTTGTTGCGGTGCCGGGTTTCTCGCTCGCCACGAACTACGGCCGCCTCGACTTGAGCGACGATCGCGAGGCGTCCAATTACGTGGAAGCGGCGTTTGACGCGATGGGGCCGGAGCCGATTGTGTTCACCCGAACGGAAGAGACTGTGTTCAGCCTCTGGTACCAGTCGTACGTTGCCCAGACCGAACGGGCGGTGATGCCGGTATCGGTGCCGCACATCGCGTTCGACTGGTACTGGGACGATCTTGCGCAGCAGTTCCCGGAAAGGATGCCGGACAGCCGCCCGCCGGGAGCGCAGGACCGGGTGTCCGCCATCATCGACCACAACCTGGGAATCAGACCTATTTACGAGGCCGACGCCGATATAGCGACGTTCCCGGAGTTCCGGCTGGTCGAAGACGGGGTGCTGGCGAGGATCGAGCCCTGACCTTCGTGGCCCGTCAGGCGTTGCGCTTCAGGCGTTACGGGTCAGCCGGTGCGCGCCAGGAGGGCGCGGGCGCGGACGATCGTGGGGCGATCGATCATCTTGCCGTCCAGGGACGTAGCGCCGATACCCTGTTCCTCCGCGGCCGCGGCCGCGTCGACAATCCGCTCCGCGTTCGCTAATTCTTCCTCGCCGGGCGTAAACCCGTTATTGATCACATCAAGTTGAGCCGGGTGGATCGCGAACTTGCCGTCGAACCCGATCGAGCGTGCCATTTCCACCTCACGCGCCAGGCCTTCCTGGTCCCGGAAAGCGATGTACGGGGTGTCGATCGCGCCCACGCCGGCGGCGACTGCGCCGGCGATTATGGCGCCGCGCGCGTGAGCCAGGGCCGGGCCTGTCGAATCGTCGCCGGCCCGATGCCCAGAGGAGGTCGAAGATCGCCAGTCACCCAGGTCCCTCGGTATTCCGGCGTCGTTCGAGTAGTCCTCGGCGCCGAAACAGACTGCGGCGATTCGTGGAGAAGCGTTGCAGACGTCGTAGGCGGCGACAACAGCACGCGCCGTTTCGATCCACGGGTAGAGTGCGATAGAGCCCGGTTGAAGCCCGTTTCGGCGTTCCGATGCGGTGATTGCGGAGGCGATCCGCCGCACATCTCCGGCGCTGCGGACCTTGCCGACCGATACCCCGGCGATCAATGTCCCCATCACCGCCTCAAGGTCTTCATCAAAGAGGCCGGTGTCGAGCGAATTAAGGCGGGGTATCACCGGGACCCCCGAACTTGCGAACTGCTCAAGATTCGCTGCGATCTCACGACGTGCGACCGGCTTCTCGCCCCACGGAACGGCGTCTTCCATGTCCGGCATCAGGGCGTCCGCAGGCGCGTCGGCGGCCTTCTTAAACATGTCCGGCCGGTTGCCGGGCACGAAAAGGAGGCTTCGGGGAACTGGCGGCATGAATCGCACACTCCGGGGACTATCGGCGGCGCAGGGCTGGCCGGGACGGCGATAATGATCCACTCCATACGCCGGGCGCGCCGGGCACACAAGTGAACCACAATCAACCCGGCAAGCGCCCTCCGATCCAATTCATGCCACGCCGCATCGAAATAATCGCCGTAACGGGCCTCCCTGAAGTGCAGGAAGGCGATGATCCGGCTGCGATGGTCTTTGACGCCGTCGAGCGCCAGGGAACTCCCCTGACGACCGGAGACGTAGTGGTGGTGGCCCAGAAAATCGTATCGAAAGCCGAGGGCGCGATCGTGGACCTGGAGAAGGTCAGGCCCTCAGAGCGAGCGATCGAGCTGGCGGCGACGGTGCGGAAGGATCCGCGGCTGGTCGAAGTCATCCTCCAGCAGTCTGAGCGGATCGTCCGGGCGGCGCCAGGCGTGCTGATTACCGAGACGGTCCACGGTCTGATATGCGCAAATGCCGGGGTCGACAGCTCGAACTCAGCGGTCCAGAGCCAGGTGATCACGCTGCCCCGAGACCCGGACGGTTCCGCCCGCGTGATCCGGTCAACGCTGGAATCACGCGCCGGCGTCCCCGTAGGAGTGATCGTGTCCGACTCGTTCGGGAGACCCTGGCGCGAGGGCAGCACAAACGTTGCGGTTGGTGTCGCAGGTATCGAGCCCCTGGATGATGCGCGGGGCCGAGGAGACGATCATGGCCGGATATTGTTGGGGACCGTGGTCGCGGTGGCCGATGAGATAGCGTCAGCCGCTCAACTCGTGATGGGAGAGTTCGGAGGCGTCCCGGCGGCGATAGTCCGCGGCCTTCAGATCAAGATGTCTGATTCCGGCAGCGCCCGCGCGCTCCAACGCAGTCCAAAAACTGATCTGTTCCGTTAGGGAGTCGGACGCCGGACTGAACTATTTGCCCGCAGAGTCAGACTTTTTGCCCGTGGATGCAGCCCTGGCGGGACCACCGCTCGACGCTGTCGCTTTCGCGGCGGCTGCTTTCCCGGCGGCCGCTTTTCCGGATCGTGCGGTCCAGGACGGTGTGTACTCGTAGGAGTTGCGGAACTCGCGCGTCTGCCCGCAGACCGTGCATGAGCCGTTACTGGTCGGGCCGTTCGGGGGCTCGATGAGCCAGGTGTGCTTGCATTCGGACGATTTCTCGACGGGGGCCTGTCCTGCGGTATCGGCGGCGACCGTGACTTTGGTTTTCGTCGTCGCCCTGGAAGTTTTTGCCGCTGGTTTCGTCTTTACCGCTGTTTTGGCGGCTGCGGCGGTCCTGGAACCGGCCTTCGATTTTGAAACGGACTTCCTGGTAGCGGTTGCGGGTTTCTGCGTCGCCAACGGGCGTTCCTCCCAGCGGCTGACCCCGCCCGGTTTAGGCGGGGGTCCAGACATTTCGTCGGTCAGGGCCGCGTCAGGTACAAAAAAAGAGGCCCGCCAACTCACACAAGGGGCCTGGGGCCAGCTTCCTACTATACCAGTTCTGACGCCATAAGGGCCCTCCCCGACCCAACATAACGGGCCTGGAGGCGCACGCAAGCGGTCGGCTGCATGATAGGGTTAGCCAGATCGTACAGCGGCTCAGGCCTCGTTCACTTTGACGAACATGACAGCTGCGTTCCTACGCTGACGCCGATTTCGCAAGTGCGTGGAATGGCGACCCCCATGCCATCATCATCGACCCGGGACCGGATTCTTGTGCTCATTCAGAGCCGTGAGTCCTCCACGGTCAGCGGCCTCGCCGAAGAGTTCGGCCTGGCGCCCGCGACCATCCGACGCCATCTCGACATTCTGCAACGCGACGGACTGGTCACTTTCACCGAGATCCGGCGCGGCACGGGGAGGCCAGAGTTCTCGTTCTCATTGACCGAGCGCGGCCACGAGACACTTCCCAAGCGTTACAACGACATGCTCGGTCAACTGGTCTCAAGGCTAGCCGCCCGGGAAGCCGAGTCGCTGAATGGCCGCACAGGCGGACAGGTTCTCGGCGAGATCATGGAGGACATGGCCCGTGAATCGGTTGATCAGGCTGGCGGCAGCGGGGTCGCCGGACTGATCGACTTGCTTCGCGAACAAGACTTTGCGCCCAAAATAAGCGAGGAACCCGGCGGAATTGCCATCAGCCTGATGAACTGCCCGTTCCGTTCCGCTGCAAGGAACAACCCGGAGCTGTGCAGTTACGACACGGCGGTCATCGCCGCATTCACAGCGGCGCCGGTGGAACGGATCGCCTGCCTCACAGAGGGCGACCCATTCTGCAAGTACTTAATCATTGACGGATTCGGAAAGCCCGACTCCGAGCGCTAGGTGATCGGCGCCGCACCGTCCAGGTGCGCGGTCTGGTTGAGGGTCATAAGTGTCGCCGAGCCGTTGTTCACGCCCACAACACTCAGGCCGCCGTTAGAGAAGTGAAACCGGCCTACGGCGGTTTCAGGCAGTTCCAATAGCACGACCAACAGGCACTTGAGCGAACCGCCGTGCCCCACGACGGCGACATCACCGTCGGCGTCGAGCAAGCGCGTTTCTTCGATGAACCGGCGCGCTCGCCCCACGACGTCGCTCATCGACTCGCCGCCGGGCGGACGGAACTGCGGATCGCCGGACATAAATTGACCGATCCCCTCCGGGCTTTCCCGGCGAATCTCCTCCCAGCGCCGCCCTTCCCACTCACCGAAGTTGATCTCGCGCATCGCTTCGGTCAACCGGAGCGGCGCGCCCAGGGCTTCAGCCGTACGGGCGCACCTTGCGAGGTCACTCGACCAGGTCATTTCGACATCGAAATGTTCCCGGATGTGTCGGCCGACCAGGTTTACCTGAGCCAACCCGCGCTCGTTCAGCGGCTGGTCGTTCTGACCCTGGGCCCGCCCCACCACATTCCAATCAGTCTCGCCGTGTCGTACCAGGATCACTCTCGTCATAGAACAACCATAAATATCTCTAGCGGGGTATAGCGTTGGGGCGGATTCCGTACCAATATAGGGAGGTTGACCTGACGGCGGGGCGATCTGATGAGTCCCTACAGGAGAGTCTCGGCGTGGAAAACGGTTGGATCATCGAGGCCAGAGACGTCTACAAGACATACCGTTCGCGTAGCGTGGTGGTCGAGGCGCTGAAAGGCGTCAGCCTATCGGTGGCTCGCGGAGAGATGGTCGCCATCATGGGGCCCAGCGGCTCGGGCAAGACTACCCTTTTGAACTGCCTCTCCGGCCTGGACGTTATAGATCACGGCGATATCACGATCGACAACCGGCCCCTGCGGGGCATGTCAGACGACGCGTTAAGTGACTACCGGGCGCGATCTATGGGGTTCGTGTTTCAGTCGTTCAATCTGTTACCGGTGCTATCAGCCCGGGAGAATGTTGAGCTGCCGCTCGTGCTCGCCGGCGTCAAGTCGAAGGAGGCGCGCGCGAGGGCTATGGAGAAGCTGGAACAGGTTGGGCTGGTGGACTGGGCCGACCATAACCCGAATGAGTTGTCCGGCGGACAGATCCAGCGCGTTGCGATCGCGCGGGCGCTCGCTAACGACCCCGCTATCGTCTGGGCTGACGAGCCCACGGGCAACCTGGATTCTGAGAACACCACCCAGCTCATGGACCTATTGTGCAAACTCAATGAAGAGCATGGACAGACGTTCGTCCTGGTAACGCACACGCAAGAGGTGGGGAGCCGTACGCACCGGATTGTGAGAATGCGTGACGGGCGGATCGAAGACCCGGGTCCCGGGGAGAGTTAAGCCGGACTTTGGAAAACCTTTTTGGCGTACCGATGGCGGGACTCGCCATCACGCTCGTCGTCATCCTTGCGATCGCAAGCCTCGCGATAATCACGATGGCCCTTCGCAATCGCATCCTGATGAAGCTCGCCATTCGGAACATCCCGAGACGGCGCGCCCAGACGGTGCTGATCGTGGTCGGGCTGATGCTCTCCACGACCATCATCTCCGCTTCCCTGGCGATCGGGGATACCGTGACCGGCTCCATACGGGGCGTGGTCCTGGACGCGCTCGGTCACACGGACCTGCGCCTGCGCACGCCGCAGATCGGCGGCAGCGCGGAGAGCCAGGTATTCGCCGATAACCCGGATGGGACGGCTTTTTTCACGGACCGGTACATCGACGCCGAGACGCTATCCCTCGTACTCGGCATCGCGATGGCAGACGACCGGATCGACGGGATTATGCCCCAGATACGGGAGATCCTGCCGGTCCTGGACACTCGCTCCCAGCTCACCGAGTCCAGGATGACGGTCGTCGGATTTGACGTAGAGCGCCAGGACGGGTTCGGCGATATTCGTACCCTCGGAGGACAACTGTTCCGGCTCGATGAACTCGGCGATGACGAGGTCCTGATCAACGAGTCGGGTGCGGAAGAGCTCGACGCACGGGCCGGCGATGAGATCGTGATCGTATCGCCCACCGGCCGGCACTCCTTCACGACGCGGGCGGTCGTACGCGAAGGCGGCCTCGCTGCCAACGACCATCGGGCGATCATGTCTCTCGGCGCCATGCGGCGGATCATGGATCGGGAAGGCCAGGTCAATCGAATCGACCTGTCCGCTACCGGGGGCGTCAGGGACGGCGTAAACGTCGCAAAAGATGTGGCGGAGACCCTGCGAATCGAGTTCACCGACCCGGTCGTGGCGCAGCGTCTTTTCGATGTGCTGCGCACGCCGGACGTGATCGAGATTTTGAACGCATACGCCGACAGCGGCGGCAACGGCGTGTTAAGCAGCAGCGCTGAAGAGAATCTCCGGGTCTTGATCGCCGAGCTGCCGCCCGGTGACACCGTCACAGCGCGACGTGCCTCGCAGGTTGGCGCGCTGCTGGTTCCCCTTTCGGACACCGACGCGTCCGAGCATTTGCTGGCAGCGATCGGCGACAAGTTCATCGCCGCGTTGTTTGCGGGCCCAGGGGGGCCAGGGAACCTGGTGGGGCCTGGTGGCGTCCTGGACGGGCCTGGCGGAGTCCTGGATCGGCCTGGCGGGGCCGGGCAGGTTATCGTGGCCCTCGCAAGCTCCCCCGATGGTTTCACCGCGGCGGTATCGCTGCTGGATTCACTCGTCCAGATCGGGGCCGGGGCGGACGTCCTGGCTTACCTCGAGGCGAACCGGGCCGGCCTGGCGCCCGAGACCGCCGCCCTGCTCGCGTCCGCGGGCGAGGCGCTCTCCGACCAGGGGCCGTTCAGCGCCGCGCCCGACGTTCAAGTGACGGATGTGTTTCGGTCAAAGGCCGCTGATTCCACGCTGGCGGCACACATCCTCGTGGCGATTGAATCGTCCCCTGAATCATCGGGGCGCAGGGACCTCGTCGTACCGGTGACGGCGCTTTTTGCCGGGCTTGAGGTGCTGGCGGTCGATGAGCTGAAGCGAGATGGCCTGGAACTGGCCGAACTATTCGGCAACATCTTCCTCACGTTCTTCGCCATTTTCGGGTCGTTCTCGATCATCGTCGGGTTGCTCCTGATATTCCTCGTGTTCGTGATGCTCGCAGCGTCCCGGTCGACGGAGATGGGGATCGTGCGCGCCATTGGCACCAAACGACGACACCTGGTCCAGATGTTCACGTATGAAGGGTTCGCCTACGCGCTCGGGGCGGCGTTGATCGGGACCGTTCTCGGCATCCTGGCGAGCCTGGTGCTCGTCCAGATGATGGCCGGGATCATCGGGGAGGAGGAAGACTCTGCGTTCACGTTCCAGTACAGCTTCACGCTGACGTCTGTCGTCGCGGCGTTCTCGGCCGGGATGCTTCTCACGCTGGCGACGGTCGCCGTGTCCGCCTACCGTGTCAGCCGGCTCAATATCGTGGTCGCCATCCGTGACCTGCCGCAGGAGCTCGTTCCTTCCGACACGCCTCCGCTCCTGACCCGCCTGATCCGCGTTGGACAGGCGGTTCTCGGGCCGATCTATTACCTGTATCGCGCCGTGACGGCGCATCGCCGCCAGGAGGGCGCGGTGTTCCCGGTGGCGATGTTGCTCTTGCATCTCCTGATCCTGCCCTGGCTCATCCTTGCCGCGGTCGCACTGTTCCGGGTGTTCCAGCCTTACCTCGCCATCGGCTGGCCATTGGTGATCCTTGGCGTCCTGTTGGCGTTGTGGGGTGTTTCCATCGATCAGGCAGCGCCGTGGAGAATGGGCGTGAGCCTGACGCTGGTCGGGGCCGGCCTCATGATCAGGTTGATCCTCCGGCGGAGCGGTCTGCGCGAGGAGTTCACAGATCGAATGGCGTACACGTTCATGGGGGCCACGGTGCTGGTCTTCTGGGCGCTCCCATTCGATGCGCTCAACTGGCTGACCGGAGAGCTGAGCGCGGGCGTCGAGATGTTCATCCTGTCCGGGACGTGGATGGTCGCCTCCGCTGTGTGGTTGTTGATGTACAACGCTGACCTGATCGCCCGCGGACTTGAGGCGGCGTTCGGAGGTTCGCCACAGGTCAAGGCGATTCTAAAACCGGCAATCGCCTACCCGATGCAGGCCAAGTTCCGGACCGGCTTGACCGTCGCGATGTTTTCCCTCGTGATCTTCACGATGATGGTGTTCGCGATCCTCAACGGCATCGGCAGCGATCTCGACGAGACGCCGGATCGCGTGACGGGCGGGTTCGACATCCGGGCCGAAACGAGCATCGACCTGCCGGTGACCGATATCGAGTCTGCGATCGAACGGGCGCCCAACCTGGATCCGGCGGACTTCGTCGTGATCGCCGCACATACGGACATCCCGGCCGAGGCCAGGCAGCCGGGCGCTGACGAACGGCGGTTCCGGTCGCTTGGGGTTCGCGGGGCTGAGCGGAGGTATCTCGAAGAGACGCTGCTTGAGATCACGCATTTCGACCCCGCATATCTGCCGGCCGATACGCCGCTAGACGATCCGGCGGCGGTGTCGAGGGCCGTCTGGAATGCGCTGGCGGCCGATCCGTCACTTGCCATAGTGAGCGCAGACCTCCTGGAATCTGATGGCGGAGGGTTCCGGTTCGGCGGCGCGGAGTTCTCCATCGAGGGGTTGGCCCAACATGAAGACGGGCCGATCGAGGCGGTCGACCTGGAATTGCGCCAGATCCGCGGACGCGGCGCCGTCATAACGCGCACGGTGATCGGGGCGATGGACCTGTTTGCCGAGACCTTTGAGTTCGATGGCGGCCCGGTCGCCAACTTGATTACACGCGCCGATATTTTCGAGGACCTCTCCGGTGAGTCGATACCGCTCACCACGTTCAGGATTCGTCTGAGGGATGGCGCCGACGCCGGTCGCATCGCGGCGGCCATGGAAACGGCTTTCCTGGATAACAGCATGGAGGCCATCGACACCCTGGACGAGATCAAGATAGGCATCTCCCAGAACAATGCCTTCAACCGGTTGTTCCAGGGGTTCATGGGTCTCGGGCTGGTGGTCGGCGTGGCGTCGCTGGGCGTGCTTTCGTTTAGAGCGGTGGTCGAGCGCCGGCACGCCATCGGGATGATGCGCGCCATCGGCTACAAAAGCCGGATGATCCAGGTCCAGTTCCTGCTGGAGTCGATGTTCGTGACGGTCCTAGGCTCTGCGCTCGGGGTGGGGCTGGGCGCGCTGATCTCCTGGAACATCATTAACGACTTTGGCGACCGCGTGGAAGGCATATCGTTCGATATCCCGTGGCTGACGGTCTCCACGATCGTGGCGGTCGCCATGGTGGCTTCGCTGGTGACGACCTACATCCCGGCCCGGCAAGCCTCGCGGATCTACCCGGCCGAGGCCCTGCGGTACGAATAAGCGGGGCGCCGCCAGCAATGCGGGTCGTGCTCGTCCGCTCTGTCAGAGGCCGCCGCGCCGAATGTCCGGCCGGACCACGCCGGCGTGACCAAGCATCCGGCGAGCCTCAACAAGGCTGTCCGGCGTGTCGATGTCGAACAGGCTTCGGCCACCGGGGTCGTACGACGCGAGTTCGTCTTTCTCCATAATCTTGACCCGCGGACGGCCGGATTCGACGGCCCGGTTAACAAGGTCATAGATCGAACGGCGCCCGGCGTCCAACTCCGACGACACGAGGGGGAGCCATGCCGGCGGGGCGTAGACGGCGTGGAGCGGGTCCAGACGGCCATTGATTGAAGGCACCACGGCGTCAAACGGGCCGGCAGCGGCCATGCCAGCCATCCCCGTGATCAGGCCGGACGAAAGAAACGGATGATCGGCCGCTACGATGAACGCCAGCGGGGTACCGGTGGCCTTCAGTCCGGCCTCGATCCCGGCGAGCGGACCGGCGGAAGGCAAGCGATCGGCCACGACGTGCATCCCGAGCGCCAAGCCTGTGTCCGGCGTCGCGTCATCCTGGTCTTGCGCGACGACCAGCACGATCTCGTCGCACACCCGGTCGAGGACGGCCTTCACGCGCGCCAGGACCAGCTGGCCTCCCAGTACGACGAGCGGCTTGGACCGGCCCAGCCGGGATGAGGAGCCGCCCGCCAGCACGATGCCGGTCAGGGTCCGATCGGGGTCCTTATTGAGGCCGGGTCCCTCGGGATGAGCCATGACACTATTCGCCCTCGTCGGTCGCCGGGGCGAGGCCGCTCAGATCGGGGCGAGGGGGCAACCGGGTCGACGGGTGGAAGTTCGTCCATGCGAACCAGAACGACAGCCCGGCAACGACCGGCTCAAGGCTTTCGCCGGCGAGTTCTCCCTCGACACAGGTCCCGTTGGTCGCGTGCCACCAGCTACCGGTTTCGAGATCGCGGAGCATCATCGGCTCGTAGTCGGGTTCTTCTTGTTCGACCCAGTCGTTGTCCGACGGATCGTCGCTCTCAACAACTGAGGCGCCGGCCGGTGAGTCGTTTTCCGACTCTTCGAGTTGTTCGTCCTGCTCGTCCTCCTCATATTGCTCGTCCTCATCGGCCTCGAAGGTAAGTCGGCGCCCGCCGATCTCCGCGCGAAACACCAACACTGAAGCGCTATGCTCCTCGTAAGCGACCACGAGCGGCACGCCGCCGACTTCCTCGTTCACGACCGGCTCTATCTGTAGCCACGACATCGGGAAGGCGCAGACGTCGCCGTTGATAGAGACCCCGGAGACGATCTCTTTCGGGGGCCAGCGCGGGTCGCGATGGGGGGCGCGGTGCATGCCCGCCCGGCCGCTTGAGTAGTAACGGTCGAACAGGTCGCCCAGGGGCGCGACACGGTCGTCGAGCACCCGAGTATCAGGGTAGGCGTCCATCCACGCCGCCAGTGTCGTGTTCAGCGACGGTATCTCGGACAGCCTGGCCCCGATATCTGGGCCGTCCAGCGCGGCGCCCTGGTACTGGAGCCACTGTGCCCCGGTTTCAAGCTCGTACAACACAGGAGAGTTGACCACTACCCGGCCCGTTGAACCGACCCGAAACGGCGCGTCCCCGGTGTACGTCCCCCCGGCAGGCGTCCCGCTCCGTGAAGGCGCAAGGAAGACCCGGCCGGTGTAACAGAAGGGCGCCCAGGTAACCAGCAGGGGCACGCCTCCGACCGTATCGTGGATGGACTCCCTGTAGCTCAAGACGGCAAGCGGGTAAGCCCGGACGTCCCCTTCATGGACGATCCCGAGTACGCGCGTGTGCGGCGGATATACGGCGGATGCTTCTTCTGCGGTCATCGACGCCGTCTCATACAGCGGCCGGACGCGGTCACGCTTCAGGATGGGACGTATCTGCAGGCGGGCCTCGACGCTCTCGCCACCCCTGTCCAGGATCACGGTCACGCGGTCCGCGAAATACCCTCGGCGCGCCAGCAGCAGTGTCACTATGGCCGCGATGTACACCGAGAGAAACACCCCACCTTTGGACACACCGCCGCCTGCGGACAACAGGGCCACGACAGCCAGGGCGATGATCCCTACGAATATCAGCGCACGCCCTCGTGGGTTGAGGGACTCGTCCCAGGCCCGACGCCAGGCGTTGAATCGATGACCGATGGATTGGCGTTGGTCCAACAGAGCCTCCGGACTGTGAAATTCGTGCGCCCGGGGCCCAACAGGTGTGTCGTGCCGCCCGGAGTCAAACGTAGTTGTCGTGCCGACCGCGGTGTGAACGGAGAGCGTGGCGAGTCTAGCAAACGACGCCCGCGCAGGCCTGGAGCGGAATGCCCCTTGCTATACTGCCGCGCCTTGCTTAACGGGGGCGGAACCGGACGACCGACGGCTTCATTGACGAGTCGTAATGTCCCGGTCGCCTGCACCAACTGGTACGTCCGTCCGCCAGTAATCGGCTCACAAGGCGTGATCCGGCTCATCGGGCGTGAATCGGAGTTGAAGTGATCGAGCCCACCGCACAGGTCTCGGACGAGCTGCTGTCCCGACTCGCCGACGTGTCTAACGCGACCGTGTTGAGCGCCCTCCGCCAGCGGGGCTACCACCGGGTCTTCATGGACGGCGTGAAGTCGATCGCACCGGGCCGCCGGTTGTGCGCCCGTGCGGTTACTCTGCGCAGCCTCCCGGTGCGGCCGGACCTGGCGGAACGGATCGCCACCGGCGCGCACGGCGACGGTTTCAACGAGACGCCCCGCTGGCAGGCGGTGGACAGCGTCGGGCCCGGTTACGCCCTGGTGACCGACGCGATGCGGCTTTCGAACGTCTCGACGGGCGGCGATGTGGTCTACTCACGGATCCTGACGCGCAACGGAGCGGGGCTGGTGACGGACGGGGCGGTGCGGGACGGCGCAGCCGTGGCGGCGTACGGCTTCCCGGTGTACGCGGGTGGCACGACCTCGATCGTCGGCGAGGACCATATCCTGCCGTACGAGGTGAACGGGCCGATCCAGTGCGGCGGTGTCCTCGTGTGGCCCGGCGACATTGTGATGGGCGACGACGATGGCGTCGTGGTACTCCCGTCTCAGCTCGCCGAGGAGATCCTCCCGTGGGCGATCGAGCATGATGAGATGGAGGAGGCGGTCCTGGACCACACACGACGGACCGGCGAGTCGCCGAGTCCGTACTACCCGTTCAACGAAGAAACGCGCCGGCTGTGGGAGCGGTGGAAAGCGGATCGGGCCTGATGGATCAAGACGACTGAAGACGCGAACAGGACGGAGCGACGAATGCCGGGGCGCCAAACGTCAGAACGAAGGATCACTATCCGTGCGGGCGATGTAGCGATCGACGGTGAGCTCAACGACTCGCCGACGGCGGATATGGTGTGGGACGCCCTCCCGATCACGGCTTCCGCGAGCATCTGGGGAGACGAGATCTACTTCTCGATTCCCGTATCCGCCGACGGGGACGACACCGCACAGGAGACGGTAGAGCTGGGCGCGATCGCCTACTGGCCGCCGGGGAGCGCGTTGTGCCTGTTTTTTGGGCCGACGCCGATGTCACAGGGCGACGAGATTCGCCCCGCGAGCGCGGTCAACGTTCTTGGCATGATCGAGGGCGATCCGACGGTACTGCGCTCGGTTCGGCCCGGGACCGCGATCGAGGTAGTGAGGGCCTGACGTGGGCAGAAGCGACGTAACCGGGTACACGGAGGAGCTCAGGGACCGGTTCGACGCCCAGTGGCGGGCGACGCACTACGATCACCCTTTCGTCAAGGCGATCGGTGACGGTTCGCTATCGCTCGACCGGTTTAGCTACTTCATGCGGCAGGACTACCTGTTCCTGATCGACTACGCCCGCGCGATCGCCATCGCCTCGGCGAAATCGCCGGACGTGGAGTCGATGGGCCGCTGGGCGAAGATGCTGGATGAGACGCTGAACTCGGAGATGGCGCTTCACCGCTCGTTTTGCGCCGATTTCGGGATCACGGTTGAGGAACTGGCGCGGACGCGCCCGTCGCCCGCGACCGTGAGTTACACGCAGCACCTGGTCGCCACGGCGTACAGCGGGTCGATCGCCGAGATCGCAGCGGCGATGCTCCCGTGCCAGTGGGGCTATGACGATGCCGGCCGCCGTCTGGCAAAGAACCTGACCGCGGCGGAGGGTTCGCTGCATGCGCGCTGGGTGCAGGGGTACAACGCCCCCGGGTACCGGGACGTGACGGCCTGGTTGCGCGAGTTCACGGACCGCCTCGCCGAACAGGCCTCTGAGGGCGAACGTGAGCGGATGGCGACGTTGTTCGAGGAGAGCCTGCGCCAGGAGTGGCTGTTCTGGGAAGCCGCCTGGACGTTGGAAGTCTGAGCCCGACAGGCGCGCGACCACTGTCGGATGCGCCTAAGGCCGTGGGCGATTGCCGGGCTTTTCCCTCATCCTGGCCTTCTCCCGCCCGGAGAGGGGATTCGAGCCCGCGCCAGGAATGGCCGTTCTGGGAAGCCGGGTGGTCGTCGGAGACATGGCCGGCCTGAGGGGCCGGCGTCTGGACGGCGCCCGGCGTTGGAGTTTCGATCCGGCGTGGATGACGGCTGGTCGCGCGGTGAAGGTCCCTCGCCTACGCTCGGGATGACGGATCAACGCTCAGTTGCCGGTTCCGATCACTCTGTTGGCCGGTGCGCCCGGCAGACGTAGACGGGCCAGGAGAAGGTGTGGTTGTCGTTATCGGCGCCTTCGACGGGCTCGACCAGGAACGCTCGTTTGACGTCGTCCGGGGCAGAACGCCACTCCTCCCTGAGCAGCGCCGCCTCATCCTCGGGCGTCCCGGAACGGTCGAGCCAGCTGTCCACGTCCATATCGACCGTGGTCATTGCTTCTTCGTCGATCTGTAGCCCGGCGTCCGTGATCAACCGGCGCCACTCCGAGGGCGAGCGGTCGCGGACGTGCGTACCGTCGCGCCGGGCCTCAATCTCGTTCTGCCACGCCGCGAGCGCTGGATCTTCCGGCGTGACGGTGTCCACGAGTAGCAGGGCGCCGCCGGGCTCCAGCACGCGATGCATCTCGCTCAAGCTACGTGCGAGGTCTTTGAAGTGGTGCGGGGCCGTGCGGCATGTGACGAGATCAAATGCCCCGTCTTCAAACGGCAGGTCTTCGGCGTATGCGAGCCGGGTCGAGACGTTTTCGATGCCGCGCTGCCCTGCCAGCGATTCGACCTGCTCAAGCATCCCGGGAGCCGGGTCCGAAGCGATGACGCTTTCACAGAGCGGCGCTACTTTGAACGCCGTGAATCCGGGGCCGGTGGCCACGTCCAGGCCAGCACGATAGCGCCGGCCTTCAGCGAATCGGCCCAGTATCTGGAGGCTATCGCCGGTGCTGTGCGGCACGGAGGTCGCGTAGCGCGAGGCCATGTCGGTGAACTGGACCGCGGCGTCACTTGCCGGTTGGTCGTCGCTCTTCAAATTCATCTCCCGTTCGAGGCGGGGCCGACGGGTCGCAAAATATAGGCGCGGGTTGTCTCCCCCGGGTCATCTTTTGGGAACCCGCGGGGCGACACACTATAATGCGTCGCCTACCCAACGCCGTCCCAGAGTCCAGAAATCCCTGAAATCAGGGGAAACAAGCCATGAAGGTCCGGGCTTATCTCCTCATCGAGGCCTCGCCGGGAACCGGCACCAGTGTGCTGGCCGCGGTCAGAGCGCTTCCGGCAACGTTGCAGGCCGACCGCGTTACAGGCCCGTACGACGTGATAGCGGTGTTGGAGTCGGACGACCTGGGCGAACTCGGGTCCGTCCTCCGTGACGGGATCCACGCAATCCCGGGCATCACGCGGACGATGAGCTGCCTGAGATTCGCGAGTTAGCCGGGTTGGGGAGTCCAACGAACAGGCCGTCTCCCTGTGCGCGCCCATCGGGAACGTCTACCTGATGGAACGCCTCCTGTTCCTGTTTGCGGCTGGCGGTCTCGGCACAATTGGCCGGTACGCCGTCGCCACCTGGATTCAGCGAGCGGCGAGCACCGACTTTCCGTGGGGCGTGATGACGGCGAACGCCCTCGGCTCGCTTGCATTCGGCCTGATCTATTCGCTGGCTGACAACCACAACCTGCTCTCGGGCGAGGCGCGGATCGTCGTGCTGGTCGGATTCCTGGGGGCGTTCACGACGTTTTCTACGTTCGCATTCGATACGAGCCAGTTGATACGCGACGACCGTTACCTCTGGGCCGCCGGCAACATGATCCTCAACAACGCCATCGGGTTGTCGCTGGTGTTCCTGGGTATCGGGATAGGCAGGTTGCAGACGAGCTAGGCATGTGGTGGGCGCAGGATTTGCGCCGACGTTTACAGAACGAAGGCGCGGGCAGATACGAGAGCGCTTCGTTCTCGAAACGGTCTTTTGGCTCCGGAGGCAGGAATCGAACCTGCGACCAATCGGTTAACAGCCGACCGCTCTACCGCTGAGCTACTCCGGAGCGTGCGTATGCATGCGCTGTTGCTCCCGGTGACGCTGGTCTGGCGCTGGACAGGGACGCGCTTGCTCGCGATCGTCGATTTTAGCACCCGCGATTGTCACCGCCAACGTGGAATCGGCATGTCGGCGGCGCACACGTGGCCCGCCCACCGACGGCCGGCTGCAACGTCAATCGTTGACGCCGGGTATCCCCGTTGCTAGCCTCAACCTGCGATGGCTGACAAGGCTGACTCGAAGATCCCGTCTCGCCGCACTCGGAAGACCTCCTCTGGTAAACCGCGCGGCAAGTCCGGCGCGGTTGAACCGCGGTTGACGCAGGCCGCCGAAAACTATCTGCTCTCGATCTACATGGTCCGGGAACAGGGGTTGGCCGTCACGCACGCCAACCTGGTGGCCCAGTTAAGGCGCACACCGGAATCCGAGGGCCTCGGCACCTCTGCGCCCTCGATCGCCGGGATGCTCCGGCGCATGGAGCGCGAGGGGCTGATCACGCACAGCTCAAGCCGGGAGATCGAACTCACGGTTGAAGGCACTCGATTAGCGGAGCAGATGGTGCGGCGGCACCGGCTTGCCGAGCGGATGGTGGTAGACATGCTGGGGTTGGACCTGGTCAAGGCGCACGCTGAAGCGCACCGCCTGGAACATGCCATCTCCGATGAGTTAGAGGAACGAATACGGACCACCCTCAAAAATCCGAAGACGTGCCCGTTCGGGCACCCGATCCCCGGGAGCGGCTACAGCCCGTGCCCCGCGAGCTCGACGATCGACGAGGCCCCGGTCGGCCAGCCCCTGCGGCTTGACCGTATTCCGGAGGAAGATCCGGACCTTCTGGAGTATCTTGTGTCTAACGGCCTGGTGCCCGGTGTCGAGGTAGAGATCCTGGAACACGCTCCGTACCGGGGCGTCGTAACGCTCAAGACCGCGGATAGCTCCCCGGTCCTCGGGGCGGATGTGGCGTCACGTATCTGGGTATGCCCGTTGAACTGCGGGCCGGACTGCGCCACCCGGTTGCTCTAGCGGGCCGGTGAGCTGATACCTCTTCGATGGTAAACGAGCGCATTTCTACGATCAGACTTCTCCCTCACCCTCGCCCTATCCGGTCAGGAAAGGGGACTCTGAAACCTCCCCGATCCTCTGGATCACCCGCAGGCAAAAACAAGGCGGCCGTTATGGCGGCGGCGTCTGTACGATAAGACTTCTCTTCCACCCTCTCCCGTCGGGAGAGGAGACTATTGAGCCCGACTGGACGAGCTATGAACAGGCGAAACGGGCGCGTCAGCATTACGTTGCAGCGCGAACTGGGACGGCTGATCGACAAGTCGATCTCCGATCCCCGGCTGGCGCCGATGACTTCGGTCCTGCGCGTCGAGTGCACGGCGGACTTTGCCACGGCACATGTGTACATAAGCGCGCTCGGCGACGATAAGGCCCGGGAAGGAAGCCTGGAGGCCCTTCGGTCAGCCGCCGGGTATCTCAGGCGTGAGATCGACAAGCGGATTCACATCCGGCACGTTCCGCGCCTGGTTTTCCACCTTGACTCTGCCCTGGTAGAGGGCGCGGAAATGCTCAAGATGATGGACGAAGTGGCCCGGCAAGACAGCCTGCGGCCAAGGCTTAAAGACGAGAACGACGAGACCGAGTCCGAATCCGGCGCCAACCCCGACGAGACGGCGTCCACGTCGTCCGAGGAACGCCAGTGACCGGGCCGTCCACGCCAGATCGGCCAGATCGAAACGCTGACGTGAGCCGGGAAAGCGCCCCCGGGAGTCATGGATCGCCCCGAGCTGGCACGCCTCGAATTGAACGGCCGCCGCAGATCACCGGCGGTTTCCTGAACGTCAACAAACCGGCCGGGATGACGTCGATGGACGTGATCCGGGTGATCCGGCGGGTGACCGGCCAGCGGAAGGTCGGGCACGGGGGGACGCTGGACCCGGATGCGACCGGGGTGTTGCCTATCTGCATCGGCCGGGCGACGCGGTTCATCGACCGTTTCGTCCGGGGCCGCAAGGTGTATGAGGCCACAGCCCGGTTCGGAACCGCAACCGACACGTACGACGCCTCTGGCCGGGTGACGGCAGAGTCCGATGCGTCGGCGATCACCCGGGAGGCCATCGAGGCCCTTCTTCCACGGTTCAAGGGAGAGATCAGCCAGGTCCCGCCCATGTACAGCGCGGTGAAGATAGACGGCGTCCGGCTGTACAAGCTGGCGCGCGCCGGGAAAGAGATCGATCGAGAGGCGCGCGATGTTGTGGTTTATTCCCTTGAGACCACGTCATGGGAGATTACGTCGCGGGAGCCGCCCACGCTGGGATTGAGGATCGAGTGCGGAAGCGGCTTTTACGCCCGGTCACTGGTCCACGACCTCGGCCTTGCGCTCGACAACACGGCGCACCTCGCCGGGCTTGTTCGATCGCAGGTGGGTCCGTTCACGCTGAATGATGCGGTGACGCTGGATGAGATCGAACAGGCCAAAAATGCCGGCGAGTGGGAGCGGCTGCTGTACCCCATTGACGCGGCGTTAATGGAACTGCCTGCCGTTGTGATAGATCCTCTCCAGGAGGAAGCAGTGAACCATGGCCAGCCTGTTGACCTGGCCATCGGGGGCGACGGGAGCAAGCGAACGCTGGCGGAAACGGCGGAAGTACGGGCGTACAACCGGGACGGGGATTTGATCGCCCTTATGAGTTACGACGCCGTACTCGGCAATTTAAATCCCGTCAGGGTGCTAACGGCGAATTGAGATCCCGTACACGGCCCAGCCTGATCGCCGCCATTTCTCATCGGAAGTCGGCCCGCTTTGCAAGTGACGTTTGCATTGGGGCATCCCTAACATCGCTGGCATGAACATCCCCGTGCCGCTTCTGAGCGTGGCCGAATCCCCCCTTGAGGAAGTGGCCAGCCTGGTCTTTCTCCTTGCCATCATCATCCTGGCCGCCAAGGTGGCCGGGGAGATGGTGCAGCGATACCTTTCACTTCCGGCGGTGCTTGGCGAACTCGGAGCCGGGATCTTGATCGGTCCTTTTGCGTTGGGCGGCATCGAGATCGGCTCGTTTGGCCCGATCTTTGAGATCCCGTTCTCGATCGGCGACGCCGGCGAGAAGATCGAGGCGATAACTCCGGTCGCCGACGAACTGTTTTTCGTCGCCCAGGTCGCCGCCATCATCCTGCTCTTCCAGGCCGGGCTGGAAACGAACCGCCAGCAGTTCTTCCGGTGGATGCGCCCTGCGACGGCTGTGGCCGCCGGAGGGGTGATCGTGCCGTTTACGTTCGGGTTCCTGGCGACCATCGTCATGGGATTCGCCAGCTTTGACAGTACGATCTCCCTGCTCCCGGCCCTGTTCGTGGGCGCCATCATGACTGCGACCTCCGTAGGCATCACGGCGCGCGTCCTTGCAGACATACGGCGTCTTGACACACCGGAAGGCACCACCGTCATGGCAGCGGCCGTCGTGGACGACGTGCTCGGAATACTGATCGTGGCGGTCGTTATCGGCATCGCCGACACGGGTGAAGTGTCGGTGGTCGATATCGGCATCATCGCGGCCAAGGCGATCGGCTTCTGGCTCGGGCTGATGATCATCGGGAGCATGCTGGCGAAGCGAATCTCGGACGTGTTCCTCTGGTTCCACAGCCCGGGGGTGCTTGTCGGCCTGGCGTTATTCCTCGCGTTCATGGCATCCGCGATCGCGGAAATCTACTTCGGGCTGGCGATGATCATCGGGGCTTACACGATGGGTCTCGCGCTTTCCAACACGGAGCTCAAACACCGGATAGAAGAGCCGATGATCCAGATCGGCCACTTCATCGTGCCGGTCTTTTTCGTGGTAATCGGGATGCAGGTTGACCTGGGAGCGATGAGCGGCGCGATCTACTTCGGGATCGTTCTCAGCATCCTGGGGATCGTGAGCAAGGTGGTCGGCGCCGGACTCCCGGCGCTGGTGGTCGGATTCAATCGCCGCGGGGCGTGGCGCGTGGCGATAGGTATGCTTCCGCGCGGGGAGGTCGCACTGATCATCGCCGGTATCGGGTTGGCGAGCGGAGTGATCGGACAGGACGTGTTCGGCGTCGCCATCCTGATGACTATCGTTACGACGCTCGTCGCTCCGATCATCCTGGTGCCGGCGTTCGCCTCGGGCGGGTCAGGCCTGCGACGTCCGATGGGCGGGGCGAGGGCGCATCGCCCACGCGGACAGTCCGAAGGCGATTGACGGAGCGCCGCGGATATACGGTTGAGCCGCCGCCTCGTGGGATTTTGGGCGTGCTATATTTGAGCCGTCGACGTGCCCCCGTAGCTCAGCGGATAGAGTACCGGCCTCCGAAGCCGGGGGCGTGAGTTCGAGTCTCACCGGGGGTACCACTCCCATCGTTTGGCCGACCACCACACGCAGCGCAATGGTCGATGCCGCATGACCCCAAGCGAGCCCGGTCCGCGCTGGGTCCCGCTGGGTGGGCGGCTGGTCGAGGCGCTGCGGGACGAGATCGCGGCCGCCCGAAGCGCCAGCCCGCTCGGCCCGGTTACGGTGGTCGTTCCATCATTCCACAGCGCTTTCTTTTTGCGGCGTCGCCTCGCGGCTGACGGACCGCTTTTCAACGTACAGTTCCAGCGGCTGGAGGACTTCGCAGACGCGCTGGCCGGGCCAACCGACGGCCGACCGCCACTGTCGCGGTTACGGGCCGCCGAGATCGTCCACGCCGTCGCCACCGACCCGTCGGCCGATCTGCCGGAAGTTCTAGGCCGCTTCCGCGAACAGGACGGATTCCACCGCGCCCTGCATCGTACGCTGGACGACCTGGACGCGGCGGGAATCGACCCGGCCGATCTCGAACGGAACAAAGGCTGGGCGCACACTGCGTCGGTCGCAGGACTGTGGCGGCGTTACCGGGCGCGCGCAGATGTGTTCACCGGGGCTTCGGACACCGCCAACGCCGCGGCGGAAGCGCTACGCGCAGACGCGCCGGAGTTGAGCCGGTTCGGCCGGGTTGTGCTGATGCTGGTGGAAGAGCCAGCGCCGCAGCACCGCGGGCTCGTATCTGCGCTGGTCGATAGGACGGCGACGCGGGTCCTGATCGGTGCGACCGGCGATCAGGAAAGTGACCGCCTCATGGCGCAATTCCCGGGCGTGCCATCGCCAGAGGAGGCTACCGGCGAAACGAACGGAACGGAGCGCGACGGGTTCAGGCTGATCTCCGTTCCTGATCCCGCAGAAGAGGCGCGCTGGGTGGTGCGCGATGTGCTCGCCGCTGCCCGTGAAGATACGCCATTCGGTCGGATCGGTGTGTTCTTTGAGGACCCTTCCTACGGCCCGCGGCTGACCGAGGCGTTTGAGTTGAGCGGTGTGCCGGTTTCGGGGCCGTCGCCGGTCACACTGGCGCAGACGCCGTACGGACGCTGGATCCTGGGTCTGCTTGCGACTCTGGACTCCCGGAATCCGGGACCGACCGGGGAGGCCGGGTTCGCAAGGGACCGGCTTGCGGCGTGGGTCACGGGATGTGATGTCAACGGGGCCGATGGACGGCCTGCGGCCGGCGCCAGATGGGACGTAATCTCACGACGCGCCGGCGTGGTGAAGGGCGCCGCGTCATGGGACGGCCGGCTGGCGGCGTACGCGGCGCGGTTACGTGCGA
>JACZRO010000168.1 GCA_022574675.1 Chloroflexota bacterium
ATCATCATCGCCGTCTTGTTCGTGAGCGGAATGGGCCTCGGTTTGTGGGAGGTCCCGAACACCACCTCCGCGCTTGACGCGGGCGACGACGCTTCCATGAACACCACCGGGGCGCTTGTGAACGTGACCCGCAACGCCGGCAACATCACCAGCATCGCCGTCGCGTCGTCCATCGTGACCGGCGTGCTGCTGGCGCGCGGCTTCGAGCCCGACCTCGCCCTGGTCGGCGACGACACGACCGGCGCAATGGCGAACGCCTTCCTGGACGGGGCGCGATACGTCTACATCGCCCTCGCTTTCGCCGGAGTGGCCGGGATACTGACCGCATGGCGCGTGGTCAGCCGACGCCGGGGTCCAGAATCGACGTCCACCACACGGTAGATGCGGGGGTTGTTCCTGTGAGAATCGCTTCTGCTAGGCTGCCGCCGACATTCAACGATCGAACGCGGTTGACGATTTCACGCAACGAAGAGGGGCGGAAGATGTGGAACCCGGGTGACTGGATCGCGGATCACAAATTCACGGTGGCGATCGTGCCGATCGTGATCGCGACGATCGTGGCCTTCCCGATGGTGACCTTCGCGCCGACATGGGTATCGACCACATACGTACTGGCGCTATTTACGACGCCAATAATCGCCGTCATCTGGTTTTTCCGCTCCATGTGACGTCGCGCTACTGCATCCGGAGCACCTCCGTCGCATCGTATGCGGAGGCGGAGGAAAACCGATGAACCGGATATCCTTGGATACCAGTCGACAGGAATTCGCAGGAAGCCTGACACTAGGGCGCACTCGTGGTTGGGTTCGGCCCACTTTGGGCGTCAGCGCACTCTTCCTTACCTTGCTAGTGGTCGCTTGCGGGTCGTCGGACGAGCCGGTTCCAACAGCGACAGCGGTCCCGCCCACGGCAACGCAGCCCGTACCCACTACGGTAGTCGCCCCCAAGCCTTTACAGGCGACGTTCGCCGATGGCCAGTTCACGGTTAACTTCTTGTACCGTTCGGACCTCGCATTGACCGCCGCCATCGAAACCGTGGACGTGGACTCGATACTTGAGTCCACTTTCCGGCGCATCGGCTCGTTATTGCCGGACGAGAAGTTCACGATCAACTTCGTCAATACAGAACCCTTCCAGTTCAGGAATCCGAGCACGTCCGGCCTCTCCCCGGAACAGCAGGACGCGCTGACGCAACGGGGGTTCATCATTGGACCGATATCGTCGGACAGGATCGAGGCCCAGCTCAATCCCAACGGCTCTACCGAGATGGCTGTGGTCTGGCGAGACGTCGTGCCGAGCGCGATTGCGGAATCGATTTACCTTGTGCTAAGGCAGGAACTGAGCGTCGGCGTCAACGCGGACTCCCTGCTGGATTTCATGGTCGGTGATGGCCTCGGCATCGCGTTCCAGGAGGAGGCGTTCCCGGGCCTGGAAGAGCGGCTAAGACGACTACTTCCGGATTTCGCTGAAGTGGTATTCGATCTGACCGCAGAACAAGAGCGCGATGTGTGGGCGGCGGCCCAACCCGACCTGGACGGACTGTCCAGACCCGCGTTCGATCGCATACGGGGTGGTAAAGGAGAATTCCCGTTCGGGGCCGGTGGAGCGGTTGGCTACCGGATAGTCCAGGCGTATCGCCAGAACAACCCGGGCGCCACGCCTTCATCGTTGCTTCTTGTATCAACCGTCGAGATTTTCGAGGGCAGCAACTACAACCCGTGACGGTCGCGGTCGCTGCTTTGTGGGCGCGTCCAGCGGCGCTCCGCCCTACCCCGTGTTCTTCAGCCCGGCGGCAATCCCGTTGATGCTCAGCAGCAGCGCTCGCCGCAACAGCGGATCGCGATCATCCGCACTCTCACGGCGGCTGCGCGCCAGCAGCGACACCTGCAGGTAGCTCAACGGCGCGATGTACGCCTCACGCACGGCGAGCGTCCGCTGCAAAACCGGGAAGGCGTCCAGCAACCGTTTCTGCCGGGTGACTGTGAGGACGCCTTCAAGGGCGCGCTCGTGTTCCGCCCGGATGTCGTCAAAAATCCCCTGGACCTCCGGCGGGACCAGCTCCGAGACGTACAGCGAGGCGATCTCCATATCCGTCTTGGCGAGCGTCATCTCCACGTTCGAGATGAAGGCGCGGAAGAAGCTCCACTCCCGGAACATCTCGTCCACGACATCGGCCAGATCACCGGACCGCGCCTCCGCCAGCGCCGTTCCAACGCCGTACCAGCCCGGGACAACCTGCCGTGACTGGGTCCAGCCGAACACCCACGGGATGGCGCGCAGGTTCTCGATGCCGGAGATCGCTCCGCCTCGGCGTGCCGGCCGCGAGCCGATGTTCATCTCGCCAAGCTCCTCGACCGGCGTGGCCGCCATGAAGTAGTCCACCAACCCGTCGGTCTCAACAAGAGACCGGTACTTGCCGAACGCCACCCCGGACAGGTGGTCCATCGCTTCGAACCAGCGCGCAAGCGTGGCCTCATCGTGGCGCGGCTCGGTGTGCAACAGCGACGCCTCGGTGACGGCGGCGGTCATCATTTCAAGATGACGGCGCGCCAGCTCCGGCGTGCCGTAGTTATCGGCGATCACCTCGCCCTGCTCCGTGATCTTGATCCGGCCGTCCACGGTCCGCGCCGGCTGCGCCAGGATCGCGTCACGCGTCGGGCCGCCGCCGCGCCCGGTGCTGCCGCCTCGCCCGTGGAACAACCGCACGGCCAGCCCATGCCGCTCGGCGACCTCCCGGAGCGCCCGCTGCGCGCGGTAAAGCTCCCACTGCGACGTGGCGATACCGCCATCCTTGTTGGAGTCTGAGTAGCCGACCATCACCTCGGCAACGTCGCCCCGCAACTCCAGCAGACGCCGGACCGACGGGATGGACCAGTAGTTGTCCATCACATCGGCAGAAGCCCGCAGCGCCCCGATCGTCTCGAAAAGCGGCACGACGTCGATGCGCGCAATGTCGGAACGCAGGTCTATCAACCCCGCCTCCCGGGCCAGCACGAGCGGCGCCAGCAGATCGTCAACATCGTTCGTCATCGACACGATCCACGTGTCGACCGACTCTCCGCCGTAGCGGTCCTGCGCGCTGCGAACGACGCCCAGCACGTCCAGCACCTCCTCCGTCTCCGGGGAGTACGCAGCGGTCGGCGTCCGCAGCGTGCGGCTGCCGTCCAACTCGGCGGCCAGGCGCATGACTTTCTCGTCTCGCGTCAGGTCTGCGAAACGGCGCGTGAGCGTTTCTGTACCTTCGTCCCCGGACATGTCTGTGCCGGCATTCCCCCCGTCGGGGGCCACCAGGTCGATCAACTCACCGACGGCGGCGCCGGTGACCGACGAATCTTCTCGTATGTCGAGAGCGGCGAGCGTCAGCCCGAACGCCGTCGCCGCCCTTAACAACCGGCCGAGACGTCCGGCGGCGACGTTTCCGCCACGGTTCGCACGCATCGAGTCGGACATCAGCCGCAGGTCGTCCACCAGCTCCGCTGCGCTGTGATAGACCGGCCCGGGAGCCGGGTCTTCACTGCGCGCCACGGCGAGCGCGTTCAGCACCCGCTCGTACATGTAGGCGCACTTCATCCGGTACGGCTCGTCGGCGTTCAAACGCCGGAACCGCTCGTAAACCTCCGGCAGGGCCTCGCGGTCAACCTCAAGGGATGCCAGCAGTTCGTCAGACACCTCGACGATATGGGTCGACTGGCTAAGCTCGGTCGCCAGCCCTGCGATGCCGTCCCTCAGCAAGCGCAACGCACGCTCGTTCTGGAGCCGCAACACCTCCGCCGTGACCTTTGCCGTGACGTTCCGGTTGCCGTCGCGGTCGCCACCCACCCAGGTGCCGAAGCGCAGCGGAACCGTGATCTGCCCCGGCTCAACGCCGACACGTTCCAACCCGTCTTCAAGCGCCTCGATGACATCCGGGACCACGTCGTTGAACAACCCTTCCAGGTAATACATGACGTTCCGCGCCTCGTCGATAGGCTCCGGCCGCTCCTGGTGCAACTCGTCGGTCTGGACGATCCCCTCCACGAGTTCCGTCATCCGACGGTCGATGCGCCGGAGGTGGCGTTCGGTCGTGTCCTGGCGCCCTCGCTCGGCCAGGAGCTCGTGGATCGACCGGAGCTTGTCCAGGATCGAGCGCCTCGCCGCCTCAGTCGGGTGGGCGGTGAACACCGGACGCACGGCGAGCCGGCCGGCGAAGCGGTCCAGTTCTTCCGGCCGCAGCCCGGCGGCGGCTATCCGGGTGAACGCATCGCCCAGCGGGTCGTCCCCGCCCGGCCCCTCGCGCATCGTGTCGACCCGGTGGAGCTGCTCGGCGGTGTTGGCAAGGTGGAAGTAGATGGTGAACGCCCGGACCAGCCGGATGGCGGACCAGAGCGGTGTGTTATCAAGCTCCGCGTACAGATCGTCACGGAGCGCCGGGTCCGGGCGTTCCCGCAGCGAGCGGGTGCGGGCGCGAACGCTCTCCTCCAGCTCGTACAGCTCGTCCCCGAACTGCGTACGGAGCACGCGCCCGAGTATGTCGCCGAGCAGCCGGATATCGGCGCGCAGGGCGCGATCGTCTTTGCTGGTCGCCAGTTTCAAGTGAGTGTTCACCTCGGGAATAATATCGGCCAGCGGCGCCGCGCACGCCCTCGTGTAGCCACCGTTATCATGCGTGCGCGCTGCCCGCACCCGGTTAAACACGTCGCCCATCAACCCGAACCGATATCTCCCTTCGGAGGTCCGCTTGCCTCAGATCACGATCGCCGCGGTCGAGACCTTCATGGAAGACGCGCTTGCGCGCGTGGATGTGCCGGCTGACCACGCCCTCCAGATAGGTGAAGTAATCCTCGATAGCGAACTCCGCGGGCACCCTGACCACGGACTGTTCTTTTTCCAGGCCGTCGTGAACTGGTACAAGATGGGGCAGTTCAAACTCGCTCCCAACACCCGGGTGGTCAGGGACACGACGCTGTGCACGACGATTGATGGAGACAACGGCTGCGGCGTAATCGGGATGAACGAGGCTGTCGAGCTGAGCATTGCGAAAGCCAGAAGTCACGGTATGGCGGCGGCGAGTGTCACCAATTCGGGGAACGTGATCGCTCTTGCCCCGTTCGTCCAACGCGCCGCCGATCAGGGCCTGATCGCGTTCGCCTGCAGCGGATTCCGCTACCCGTTGATACCGCCCGTCGGCGGCCTGTCGGGCACTTTCGGCCCA
>JACZRO010000169.1 GCA_022574675.1 Chloroflexota bacterium
GCCGGGAGATCCTTCGCCTCGGCTCAGGATGACAAAAATATCTAGCCGCGCTAACGGCCCCATGCGGGAGAAGCCGGCTTGTCGATTACCGTCGGGCCATCACCCCGCAGGAACCGCTTGAGGACGTCGTCGTGGACCTCGATGCCCAGTCCGGGCGCGGTCGGCACGGGTATGTGGCTATCGACCTGGTCGAATATCGGGTCGGTGAGGCTCTCCCGGATCGGGTGGGGCGTACGGTCGAACTCCATCACCGTCTGGTTGTAGTACGGCTCCGGCTGGTACGACGGCGGGTTGGACGGCAGGCACGCGGCGACATGCAGGGTTGCGGCCAGGCTGATGCCTGTGCCCCAGAAATGCGGGTTGAACTGGACGCCGTAGGCGTTGGCCATGTGGCCGACCTTGAACATCTCCGACACGCCGCCGACGTTCACGATGTCCGGCTGAACGATGTCGAACACGTGGCGTGCAAATAGATCGGTGAACTCGTAGCGGGACTTGCGGCTTTCCCCGCCGGAGGTCGGCATCGGCACGTTTTTACGCACCTGGACGTTGGCGTCCAGGTCGTACGACCCGCATGGCTCCTCGAACCAGGAAATATCGGCGTCGCCGGTTCGGCGGCCGAACTCGATCGCCGTCTTGACGTCGTAGCCCTCGTTGGCGTCGAACATCAGGTGGACGTCTTCGCCGATCACGTCACGGATGTGATAAACGCGGTTCACGTCGTCCGAGAACAGCTTTCCGCCGACCTTCATCTTCATCCCGGTGAACCCGGCCTCAACGTAGCCGCGCGCCTCCTCCGCCATCCGGTTCGGGTAGTCATCCCGGAGGTAGTAGAGGCCGGTCGCGTAGACGGGTATCCGGTCACGCGTCCCGCCGCCCAGGAGATCGGAGACGGGGCGTCCGGCGACTTTGCCGGCGATGTCCCACAGCGCCATGTCGAACGCGCTCAGGGCGATCATCCCCTGTCCGGCGAAGTTGTGGCCCTGGTAGATCTCGGCGTAGATGCGCTGCCACGCCCGCTCCGGCAGCGTGGGGTCTTCTCCGATAAGCAGCGGCGCCAGCATGCCCATCGTCTCCGCCCCGCCACTCTCGCCCCAGCCGTAGGTCCCGTCGTCGGCGATGATCTTCACCGCCGTCGTGGCCCGCACCGCCGTCCATCTCTGCGACCAGCCGAAGGGTTCGTCGAGCTCGGCGATAAGCGGGTAGATCTCGACGCGTTCGATCTTCAATGCCTTCTGCCGTTCCTTCCGTGCCGGGAGAACGTGAACGACGGTGTTCGCGCCTCCTGTTGAACACCGTTTCGGGTTCAATTGGACGGTGCGGCGCCAGTGTACGCAGGACGCGCGGGCGTGCAAGGGGCCGGGGCGCGATGGAGTCGCGGACGACCGCGGGAGGTCCGCCTGCGGCGGACTTCCCCTCACCCTGACCCTCTCCCGCAAGGGGAGAGGGGACAGACTCTGGTGCGGGGGCGGTATTTACGACGGGTCGTCATTCCCACTCCGGAGGGAATTTAGTGTCTGGCATCAACGCCCTACCCGGGGAGGTCACGCTACGAATGCCGCTTCCCACACTGAGGCTCTCGGTGGGCGGGAGGTTAGTCCAGCACGCGGCGCTGTCCGGCCGACACCTCATCCAGCCGCACCCGTTCGGCGTCCGTGATCGACCAGCCGACCGCCCCGATCGTGTCCTCCATGTGCTCGGCCGTGTCGCCCCCTGTGATGGCGACGCTGACCTCGGGATGCGAAAGCACCCAGTTGACGGCGGTCTGTGCGACGGTCTTATCGTGAGCGGCAGCTACCAGGTGGAGCATGTCCAGAACGGCCCTCGTGCTGGCGTCCATGTGGGTATCGAACCGATCCGCCCGCACCGTTGCGTAGAGCGATCCGGCGGGCGCGGACTCGCCGGGCACGTAGGCGCCTGAGAGCAGTCCGACGGCGAGCGGGCTGTAGGTCATTACGCCGAAGCCGTGTGACTGAACGGCCGGGAACATTTCCAGCTCCAGGTCCCGGTTGAGCAGGCTGTACGGGTTCTGGATGCAGATCAACGGGTCCAGGCCGTTTGCGTCCTGGGACCAGAGCGCCTTCACCACCTGCCATGCCCGGTAGTTCGAGACGCCGACGTAGCGCGTCTTGCCGGCAGTTACCAGGTCATCCAGGGCGCGGAGGGTTTCGTCCAGCGGCGTCGAGTCGTCGTACCCGTGGAGGATGTAGACGTCGATGTGGTCCGTGTCCAGCCGGGCCAGCGTCCGGTCGATCTCGCGCATGATGTGGTATCGGGAGCTACCGCTGTCGTTCGGCCCGGTTCCGATGGGGCTGAACACCTTGGAGGAGATGAACAGATCGTCGCGATGCCGTTTCAAGACACGCCCCAGGATTTGTTCAGAGGTCCCGGCGTTAGCGCGGTCGTCCCCCAGCCCGTACACGTTGGCGCAGTCGATGAAGTTGATCCCGAGCTCGATGGCGCGTTCGATCGCACGCTCGCCCTCAGCGGCATCTGACTGTCCGCGGAATCCAAGTCCGAGCGCCAGCCGTGACACCTTCACGCCGGCCTTTCCGAAGTTGACGTATTCCATGCAATCACCTCTCGAAGGGCCGCCCGTTGCCGGTTGGTCGCTGGCTCTACGGATTTGCCGTCACCAGTGGGACTACCCGCTCCATGAACCGTTCGATCTGCTCCCGGTCATCCGCGACCGGCCACACGAAAACTCTCTGAGCTCCCACCGCCGCGTACCGGGACATCAGCGCCGCGCATTCCTCGGCGGACCCGATTGGCAGCAGCCCGGATATCTGGTCCACAGGACGATTGAGCATCTTGGACACCACGTCTTCGAGAACCCTCGTCGCCTCGGCGCGGTCCTCTGTGACGTACATCCACATCGTCGCGATGCCGTTCGGGAACGTGTTTGCATCGCGGCCGCGGGCGCCGAGTTGCTCGCCGAGATACGCCAGCGCCTTCGGAAAGATCTCGGGCGTGGTGTTGTAGCCGGAGGCCAGCCAGCCGTCGCCCAGGCGCGCGGCGCGCCTGAGCCCGGCTTCCGATCCCCAGCTGGCGACCCAGATCGGCGGTCCGCCCGGTTGGGCAGGCCGGGGCTGCAGCAATATGTCGCCCGTCGGGTAGAAGGTTCCTTCGAACGCTTTTCCGGTCCACAGGGCTCGCAGCGCGCCGATGGATTCGTCGAAACGCTTCCAGCGCTCGGAGAAATCCAGGCCGACGGCCCGGTAATCGGCCTCGGATGAACCGGGGCCGACGCCAACAACCATCCGCCCTCCGGATAGCAGATCGATAGCTCCTAACGCCTTGGCCGTAGCTACCGGGCCGCGCAATACGGGAAGGGCGACGGTGGTCGCCAGCTTCATGTCGCCGGTCACATCCAGCACTGCGGACAGCGCCGTTGGACCGTCGAGCCACGGCCGGCTGAATAGCAGGTGGTCGTTGGCGCACAGATACGCGTAGCCGAGGTCGCGGGCCTTTGCAGCGTAAGCGCGTAGGTCTTCGAGAGATCGCGACTCGCCGGAGAAGCTGATCAGGGGCAGATGTACGCCGTACTCCATGTCCCTACCGGTCCGCCCACTTGAAGTCGGCCTCGAACTCCGGCTTGCCGTGGATGCCGTGATCGCCCAGTCGAACCCGGTACAGCTCGCCCCCGCGGTGCGCGTTGAAGTCGTATCCCTCAGGCTCCAACCCGCCGGGCGGCCCTCCCGTGCCGTTGTATGCCGTCGTCACGTAAAGGTCGGTCAGGTCATCGCCACCGAACATCGGCGCCGAGGTTTGTGTCGCCGGGAAGTGAATCCGCCGTTCCTCGACGCCATCCGGGTCGAACCTGACCACGCAGCCGCCGCCCCAGATGGCCGACCAGACGTGGTCGTCCGCATCGACCGTCATGCCGTCCGGGATGCCTTCAGTCGAGGTGAGTTTCACGAATTCACGCCGGTTGGATAGGGCGCCGGTGTCCGGGTCGTGGTCGTAGGCGAAGATCGTCCGCAGCGGCGAGTCGGTGTGGTAGAAGGTCCGCAGGTCGGACGAAAATCCCATGCCGTTGGAGATGCCGACGCCCTCGGCGATCGTCTCGACCCGGCCGTCCGGCTCGAAACGGAACAGGTAGCCGGGCTTGTCGTCCCAGTACGCGCCGCCGTAGAACTCCCCGCGCGGGCCGGCGAAGCAGTCGTTGAAGGCGTACACCGGTCCGTGATGGACCCACTGGAAGTCGGCGTCCGAACGCCACAGCATGACGCCCTCCCAGGTCCCGAGCACCAGCCCGCCCTGTTTGTTGACGGCGATGCCCCCGACGTTCACACCGTGGTGGATCTTCTCGTTCTCGCCGGCGTCCGGGTCGTACTTGAAGACGCGGCCCGTGCGGATATCGGTCCAGTACAGCACGCCGCGATGCGGGTCCCACAGCGGGCCCTCGCCGACGAGGGCGTTCTCCTCGGCGAGCATCTCGATCTCGTAGTCGGCCATCACACGCTTTCCGTAGACCTCCTCTCCCGGTCGGGCGCCATGTGGGCGCGGGCCGGGATGAGGGAGAAGAATTTATCGCACAGAAGGCCGCTCGGATCGCCTGCCGCCGGCGCTCAATCCTTCAGCGCGCCCAGTATGCGATCGATGACCGCCTTCGTGTCGTTGCACCAGCGCAGCACGATCACGATGTCGCGCTCCGGTTCGACGAACACGACGTTGCCGCCTGCGCCGCGTGCCGCAAAGCTGCGCGGCGAGCCGATTTCCGATATCGACCCTTCATGGTTCAGCCACCACAGGAAGCCGTACTCCGGTTTCACGGCGCAGGGTTCTGTCATGGCGTCCAGCCACGCCTCGGACACGATCTGGCGGTCGCCCCAGCGTCCGTGTCTGAGGTAGAGGAGCCCGAATCGTGCGTGGTCAAACGTATCGATCCACAGGCCCCCGCCCCAGTGCGCGCCGCCGGATACCGACTGCACCCGCACACCGTCCAGGTCGACGTAGGAGTTC
>JACZRO010000029.1 GCA_022574675.1 Chloroflexota bacterium
GGTGGGTTGAGGACGACCCCAAGATCGGGATTATCGACATCCCGTTCACGGTGATATCCGACGACTCCGCAACGTTCATCGTCGAGATGATCGATTTCGCGCGCGAAGACGATTCGATCAAGGGCGTTGTCATCACGCTGGACAGCCCGGGGGGCGGCGTCGCATCGAGCGAGAAACTGTTCCTTGAGACGCAGCGCCTGCGCCGGGTGAAGCCGGTAATCATCTCCGTGGCGGATATAGCGGCCAGCGGCGGTTACATGATGGCGCTGGGAGCTAACGAGATTTTCGCCCGGCCCGGGTCGAGTGTGGGCAGCGTCGGGGCGTTGACTCGCGTTTTCCCGGACCCGCCGCCCAGCGAATTTTTGGTCGGCACCGGTCCCGCCAAGCTCACAGGTGGCGCCCCCAGGACGTTCCTCGCCCAGTTGGAGTTGATCAAGGAGGCGTTCGTCGAGAACGTTATCGCTCAGCGCGGTGACGCATTGAACATCACGCGCGATGAGATTGCGGAGGCGCGCATTTACACCGGCATGGAAGCTCTGCGACTCGGCCTGATCGATCATCTGGGTACGGATGGTGATGCGATCGACAGGGCTGCGGAGCTGGCCGGGATATCCGACTTTGAACTCGTGAACGTGAACGTCGAGGCGCTACGGCTTCGCGTCAAACAGTTCGAGCGAGTGTTCGGCTCACCGCCCGAAGATCCGGGCCAGATCGGGCTCGAGTTGAACACCCTGGCGCGCGCATTCCATGTGGGGCAGGTCGAGACGGGCGGACAGCGCGGCGTGCCTCCGGGCTTCCCGATAGAGATCGAAATCCCAAGGTTCTATTACCTCTATGTGGCTCCGACTAAGTAACCCGCGGGCGTGGCTGCTGGCGCCGATCGCGACCGTGGTCTTTCTCGTGATCGCGTCGCTTATCTCCGGCGACGGCGACTACGACCCACCACCCACAGTCAGGGCGCCCGTTGAAGACCTCGTCCTGGACACGATCCGCGTGACAGGATTTAGCGAGTCGCCAACGCAGAGGTCGGGAGTGCTGGCGGTGGATGTCGCCCATCTGAACGATTTCGCGGAAGACGAGTTGGCCACCCTGCTGACACGGGTCAGCGACCGCGGATACACGGTCGAGCTGATCGGAGGAGCCGACCCCGGGTTTATATCATCCGGTACTCGGCTCGAACTGTTGCGAGACGCGCTCCGGCGCGCCGACAGCCTCGCGATCGTCCTGCCGTTGCTGGCGTACGAGGATGAAGAGACACACCTGGTCGAGCAATTCGTTGAGAAGGGTGGACGGGTGGTATTGCTGGGAGATCCCACCCGCCCGAGCGAGATCAACGGCGTCGCGGAACCGTTTGGAATTGCCTTCCAGGAGGGCTATCTCTACAACGTTCGCGAACATGACCTCAACTACCGGAACATTTTCCTGAGGGACTTCTCGGACGACCCGCTGACGGACGGACTGCAAGAAGTGGTGTTTTACACGGCCGGCACGATCAGTTCCGGGGTCCCGGTAATCTCGACCGACTCCAACACGTACTCCTCGATGGTCGAGCGGACGTCCCCCTTCTCGCCGGTGGTGAAGGCGGGTGACGGAAGAGTCCTGGCGCTGGCTGATCTGACGTTCCTTGGCTCGCCCCGGAACACGATGCTGGACAATGCCCGGTTCATCGCCAATGTGTCCGATTTTCTGACGACCGGCGAGCGAACGTTCACGGCCGCCGATTTTCCCGACTTCTTCGCCGATAGCGTGGACATCGTCGTCACGCGTTCCTCGCTCCTGGACGCCGGCACCAGCCTTAAGATTTTCCTGGACTCGTCTGAGATCGATGCAACTATCCGGGGCTCGGAAGACCTGCTGGCTGACACCGTCCTGCTGGGCCTGTACGAGGACGCATCGGCGGCCAGCCGGTATCTCATCCGGGCCGGTGTGCAGGTGGCGGACGTGATCCGGACTCCGGTTACGCCGGATATCTCGGCGGCGGGAACCGGCCTGCTCGTTCTCGACCAGAGCGACCGGGGCAGGCGCGTGCTGGTGCTGTTGGCTGACAGTGAGTTCTCGCTGGACAACCTCGTTTTCAGTCTCCAGACGGGCGATTTCCGGGGTGGACTTTCCGGCGACGCTATCGCCGTGCTGCGATTCCAGTAACAGGCGGGGTATTCGGAGTTGAACTCAATGAAGAAATTCCTGGCGTCGGCATCGTTAGTGATTCTGGTCCTCGGGACGGCATGCACATCGGACGACGATGACTTGACACAGCCACCCGCCGAGCCGCTGCCCGACATCGCGGCAACGGTTCAGGCCGGCGTGCAGGCGACCGTATCGGCGCTGCCGCAGGCGACGGCCGAGCCAGAGACGCTTTCGGCGGCCACGATCCTGGCGACGGCGCGCGAGAACAGCGCTATTTCCGCCGATTGGGATGCTCTACGCGCCGATATCGACCGCTGGCGCGGCGCCCTGATCGTTTGCGACGCCTCTTCTGTGCGCGGCTCGCTCCTCGGCTTTGCCGGCGCCGCCACGGCCCTGGCCAATCAAGCCCGTGATCTGCCCGGGGACCCGCTGGTGCGCGAGCTGGCCGATCTCGTCATCGAGGCCGTCGAAGGCGAGGCCGCGGCGTACCGAGCCCTGAGGGACACATGGACGCCGGACGACACCGCTCCATTTGAAGTGGTGGAGGATGCGAGGTCGATCGCCGCAGAGCTCCGGCGTCGCTCGGTCAACCAGCTTGCCGACCTGAATCGGTCTTCATCCAGCGACGGCCGAGCAGAGGTGGCGACCTTCAGCCAGGCAGAGGATGCGCTTAACGACAACTGGGAATTGTTCCTGGAAAGCTACGAGGTCTTCCGACAGCTCGAGCCGGACCTGGAGCCGGCCGCAATCATCACAGAACTGGGAACGCTGGTCGTGCAGTCGTCCGAGATACTGGCGTTGGTCCGCGGTCTGCCTAAAACTGAAGAGACGCGGCCCGTGGTGCAACTGCTGGCGCAGGCCGCAGAGGAGACCGACCTGGCGTTGCGGCTGCTCCGCGACGCGGTGAGGCCGGATCCGGATGGGGATGGATCGACGCCGATAACCACCGCTTTCGTGGATTTTGAGACACAGCTTGTGACTGGCAGCGGGCTGAGGCTCGAGGCGAGCCAGTTGCTGGCGGACGTCGTGGACAAAGCTTCACGAGACACTGCGGCCTCGGTGGCGGGATTCGGCGCCGCGTTCGAGCCGCTAGCGGCAGCGTGGGACGCCTTCCATGCCGAGTTCGACGCGTGGCTCTTATCTGAAGGCGGTTGTGATCGTGCCACCGCGGTGACGCAACTGGGAGAGTTCGCCGACTCATACGGCGAACTCACGGCTCAAATACGTGCGCTGCCGCGCGCCCTGACACTGCGTAATCCAAGCGATCTGCTACTGGAAGCGGTCGAGCGGGAAGAGCAGGCGATGGTGGAGCTGAGGGACGACTGGCGGCCGTTTGACGCCTCCGTGTACGTTCGTTTCGATCAGGAGCGCACCGGCGCCAACACACTGCGCCGCACGGTGCAGGCGATGCTTCAGGACCTGCTGATCGAAAGCGGTGTATCCCCGGACGAGTTTCCCGGGTAGCGCCGTGATGCGCCCGCCGGCATCATCCATAGGATCCTGGACAAGCACGACGGCTTCCCGTTGAGATGACGGTTCGCTCCGGCACATCGTCGCCGCAGCGGGGCCGACTCCCGGGCAGCGGGAAGCCGGAGGCGACGGTCGCCGAGCGGTTCAACGGAATGTCCGACGACGATGTCGGGGCGATCGTGGCCTGCTTGCGAACGCTTGAGCCGGTGGAGAACGCCGTCCCGGATTTCAAGCCGAGCGTGATGGGCCGTATCCTGCTGGCATTCGCCATCAAGCCCGCGGACCGCATCACCGCTCCGGTTTCGGTCCCACCGCCGGGACCAACGCCCGAGTACGGCGACTACCTGGCCAACCACGTATCTCCCCGCGCCGCATGCCACACGCCGCACGTCCGCGGGGTGATCCAGGAAGACAAGCTGTGGTCCGGCGGTTTCGATTTCGATGTCGATGGCGACATTATCTATTCCGCCAACCTGACGCGTGACGTTGAGACCGGGATCGGCGACCGGACCGAAAACGACTTCTTTACCACGATCAGGACCGGAGTAAACCCGGACGGGATCGTGGTCCGTTGCCGATGCCCTGGCCACAGCTCGGGAACATGACGGACGACGATCTGCGTGCCATCTGGCTCCACATCCAGACCGTCCCAGCGATCAGCAATGTCGTGCCGGAGAACGAGATAAAGGGGTCCTGAAGAGGCTGCGGGACTCGAGCCTGGAGCGATAACCCGGTCAGCGAAGCTCACTCCCCGAAAACGGGCTGCGTCCACGCCTTCTCGCCGTTCGATGCGTACACCGTCGCTCGCACGTAGTCGTCCATACGCGACAGCGTGAACCGGGCCGACGTGCCGTTGGCCGTCCACAACTCCCGACCGTTCGGCCCGGTGAACACCGTCGTGTATTTGAACCCGAACTCCGTTTCCGGCTCGATCTCTATCACCAACTCCCGGCCGCGGACCTCCAGTTCGGCGAGCCGCACCCCGGTGGAGGCGTAGAAATCGCCGCGTGACATGGCATCCAGCAGCGCCCCGTCCGCCAGCTCTCCGGCGCGGACGGCGATCCACCCCCGGCCCGGGTTGGACCGACGCGGCCCGAACTCGTCCTGGAAGTGGTGTGCATCGTCGGTCGCTACCCCGTAGACACGGCGCCCCGACGCCAGCACGCGGTCCCAGATCGACTCCGTGCCCGGATTTCCGGCCCCGCCCGGATTGTTCACGCCCTGGTGGCCGTTGAACACCTCCATCGCCCACGCCCCGCTCGTCGCCGTGATCTCGCGATCGCCGAACGCCCACCTGTAGTTCGGATGGTTGATCACGGCAAGACCACCGGCTTCCCGGACGGCGTCGATATTGGCCTGCAACGTCTCGACCAGCGTGTCACCCTCGCGCGGTTCGACCATCTCCCGCGTTCCTATCGCGCCGAGGTGGACGGGCGCCGAGTCAAACACGATCGACACTTCCTGGCCGGGAATCAGATGGGGCCAGCGCGACCGTTCGGCGTCCGTTCCGTCAAGGACGGTCCGATGGTTGTGGTCTGAGAGCACCAGGAAGTCGTATCCGTGCTCCCGGTACCACTCGGCGACGTGCTCCGGCTCGGTGTCGCCGTCACTCTTCGTCGTGTGGGTGTGAAGGTTGCCCTTGAACCATCGCTGCGTCGCCATCGGGCCAGCCTACCAGCGTCGGGCCGCGTTCCGGGCCCTGTATTCGTGGTGTTCCCGGTATTCAAGCTATTTGACAGCCGCCATGCACCGGCCGAGACTCCGCCGGCGTAGACAAGTGAAAGGCGGCGACAATTGACCGCAGATGCCACACAGCCCCAGACGGGCCGATCGCTGCTTCCGGGGTTCTGGGATGTCGGCGCGTCGATACACGCCGAGGTCGACGGCCTGACCGACCAGCAACTCGACTGGACCTCCGACCGCTGGGAGTGGGCGCAGTGGAGCATCCGCCGGCAGGCCAGCCACATGGCGTCCATGCTGTACCGCTGGATGCTATTGAGGTGGGGCGAACAGCTCTTCCCGGACGGGTCCGGCCTGGACGAAACGCAGGTCACCGCTCTGGCCGCATCGCAAACCGACCGCGCCCTGGACGAGAACCTGTTCCGGGACATCGCCGACATCACACGCGCACTGGACAACGCGCTGGTGCTGGCGCAGGGGGCGCTGGAGTCGCACACCGTCGACCAGATGCGCAGCCTCACCATCGAGGCGGAGCAGGGCCCGCACTGGGACCTGATGATTAACGCCCACCCGACCGGAATCGACCGCAATACCGAGACCGGGATCTCGATCCTTACGCTCGAAGGCACGTTCCGCCATATGTACTTCGAGCTGATAACACACCTGTTCAACGTCCAGCGACTGAAGCGCGCGCAGGGCCTGGAGGCGTCGGTGGACCTGCCGCGCGTCGGTTACTGGACGCTCGACGGCTGGGACGTGTCAGAAGCCTAGCGGCATCAAGGCCGGGGACCACGAGCGGCCGGCATAACTGGAGTCAGACCTGGCAAACAAACGCAAAGTCCTTATCACCGGCGGCGCCGGCTACCTGGCCGGGCAGTTGTGCGAGGGTCTGACCGACCGGTTCGACATCACCCTTGTCGACGCCGTTGAGAAGCGTGCCGGCGATCCCCGGCAAGACGTCGCAGTCCGGGACCTGATAGACGCGGACACGTCCAGGTACGCATCCCTGTTCGAGGGCGTCGACACGGTCATCCACCTCGCCTACAAGAACCCCGGCGGCATGTTCGGCAACGCCGTCCCGCCCCTCGAGCGCTTTCCGGTCGAGATGCAGAACATCCAGATGGCGTTCAACGTCCTCACATGCGCACATCGCGCCGGGGTGCGCCGGTTCCTTATCGCCACCTCCAACTCCGTGACGAGTTGGACCGAGCAGAACCGCATCCATCCGCGCCTCCAGGACGTGATCCACCCGGACGACGCCCCGTTCCCGGCGTCCTTCTACGGCTGGGCGAAACTCTCGTACGAGCAGCTCGCCTTCCTGTTCGCCAACGGCGATGTCGGCCGCAAGATGGACGTGGTCTCGATGCGCATCGGCGCGCCGCGACCGGTGGAGCTGGCTGATTACGGCGACGACATGAACCGCTACAAACGCGACCTCGCCGCATACATCAGCCCGCGCGACTGGCGGCAGTTCGTCACACGAGCAATCGAGACCGAGGACATCACGAACTCGGACGGCGTGCCGTTCATCGTCTGCTATGTCGTCAGCGAGAACACCCGCCGCTTCATGTCGATCGAGAACTCACGTCGCGTCCTCGGTTACATGCCTGAGGACGACGCCGAGGTGATCTGGGCGGAGGACGTCCGCCACGCTCTGGCGGGCGAGCACCCACACCCCGGCCGCGTGGGGCCGGGCCGGGCCGGCGGCGCTTCGACGCGAGGCCGATGAGGCGGGTTCGCAGCGCGTCGACGCACGACCCGGCCCTTCGAGAACCTCAGGGCACTCTACGAGAGCCCCCGGGCGCCATAGAGGTAACGCTCCTCGGCACCGGGTCGCCGATCTATATCAACGGCCGGTACTCGGCCAGCACCCTTATCCATGCCGGTGGCGAATACCTGCTCATCGACTGCGGGCGAGGGGCCGGCATCCGCATCCACGAGGCGGGCCTGCACCCTGGCAACATCAACAAGCTCTTCCTCACCCACCTCCACTCAGACCATGTCGTCGGGATACCGGACTTCTACATAACGGGCTGGTTCACCACGTTCGCCCGTCGGCAGGGACCGCTGCGGGTCTGGGGCCCGAAGGGATCGGCGGCGATGATGAGGCACCTGGACAGCGCGTTCGATTTCGACATGCAGGTGCGTGCGCCGGAGATGCGGGTCCAGCCCAACGCTAACGAAACCCGTGACATAGGCCCGGGCGAGGTGTTCAACGAGGGCGGCATCCGCGTTACCGCGTTTGAGGTCGATCACCGGCCGGTCGCGCCGGCGTTCGGCTACAAGATCGAGTACGCCGGCCGGACGGTGGTGCTCTCAGGCGACACGCGACTCACGGAGGCTGTGGCGGAGCACGGCGCCGGCGCGGACGTGTTGATCCACGAGGTGATCTGCGGCCACAAGGAAAACTCCCCGGACCCGGAAGCGTTCGAACGGATCATCGCCCACCATACAACGCCGCAAGAGGCGGGCACGGTGTTCGCCCGGGCAAAACCGCGGCTGGCGGTGTACTCACACCTGACGATGATCACCGGGGCGACCGTCGAGGACGTGGAAGCGCAGACACGGGAGACGTACGACGGGCCGCTCCTCGTCGGCGAGGACCTGACGCGTATCACCGTCGGCGATGAGATCACGGTCGAGCGACTGCGCTGACGGAGCGTGACCCCGCGCCACGCCTCCCGTGATCCCAAGTCCCACACGCCTTCACCGTCATTCCCACGCCGGTGGGAATCCAGAAAACGCCGGTTGTGCGTTCACGCGCCTCAAGGACGGGGACCGTATCTGGATTCCCGACTGCTCGGGAATGACGGGCTTATAGAAACGGCGGCGGGGGCGGATACCAACCCGCCCCTGCAACGCCCGAACAGCGCCGCCTAGTCGTAGATCGGCAGTTTGCCCTGTACGAGCTTGTCCTCGCCGATGTGCTGGCGGATCTTCTCCCAACCCTCGAAGTCCCACTCGGCCAGGAAAGTCACGGCGTAGCCCGGCCGTCCCATTCGCGCGGTACGGCCAATCCGGTGGACGTACTCCTCCACGTTATCCGGCAGGTCGTAGTTGACGACGTGGGTGATCTCCGGGATGTCGATTCCCCGGGCGGCGACGTTGGTCGATACCAGGATCGGCAACTCCCCGGCCCGGAACATCCCCATCGCCTGGTTCCGTTCTCCCTGCGACAGCCCGCCGTGGAGGCCCATGGCCGGGAATCCCTGTGACTTGAGCGCCCGAGCAAGCCGGTCCACCCCGATCTGCGTCCGCCGGAACACGAGCATCCGATAGCCCTCCGCCACATCGTCAAGGACGAGGCGAAGCGCCGTCTGTTTGTCCCGTTCTGCGACCTCGAAATAGATCTGGTCCACTTCATCCACGGTCTGTATATCGGCGCCAAGCTGGATCCACATCGGATCATCCTGGTAGCGCCGGATCAACCGCCGGACAAAGCCCGGGATGGTCGCCGAGAACAGCAGCGTCTGGCGACTGCGCGGTGTCCGGCGGAGGATGAACTCCATGTCGTCGGCGAACCCGATGTCCAGCATCTCGTCCGCCTCGTCCAGCACCGCGATCCTGACGTGCTGCAGGTCCAGTGTGCCCCTGCCCATGTGGTCCATGATGCGGCCGGGCGTGCCGACGACGACGTTGGCGCCGCGCTGCAACTGTACGAGTTGACGCTGAATCGGCTGGCCGCCGTAGACGGCGCACACGGAGATACCGCGGTACTTGCCGATGCGCTCCACCTCCCGGGTCACCTGCATCGCCAGCTCCCGCGTGGGGACCAGGACGATCGCCTGCACCTCGCGGCTGTACGGGTCGACTCGCTCGCAGATCGGGATTCCGAACGCAGCGGTCTTGCCGGACCCGGTTATCGCCTGCCCGACGAGGTCGCGTCCCTCAAGGGAACCCGGGATCGCCTCCAACTGGATGGGCGACGGGTCCACGTATCCCATTTCGGCCAGGGCGGCGGCGACGGCTCCAGAGAGCTCTATCTCACCGAACTTCCCGCGCTCCGGTCCCTGGTATGACGTGTCCTGATATTCACCACTCTCGTATAAGGGCAATCCCCTGCCGGGGCTTTCCGAGGGAGCGGAAGACCGCGTGGGCCGTCCTCCTGTCCGCGCCTCGCCGGTCCGTGCCTCGCCGTCGGGGCGCCGGCCTCGACCACCCCTGCGCCGCCTCGGCGCATCGACTTCGCGCGATTGGTCACTTTCCCGTGTACCTGCGGTGGTAGGCTCTCGTTCCTTGCCAGACCCGCGCTTTGCGCGTGAAGGCTCTTCCGTCTCCGGTCTTACCGCATCGCCATCCCGAGCGCGACGCCCCCCTCGGCGGCCGCGCCCTCCGCGGGAGCGACGCGCCGGTGGACCGGTCGCGTTGTTCGCGTCCGCAGCGCGTCGCGAGCCGGTCTGGCCCCCGGTGCGCGGTGGCGCTTCGATATCGTTCCGTTCCCGTCCATCTGCATCGGCGCCGGAGTCGCCGGATTCGGCGGGCCGAGCGGGCGCATCCCGCCGGGTTCCGCCTAGAAATGAGGAAAGGGTGCGCAAGACACCTCGCGCACCCCGACGATCCGAACCGGCCCTGTTTACTTCTGGATTTACTTCTGAGTCTCTATTTATTTGTGGCATGTATCACATACCAGTCTAGGTACTGCGTAACTGCGATGCAATTCCGACGAGGGAGCGACGCCCATCGACAACGCGGTTTCCCGGACACTCGCGGGAATCCGTCGCGGCCTGCAACGGCGCACAACAGGCCATCCCTGCTACGTTCAACACGATGGATACCCATGTGGAATTTCGTCGTTCCGAGCGGCAGACCCTGCCCCTGCGCCTTGCCGTAATCGCCGGAGCGCTGGTCCTGGGGTTGGCGACCGGCGCCAGCCCGGCCGGAGTAGCCGCCCTCGCGATCGGGTTCGCCGCTTACACCGCCGTCCTGCAGTTCGTACTTCTTCCCCGCTTCCGGTCCGACGCCTGGATATACGGCATGGCCGGCTCGGACGCGCTGTTCGCCGGGTTGACCGCCGCCGCGCTTGGTCTGCCCGGTCCTGCGATCGCAATTCCCGCGGTATTCGCCGCGCAACACGCGCTCTTTCTCGGTTATCGAGGGGCCGTTGTATCCGCGACCCTGGGGACGTTGGCGGCAGTCGCCGGAGGGATAGCCACCGGCGCAGGCGCGCTCACCGCGCTCGCCTCGGTGGCCCCCGTTATCGCCGGTGCTGCCGCATTATCCGGGTACATCGCCGAGAGCCGATTTTCTGAGCGAGCGGCGCGCAGGGAGTCCGAACAAAACCACGACGCCAATTCCCGCGCGGCCCAGATGCTAGACGGCCTCAGGTCCATCGCCGCCGCAGATAGCGAAGCGACGGCGCTGGAGGCGTTCGCCCGGTCCATCCTCACCGTCACCGGTTTCGACGCCGTAGCGGTCTACACACGAAGCGGAGGGCTGGGGCTCCAGATGCGGGTCGCCCTCTCGCGCAGCGACGCGTCCGGCCTGACTACCGAATCGGCGGCCCAGTCGCCTGACACCTACGAAGAGTCGATGCACGGAGACTCCGCGGCGGCACGTGCGGCCTCGCAGGGCGTCGCCCTCGCCCTCGGTCCGGGCGGCGCCTCTTCGGAGCAGATGCCGCAGTGGGCGGCCCGAATGGGCTACGCGTCCGGGGTGGTGGCGCCCATGGTCGCGGGACACCTGACCGCCGGGGTCGTCTTCGGGCTGGACCGTGACGGAGCGGCGGTGACCCTGGACCGGATTGATCTGATGGAACGGTTCGTCTCGCTATCGGCGCGACTGGTCGCCGCCCACGGCGCGGGAGCGCAGCCTGCCGGCCGCAACCGCTTATCGCTGGAACTCGATGCCGCCGGCAGGCCGGACGTCGGAGAAGCCCGGCCCGTCATCAAGATGGACGGCCTGACGCTGGACCCGGCGACCGACCGGTCGTCCATCGGCGGCGTTGCGGTGTCGCTCTCCCGCAGCGAGTTCGATCTTCTATACGCGCTCGCCGGGTCGCCCGGACGCGTGGTGGACCCAGGGTCTCTCGTCGAATCTGCTTTCGGCGGCACCTCCAGCGCTGGTCAGAAGACCGTCGACGCCACCATCTATCGACTGCGTCGCAAACTGTCCCGGGCGCCCGCCGGAGGAGGCCTGATTCGCACGGTCCGCGGCAAGGGCTATCTGCTGGATCCCTCGTCCCAGGGCGAAGCGCTCGCACAGGTCCCGGACACCGTAACCGCGGACTGACCACGGTCCTCCCAATGGGGCCGTTCCGGCAAGCCCGGGGCGCCCGAGATACAAAGGCATAAGAAGGGGACGGCGACGGGTCCAGTCTCGCGGGGGCGGTACTGGACCCGTCGCTCGTCATTCGTCCGCGTCCCCGGGGGTAGAGGGCGACGCCGGACGGGTCGAACGGAGCGATTCTCCGCTCGGGCCGGTGAAGGGGGTTGTCACCGGTACGGGCCGACGTTAGCACGTTTGTTCTAAATCCTGCCCGCAACATTCCTGGCAGGTTTTGGAACAATTGTGCTAATTTGCGATTCCCACTAATACGGTGAACTCGGCTGAATCAAGCCAGGCGCCAGATACCAGGAATGAAACAAGGCCCCGGATCAGAACTCTCCCGCGAGTGTGCGCCCTATGACGGACAGCAAAAGACCGTTCCACCGCTCCAACGACACCCTCACCACGTACCGGCTCAAGTGGGCGGCCTGGGAGTGGCTCTACCGCGAGGCCGGATGCCGCGCCATCGGATTCGAGGTCCGGCTCGAGGGGCCCGGCGGGCGGGTGGTGGACGTCGTCGGGGTAGGACCCCGCAACCGCGTATACGCCGTGGAGGTGAAGGCATCGCGAGGCGATAAGGCGCGCGACGACCACGATTCAGACGACCGGGAGCGGCTGGCGGCAGGTGCGCCCGTAATGGCCGGGGCGGTGGAGCTGACCGGCGGCATCCTCGAGGCCGCGGCCGAGTACGCACGCTCATCCGGCGTTGAGACGCTGGAGGCCCACCCGGCTTACCGGCAGGCGCTGGCGGACCACGGCCGGCGGGTGAAGAAGCGCGACAACCACGTGAAACGGCTGGCGAACTTCAGCACCAAGTTCCGCGACCCCGGCTTCCTCCGCACGGCGCACTGCCACTATCTGATGGCGCCTGCGGGGCTGATGCGGCGAGACGAACTGCCGCCGTTCTGGGGCCTGCTCGACGAGACGCCCCGGGTCGTAGTCGAGGCGCCCGTCAAACAGGTGGCGGACGCGACCACCCACGTGTTGCGAAACATCGCCCGGTCCAACACCTCGGCGATGATGAGCGAGTACGGTGTGACTCGGACAAAGGGTGGGACCAGGTTCCCGGATCACGCAGGTCCGGTGCGTGCCCTGAATCCAAAACCCGCCGCCGCCAACGGGTCCTGCTAGCGGGCCGCCAGCATCTCCTTGATCTGGGAGATGCCCTTCAGAAGGTTCTCCTCCGAGTTGGCGAACGACAAACGGGCGTATCCTTCGCCGTACTCGCCGAACGCCGTTCCCGGCAGGAGCGCCACGCCGGCTTTGTACATGCAGGCGTCGGCGAACTCCCGGCTCGTCATGCCGGTGCCGCGGATATTCGGGAACACATAGAAGGCGCCTTTCGGCGTCTGGCAGGTGATGCCGTCGACCGAGTTGAGGCCGTCCACCACCACCGTCCGGCGCTTCTTGAACTCCGCCACCATGTCAGTCACCGGCTGCTGCGTGCCTTCAAGCGCCGCGATCCCGGCGATCTGGATGAAGGAGGTCGAAGCCGACACCGAGTTGGTCATCAACCGGCTAAACGGCTCCACAAGCGGGTCCGGAATGACGCCCCAGCCCAGTCGCCAGCCGGTCATCGCGTAGCTCTTGGAGAAGCCGTCGAGGATGATCGTCCGTTCGCGCATGCCGGGGACCTGCGTGATCGACGTGTGCTCGCCCTCGAAGTAAAAGTCGTGGTAGATCTCGTCGCTCAGGACCAGTAGATCGTTCTTGATCGCGAGCTCCGCAATCTGCTCCAGGTCGGAGTGCGGAATTACGCTTCCGCACGGGTTGTTCGGGGAGTTGACGATGATCAATTTCGTTCGATTGGTGATCTTCGACTCCAGGTAGTCGATGTCTGCCGTAAACCCGGCTTCTTCGTTCAGCGGCAGCGGGACCGGGGCGCCGCCGGAGAAGTTGATCATCGACTCATAGATCGGGAAGCCCGGGTTCGGGTAGATCACCTCATCGCCCTCTTCGATCAGGGCGAGCATGGTGAAAAACATGATCGGCTTGCCGCCGGGCGTTATGACGATGTTGTCCGGGTTGACGTCGTAGCCCTGGCGCCTGGATACGAACTTCGCCACGGCCTTGCGGGCTTCCGGCAAACCCGGCGACGGACCGTAGTGCGTAAACCCGTCGTCGATCGCCTTTTTGCCGGCCGCGCTGATGTGATCGGGCGTATCGAAGTCCGGCTCGCCGATCTCGAGGTGGATGATGCTCCGGCCCTCTGCCTCCAGCGCCTTTGCCTTCGCCAGCGTTTCGAACGCCGTTTCGGTGCCGAGGACGCCCATACGTGAGGCTAGACGCATTTCGCCGTGTAACTCCCTGGTGTGCGATGGGGAGCGCACATGGGCGGCCATATTTACGGCCGCTCGCGCTTGCGCTCTCTAAGATTCAACTTGTCGGAACAGCGAACGAGTCTGAAGGCGGCCTAATCGGGTGTCAACAGTCCGGGGTGGCGCTCCGATCAGAACCGCGCTATGCGTGCCCGTTCAGGACCCCGCGGCGGTGCGATAATTCCGCCGCCGCAGGCGGTCTGCCGGCTCACGAGGGAGACGCGACGAGTGCTCAAGAACAACATGAAGGCGAAGATCAAGGCGGGCGAGCCGGTGTTCGGGATCTCGATCATGTTCCCGTCGCCGCACCTCGTCGAAATCATCGGGCTTCTCGGCTTCGACTGGGTGCTGATCGATTGCGAGCACGGCTCGATGACGGCCGAGAGCGTAGAGATGCTCGCGCTCGCCGCCGAGCGCCACGGCATGGCGCCGATCGTCCGGCCCGAGGTCAACCGCCCCGATCTGATCGCCAAGTACCTTGATCGCGGCTGCATGGGCGTCCAGATTCCCCACGTCATCACCCGCGCCGACGCCGAGGCGGCTGTCCGCGCCGTCAAGTTCGCACCGGAGGGGATGCGCGGCCTGGCGCGCGGCACACGCGCCGGCGATTACGGCCTCCTGGGCGACGGACCGGAAATGGTAAAGGCGCTCAACGATGAGACGCTCGTCTGCGTGCAAATCGAAGATCGCGAGGCGCTCGGCAACCTGGACGAGATCCTGGAGGCCGAGGGCGTCGACGTCTTCTTCGTCGGGCCGTCCGACCTGTCGCAATCGCTTGGGCACCCCGGAGACCGCGACCATCCAGAGGTGAAGGCGGCGATCGAGCAGGCGTTCCAGCAGATCCACGCCGCCGGCAAAGCCTCCGGCACGCCCGGCGAGGCGGCCGCCGCCGCCGAACACGTGAAGCAGGGAATCCTGTACCACTACACCCACAGCCAGAACCTGATCGCGTCATCGGGCCGGGCCTATCTCAAAACCGTGGGCCGAGGGTAATAACGCCCCCCGCAAATTGACCCTCTCCTTCGATAAGGAGAGGGTTTAGGTGTGGTCAATCTGAGGCGTTTCAACGCCTCGCCTGCCAGCAATCAGTCACATCGGCCAAACTCACCTGAAGGGAACCGCACTTGATCACCCAAAACCGCATGAAGGCAAAGATCAAGGCCGGAGAGCCCGCGTTCGGGGTGTCGATCACCTTCCCCGCGCCGGAGCTCGCCGAGATGGTGGCCCAGGCGGGGTACGACTGGATCCTTATCGACGCCGAGCACGGGTCGCACACCATCACGGACGTCTACCAGATGGTGCTCGCCTGCGAGCTGCACGGCGTGACCCCGATCGTCCGGCCACAGGCCAACGACGCCGACGTGATCCTCCGGTACATGGACCGGGGCGCAATGGGCGTGCAGGTCCCGCACGTGAACTCTGCCGCCGAGGCCGAGGCGGCGGTGAACGCCGTGCGCTTCCACCCGGAAGGAACCCGTGGGCTGGGCGGCGGCCGCAAGCTCATGGGCATGGCCGAGCCCGACTTTCTCAGGCGTTCGAACGAGGAGACGCTGGTGTGCGTCCAGATCGAGCACAAGGAGGGGCTGGACAACCTGGACGAGATGCTGGAGGTGGACGGCGTCGACGTCTTCTTCATCGGCCCGTCGGACCTGTCGCAGTCGCTCGGCTACCCGGGCCAGCGCACGCATCCGGTGGTGGCGGAGGCGATCGACACCGCCTTCAATAAGATCCACGCCGCGGGCAAGGCGTCCGGCACGCCCGGCGGGCCCGAACTGGCGCGCTCAAACGTCGAGCGCGGCGTGCTCTACCACTACACACACATCCCGACCTTCGTATCACACTACAGCCAGCATTTCTTCAACACCGTGCGCGGCAAGTAAATGGGCGGGCGCTTACGCCTGGAAACACGGAGCTAACGAGGTCCATTGATCCTGACCCCCGGTCCAACAACAATTCATTCTGAGTCCCGTCCAATAGGGCGAAGAATCTCCCGGGTTTCCGTCCGCCACGGCGGATGCCAGCCATAACCTTCAGCCATAACGCCTTAACAAACGACGACAAGGCCCACGAAAGGGCGCACCCGGTGCTCCACGACTACGACTTGCCGGAGATCCAGAGCCTGCGCCTGGACTGGGTGCGTTTCATGAACGCCGGCGATGTGACACGCCTGGGCTCCCTGTTCATGCCCGCCTCTGTCTGGATACCGCGCGACGAATCCGCGATCGAGGGCTGGTCGGCGATCTCGCACTGGCTGGAGGCGATATTCAGGTCCTACCAGTACCAGCTAAGCGTGACAGACCCGGTAGTCCGATTCGCCGGCAACTGGGCCGTCGAGCGCGCCGGGTTCACAGCGATACTGGCGCCGCTGGACGGCAGCGAGACCACTACCCACGATGGCGCCTACATCATCATCTGGCGCCGTGACATTGAAGACCACTGGGCCATCGACCGCTACATCGACGACAGCGAGTAGGCCGTCGAACTCGCGACCCTCACCCCGGCAAAGTGATGCTCTATTCCGAACAGTGATGACGCCAAGCGCGAAAAAGCCGCTCCGGCAGATTGCGGCGGCTCCCGGGCTTGCGAACTTACGTGCTTGAAACGCTCCGAAGGCGGTCAGACCCGCCGTGGATCATGTAGCGGAGCTCTACCGCGCAGTCTCTACGAAATCCCGGGCGCGGCGGCTGGCGAGGTGGCGGTGGACTCGCGGCGCAAGGACACGTGCACCCTGCCGGCGTTATGGCAATTGCTGGATTCTTATGGGTCGAGCCCAGCCAAGGCGTACGTCGTCGACCTCGTATTCGAGGATCCAACTGGTATTCCCGACGTCGAACATAATTACCCAGCGGTCGTAGCTATCACCGACCAACAACGCTCGATCACCTGAACGCGCAAGCGCCCACTCCAACGCGGTCATGACCTCCTCATATCTGGCGACATTTCCGAATCGCGCCTCAAAGTCCGCGCGAAAGCTCGGAGGCGCGGTTAATTCGAGTGGGGGTTCTTCAAATGGCTCGAATCCGAGCCCACTATCCACCGTCCTCACCCAGAGCCCATTCCACTTCGGCGCTCACTGGTACCGAACCCAGCCAGACGGTCTCGTATGGAATCGTCTCGCCCTTGTTTGCCAGCCGCCAACCGAGCATAAGGTGGGAAACATCGGACACTTGGGCGCCCGTCATTCCTCTGATGGCGCTGATGGTGGAGTCGATGACGCCTTGTTCTTCGAGATTGAAGTAATCGGTGGGGTCAATCATGTCGTCCGCGGGCACAATACGGTGCTGAACGTAGCCAAATATCGGAACGGGCTCGATGGTTATCAATTCATCGATAACCATTTTTTGGCGCTCGTCCACCAGTTGCCGAGGAGCCGGACCTTCCGACAACTTCTGATATGTGGCGCCAGTGATAGAACGACCGAGTTGCCGAAATCCAAAGAAGTCCGAAAAAAACAACGTCTTGTTAAGTTTCACAGCGCCGAAAAATGGATCCTCGTACTGCCGCGCTCGATGGGCCGCGTAGAGGATTAGTCCCCGGAATTTATCGGGATTGAATGTGGGCTCGTACATCGAGTTGCTCCGAATGGCGGTGTAACCGCCATTCTATTGTCCCCCCAGCCGTGAAGACAGCTTCGGGTGTCACGGGTAGTCGCGGTCTCCACCTCACCACTTCATGCCGTCGCGTGAGTCATCGGTATCCTCCTCGATTCCGATGATCGAGATGGAGTGAACCGCACCCTGGCAAGGAGATGCTCTATCGGTCAGCGGAGAACGCCGCATCGAACGCCTCGTGCCACAATAAGCCCGCTCGCTCGCCGACCCGCTCACATCCAGAGGCTGCCGATGACCCAGGCCGAGACGCGCTACGACGGCAAACTCCCAGCGCCCCCGTTCCCCGACGGGCTGGACTGGCTCAACACGGCCAGCGCCCTCTCGTGGGAGGACCTGCGCGGCAAGCTCGTCGTGATGGACTTCTGGACCTACTGCTGAATTAACTGCATGCACCTATTTCCGCAGTTGCGGAAACTGGAAGATAAGTACCCGGACTCGCTCGTCGTTCTCGGCGTCCACTCGGCCAAGTACACCACCGAGAAGGACACCGACAACATCCGCAGCGCCGTGCTCCGCTACGACATCCGGCACCCGGTGGTGAACGACGCCGACTTCAAGGTCTGGAAGGACTGGGGCATCCGGGCGTGGCCGACGATCATGTTCATCGACCCGCGCGGCAACGTGATCGGCAAACACGAGGGCGAGCTGGCGTACGAGGAGTTCGACCGACTCATCGGCGACATGACCGGCGAGTTCAGCCGCGTGGAGCTGATCGACCCAACCCCCCTGCCCTACCAGCTTGAGGCGGCGAAAGAAGCCGCACGACCGCTGGCCTATCCGGGCAAGATCGAAGTCGATTCCGACGCCGGGCGCCTCTTCATCGCCGACTCCAATCACAACCGAGTTCTCATCACCGACCTCGACGGCCGCGTGCAGGACATCATCGGCTCCGGCGAGATCGGCCGCGAAGATGGCGCCTTTGAGGCCGCTTCGATGTGGCGGCCGCAGGGCATGGCGATCGACGGCGACACTGTCTACATCGCCGACGCCGAGAATCACCTGGTCCGGAGGGCCGATCTATCCGCCCGCACCCTGACCACCATCGCCGGCACCGGTGAGCAGTCGCTTATCCGCCACAGGGGCGGCGACCCGCTGACCAACCCGCTCAACTCGCCCTACGACCTCGCCCTGCACGACGGCGTCCTTTACAGCGCGCAGGCCGGGTTCCACCAGATCTGGGCGCACGACCTGGAACGTAACCGCATACGGCGCTACGCCGGGAACGGCCGGGAGAACATCGTCGACGGAGCGCTGGCAGACGCCGAACTGGCACAGACCTACGGGCTCCAGGTACTCGATGGCACGCTCTACTTCGCCGACAGCGAGACCAGCTCCGTCCGCACCGCCGGGACCGGAGAAGACGCCCGGGTTCACACCCTGGTCGGGACCGGGCTGTTCGACTTCGGCGATAGTGACGACGTGTGGACGGCGGCGAAGTTGCAGCATGTACAGGGCGTTGCGATCGGCGACGGCGTCCTCTACCTGGCCGACTCCTACAACCACAAGATCAAGCGGCTCGACCTCTCGACCGGGATCGTCGTGACGATCGCCGGCTCCGGTGAGCGCGGCATGGACGACGGCCTCGCACACGACGCCAGCTTCGATGAGCCCGCGGGCGTGGCGTTCGCTGAGGGGCGGGTCTACGTCGCCGACACCAACAACAACCTGGTGCGGGTGATAGACCTCGATGCCGAGACCGTCAGCACGCTTGAGCTGACCGGGCTTCGGGGCGCGCCCTGAGGCGCCGGACTAAATATGCCTAACCGACTCGCCAACGAGACCAGTCCGTACCTGCTCCAACACGCCGGCAACCCGGTCGACTGGTATCCGTGGGGCGATGAGGCGCTGGAACGTGCGAAAACCGAGGACAAGCCGATCCTCCTGAGCATCGGCTACTCCGCCTGCCACTGGTGCCACGTGATGGCGCATGAGTCGTTCGAGGACGAGTCGATCGCCGCCCTGATGAACGAGCGATTCGTGTGCATCAAGGTGGACCGCGAAGAACGGCCGGACGTCGATGGCATCTACATGGCTGCGGTCCAAACACTGACCGGCTCCGGGGGCTGGCCGCTCACCGTCTTCCTCACGCCGGACGCCCGTCCCTACTATGGCGGCACCTACTTCCCGCCAGAAGATCGCGGCCATATGCCGGGCTTCACGCGCGTGCTGGAAGCGATGGCGGACGCCTACAGCGAACGAAAGGGCGAGGTCCTCCAGGCGACCGGCGATATCACGGGGCGGCTGTTGAAGATGTCGTCGCCTCAGCGGTCGACCGAGCCGCTCTCGGACGACCTGTTCCAGACCGCCTTCAACTCGATCGCGCGGGGGTTTGACTGGAACCACGGTGGGTTCGGCCAGCAGCCCAAGTTCCCGCAGCCGCTCGTGCTCGACGTTGTGCTCCGCCAGTGGGCGCGCACCGGCGCCTCCGCCACCCTTGAGATGGTGGAACTGACGCTTGAGAAGATGGCACGCGGCGGCATGTACGACCAGATCGGAGGCGGGTTCGCTCGCTACTCCACCGACGCCATGTGGCTCGTGCCGCACTTTGAAAAGATGCTGTACGACAACGCGCTCCTGGTCAGCCTTTACACCCGTGCGTTCCAGGCCACCCAGACCGCCACCAAGAAGGCGCTCTACCAACGGGTGGTCGAGGAGACGCTGGCGTTCGTTGAGCTGGAGATGTCACACCCACTGGGCGGCTTCTACTCCTCTTACGACGCCGATTCAGAGGGCGTCGAGGGCAAGTTCTACGTCTGGACGCCGGACCAGATCGACGCCGTGCTGGGCGAGTCCGACGGCCCGGTGATACGCGCCTACTACAACATCGAAGAGGGCGGCAATTTCGAGGGCGACAGCATTCCGTGGCTGCCACGGGACCTGGATGAGGTTGCCAGCGAGTTGGGCATGCCTGAAGAAGACGTGCTTACGGTCGTAAAGCGTTCGCGTCCGAAGCTATTCGCCGAGCGCTCGAAGCGCGTCCCGCCGGGGTTGGATGACAAGATTCTGGTCTCTTGGAACGCAATGATGCTGACGGCGTTCGCCGAAGCAGGGGCCGCATTCGATCGCCCTGGGTGGATCGACAGGGCACGGGATAACGCCGCCTTCCTGCTCGACAGCCTGTTCGATGGCGACCGGCTGCTTCGGACATGGAAGGCGTCGCCCAGGGGAAAGGAATCGCCCGATCAAAGTAAAAGAAAGGAATCGCCCCATTCAAGCCGGGGAAAGGAATCGCCCAAACCAGGAGGATCGGCGAAGATCCCCGGTTACCTGGAGGACTACGCCCTGCTCGGCGGCGCGCTGGTAACGCTGTACGAGTCGACCTTCGAGCAACGCTGGCTGGACGAGGCGCGCCGGCTGGCCGACGGGATGTTTGATCTGTTCTGGAGCGCCGAGGAAGAGGTGTTCTACGACACCGGCTCGGACGCCCCGGAGCTATTCACACGGCCGAGAGACGTCTTCGACAACGCCGTTCCATGCGGCGGTTCCGCAGCGGCCAACTTCCTTCTCAGGCTATCGACCCACACCGGCGAGCCGTCCTATCGCAGATCAGCCGGGGCGACGTTGTTGTCTGTCCGTGACTACATGGAGAAAAGCGGCTCCGGTTTCGGCGGATGGCTGGCGGCGCTTGACTACTACCTGTCGACGCCAAAGGAGATGGTTGTAATCGGACCCGCGGACAACGCAGACACACGGGCGCTGCTCCGGGAGGTCCATAACCGGTACATCCCAAACCGCGTGATCGCCGGAGCGCCGGCGCCGATCAGCTCCACTCCCACGCCCCTGCTTGAAGGCCGCGTCCTCGTCAACAACGCCCCCACGGCCTACGTCTGTGAAAACTACGCCTGCCAGCTACCCGTCAACGACCCGGCAGCCCTGGCCGCTCAGCTAGACGCGTAGGGGCGGATTGGCATGCGCCCGCGCCCGCCCTTCGAGAGCCTCGGGAGACGGGCGCAATAGTAATGTTGTCATCCTGAGCCGGAGCGAAGGATCTCCCGGGTAGCAGAGCGCAAGAAGGTCCGGCGTGAATCGCCATCCGGCCGGGAGATTCTTCGTCGCAGGCTCCTCAGAATGACAATGGACCGCTGCGTCCGAGGGTTCAGTCATGTTCGGCTGAGACGCCCTCCCCAACGCCGCTGCTCGAAGGCCGCGGCATGTTGAACGGCGCTCCAACGGCCTACGTCTGCGAAAACTACGCCTGCCAGCTACCCGTCAACGACCCGGCAGCCCTGGCCGCTCAGCTAAACACGTAGGGGCGGATTGGCATCCGCCCGCGCCCGCCCTTCGAGAGCCTCAGGGGACGGGCGCGATAGTAA
>JACZRO010000170.1 GCA_022574675.1 Chloroflexota bacterium
GTGTCGAAGCATATGGCGGACCGTGGTTCCGGGAAGATCGTGAACGTGGCATCGGGATTCGGGTTCCGGGGCGGACGTGACAACTACATGTACACGGCGGGTAAGGGCGGCGTGGTGAACCTGACCAGGGCGCTCGCGGTGAGCCTGGGTCGTTATGGAATAACCTGCAACGCCATCGTCCCGGGTTTTTTCCCGACCGAGGCGACCACCGAATCCTCGATGTCACTTCCGCGCGGTGACCTGATCCCGATCGGCCGCACCGGGTTCCCACGGGAGTTCGGGCCGGTAGCGGTCTGGCTGGCGTCAGCCGCATCCAACTACATGACCGGCGAGATGTTTATCGTCGATGGCGGAGGCCTGGCCGGGGGCATGGCGCCGACCGGCTACGGGCCGATAACCGAACTCGCCTGACATACCGCGCCCTGACCCATCACACGGCCGGAATTCCGCACATCCCGGTAGCCCGCGCAGCGCAATGGCCCCCACAGCCCGATACTCCCCACAACCCACAACGAAGGAAGCAAGATGCCCGTCCCGAACGACTGGACCCTGGAAGGCAAGGCCGCCCTGATAACCGCCGACACGCGCGGCTGGGCGCCGATCCTTGCCGCCGCCCTCGCCGAAGCCGGCGCCGATGTCGCGGTCGCCGGCCACTCTGCGGAACACGTCGAGTCCACCTCGGAGGCGGTGCGTGCGCAGGGTAGGCGGACCGTCACTCTTGTCGGCGAGTTCGGCGGATTCGCCGATACGGATGCGGCGGTGGACCGGGTCGTCTCGGAACTGGGCGGCATGGACATCCTGGTCCACGCCTCCCAGGCCTTGCTCGGCAAACCGGCGCTGGACACCACCGAGTTCGAGTGGAACACCGTGATGGACGCCAACGCCGGGTCGGCGTTCCGGTGGGCACGCGCTGCGGGCCGGGTGATGGTGAAGCAGGGCGGCGGCCACATCGTCAACGTCATCTCAGAAATGGCCGAGCGCGGGCTGACAAACCATGGCCCTTTCTCCGCCTCGCAGGCGGCGATCCAGCAGATGACACGGTCGTTGGCCCTCGAGTGGGGGAATTCCGGCGTGCGGATCAACTGCATCGCGACCGGCTGGATGGAACTCAACCCGCCGCCGCTCGAGGAACAGCAAAAGGAACTCCTCGTCCGGTACCTCCCCATGCGCCGCAAGGGCACGCCGGACGAAATAGCGGCGTTGCTGATCTACCTGTCGGGCGACTTCTCGGACTTTACGACCGGCCAGACGATCTTCGTCGACGGCGGCGCGATGGCGCACGCCTGATCGTGTCCTTCCGTTGATATCTGGACATCGCAGACATGGGTGTCCCTGGACTCAAAGCGTGCTGAGGCTCTCGAATCATGCCGGTGGACCGGGCAGGCTCGTAGTTCGGCCATAACTTGCCCTCTTCCCGCATAACCGTCCGCGTCCAGCCCCGGGCCAGCGCCGATAGCGTGCTCGGGTTTATGGCGGACGGGACATTGCGCCTGCGTGTTACCGCGCCCCCGGTTGACGGCGCCGCCAACGAGGCCGTGTGCAGACTGCTGGCGAAGGCGCTCGGCGTGCCGCGATCGGGCGTCCGGGTCACACAGGGCAAGACCGGCCGCAGGAAAGTGATCCAGGTGGCCGGGCTATCGCACGACGAGGTGGTCGACCGGCTATCCGGCTAGGCGTTGCGTAGTACGTTCGAGAGTAAGAACAGTACCAACACCGCCACCATCGGCGAGAAGTCAAACATACCGGCGCGCGGGATGACACGGCTCAGCGGGATCAGGATCGGGTCCGTGATCTGATAGAGGATCTGGACGATCGGGTTGTTCCGGGAGTTCGGAAACCACGTCGTCAGAGAGCGGGCGATTATGGCGAACGCCATCAGCTGTAGGGCCGTCCCGATTATTCCAAGTAGATCGCTCACTTCGAACCCCTGCCTAGTTCTTCGCCCCGTTCCCAGGCCGCCACAGCCGCGTTTACGACAGCGGCCCGGAAACCGGCCTCTTCCAGCACCTGCAAACCCGCTGCGGTCGTTCCGCCCGGTGATGTGACCAGGTTCCGTAACTCCGCAGGGTGCTTGCCCGTTTCACGCGCCAGCACGCCGCTGCCGATGATCATTTGTTGCGCCAGCGTATGCGCCACCGGCCTCGGCAACCCGAGCAGAACACCGGCGTCGATCAATGACTCCATGAACACGTATACGAACGCCGGGCCGCTCGCGCTCACTGCGAGCGCTATGTCGATGTATTTCTCGTCCTCCATGTAGATCGAGACGCCGAGCGCGTCCAGCATCTGACCGGCGAACTCACGGACGGGTTCCGGCACTTCCGGAGAGGCCGTCCAGGCGCTCATTCCCTCTCCGACCTGCGCCGGCGTGTTGGGCATGACGCGGATCAGGCGGCCGTGGTTCAACCTGGCGCCGAGGGTGTGCATCTTGACCCCGGCCAGGATGGAAAGGACGGTTTGTTCGGGCGTCAGGGTTTCGCCAATCTGCGATGCCACGCCGTCAAGCTGCTGCGGCTTCACGGCGAGCACGATCATATCGGCGCCTTGAATGGCGGCGCAGTTATCGGCCACCGCGACGACCCCGTACGTGTTTTCCAGCGTCGCACGCCGTTCGGCCACGGGCTCGCCGACCGTCACGTCGGCGTCCAGATTGGCCCGGCGTACTCCGGCGATGATCGCTTCAGCCATGACGCCGCCGCCGATGAATCCCAGTTTCAAGTAGATGCCCCCGATTGATATAGCGCTCCGACATCCGGTTAGCGCCATCCGATTATAAGAACTGTGATTCCGTTTATTCTCCCGGCATTCGGGACGGATCGCTGCGGTATGTGTTGGCGGGACGAATACCTCCGCCAGCCGGGATCCACCCGTCCGCCCGTATGCCGGCCGATCAGGCGGGCCGTACTCCCGTGGCGAGTTGCGTCGCCAGCTTGATCGCCTCTCGCATGCTCACCGCCTGGGCAATCCCCTTGCCGGCGATATCGAACGCCGTTCCGTGGTCCACGGACGTCCTTATCCACGGTATGCCGAGATTGACGCTCACGCTCTCCTCAAAACCGTGGACCTTGATCGGGATGTGACCCTGGTCGTGATACATCACGACCACGACGTCCCACCGGCCGGCGATCGCCTGGTTGAACACCGTGTCCGCCGGGATCGGGCCGTTGGCGTCGATGCCCTCCGCCCGGGCATCCTCAACGGCGGGACGTATGTCCGTGATCTCTTCGTCGCCGATCATTCCGTTCTCACCGCCATGCGGGTTGAGCGCTGCGACGGCGATCCTCGGATTCTCGAAGCCCCACCGCTTGAACGTCTCGTCCGTCAGCCGCGTCGCCATCAAGATGTTGGCGCGCGTCGCGTACTGCGCCGCACGTATCAGCGAGCGGTGCGTACTCAAATGCATGCACCTGAGGCTCCCGGACACCAGCATCGTGGCCACGTAGTCCGAGCCGGACATTCGCTTGAACACTTCCTGGTGCCCGAGGTCTTCTGAGCCGGCCAGGCGTAACGCCTCTTTGTTGACCGGCGCCGTCACCATGGCGTCCGCGCTGCCGTCCTGGCAAAGGCGAACGGCGCGTTCGATCCACGCGTGGGCGGCCTTCCCCGATACGGGCGACAACTCACCGAGCGGGAACTCGGCGTCCTCAAAGCCGTCGACGTTCAACACGTCGATCACGCCGAACTCCTCCCCCGCTCCCTCAACCGTTTCGATCGGACGGGCGCGAAACCCGACCCCCGTATCAGCGATCCCTCGTCGCATCGGTCCTAACGCGCCCACGACCACGGGCCGGGCGATCTCGTAGACACGCTCTTCCGAGAGCGCGCGAGCCACTACTTCCGGGCCGATTCCGGAGGGGTCTCCGAGCGTTATAGCGAGCAGGGGTCGGTCAGCTCCGGCCATGTCCGGCCTCCATTTGAAATGAGTTGCCTGGCCCGCCTCCGCGGCGTGCCATCCGATATTAACGGCGCAGTCCCTTACGCGACGAGGCGGCCGCTCACTTGCGGACGCCTTGTCTTTGTGCGCGCACGATGAATCCGGGCTATGGGCCGGAGCGCTCTCGTGCGGCCCTTCCTCTATCCGGGACCCGGGGTCGATGAAGCGATCTCACGTTGGTTCAGGCCCCGAACGCGGCCAACGCTTTATCCAGTGCCTCATCACCGAAGAATTCGATCAAGTCTATTTCCGCTTTACCGAGGTCAAGGGAGGCCGGGTCAAAAGTGTTGTCCCAACCCAATGCTTTCAACTCTTCTTCCGTTGGGGCGCTGCCAGGATCTCCGCCGAACTGCGCCAGCAGGTCACTGAATGAACCTATGCCGCCCAATCGCTGTGCGACATCGTCTACGAGCGCTTTTCTGACTTCCAGGTCGAAGTCGTCGAAAACGAATACCTTGTCTCCGATTCCGTTTTTCGCATCCGCGTCCAGATTGAGGATGTGATCCACACCGAATCCGACCAGAGCGGCGAGGTCCAACCCGACGACCTGCTCTCGTACGAAACCCGCAACTGCGTCAATGTCAAAGTGCTCAACCTGGGCCGCGCTGAAGCCACCCATGGCGATCGGGTCAAAGTTGGCGAATTGGTCTGCGTCGAAGGCTCCCATTGCCAGCGGATCAAAGTTGGCGAACTGGTCTGCCCCGAAGCCCCCCATTGCCAGCGGGTCGAAGTTCTCGAACTGCTCTATGTCGAAGGCTCCCATGGCCAGCGGGTCGAAGTTGGCGACCTGATCGGCGTTGAAACCGGCCATAGCCAGCGGGTCGAAGTTGGCGAACTGGTCTGCGTCGAAGCCGCCCATGGCCAGCGGGTCGAAGTTCTGGATCCGCTCGACGTCGAACACCGACATGATGTTCGGGT
>JACZRO010000171.1 GCA_022574675.1 Chloroflexota bacterium
GAGAAGGCGGCCCGAGCCGTTGATGCCGGGTATCGACGGAGATACCCAGTCCCGGTCTGCGCCCCCTCCATCCGCGACCAGCAGCACGGCGGGCAACGCGTCACCAGCGGCCGCACCGGCGGGGCGTATGAGCGTGCCGCCGACGAAAACGTCTCCCCTCGGCCACGAGACGTCGGTCGTTACAGGCCGGGACGGGTCCGCCGCCGGGAGGGGTGTTTCTGAAGACGGCCCCTGCCCTACCGGCGTTGTGGTGGCGAGCGCCGTCGATGTCGAGGCCGGGCCAGTCGCAGCGGTCGCGGTTGGTTCTGTGAACGGCGCCGGGAATGGCCCGGGGCTGGACGCTGGCGAGGCCGTCGGAGCAACTGTCGTCGGTCGCTCAACCTCCGCAGGCGTCGGCGCAGGCGTTAACGAGGGGCCGTCAGGACCGGCGTTGCCGCAGGCCGCGGTGACAACGACGATGCACGACGCTAACGCCGCAAATACGGGGCGCAGATTTGATCGAGCCGGACCGGGATGCAGAAACCGCACAACGGAAAGATAATCCATGCCTCGCAACAACCGGCCGGTCGAAGTTACACCGATGGCCGGCGCGGGCGGAGGGAAGAATGCAATGAACGTCGGAGATTTCGCCGCAGACACTCTGGGCAGGATGGCGACGAGGCTGATATCGGACCTTGAAGGCCTGACGGTCGATGAGTTGTGCTATCGGCCCGATCCGGAGGCCAATACGATCGCATGGCTCGCCTGGCACGTGACGCGCGTACAGGACCACCACATGGCGCACATGGAAGGCAGAGACCAGCTCTGGGTTGACGAGGGCTGGGACGTGAAGCTCGGCATGCCGTCGGACCTGGACGACCACGGGTACGGCCACACGTCCGAGCAGGTGGGCGCGTTCGTTCCGCCGGACGGCGCCACGCTGGCCGCGTATCAACGGGCGGTCTCGGAGCGGACGATCAAGTATCTCGGCGGGCTGTCGGACGACGAGCTCGGGCGGGTGATCGACCGGTCATGGGACCCGCCGGTGACGGTCGGAGTCCGTCTGGCGAGCGTCGTGAACGAGACGGCGCAGCACATCGGGCAGGTGTCTTATGTGCGGGGCCTGGTCGAACGGACGCGGTAGAGAATCCACGTTGAGGCTAGCGCCTCGCAGATGTCGCCCGACGGCAGCAGCAACATACTTGCCCCCTCTCCCCACCGCGGGAGAGGGTCGGGGTGAGGGGGATCCTTCCGAAGAAGGACAAGGGCCGGCGGACGCGCTCGACTCAGGCTCGGATTGCGATCCGACCCCGTTCCCCTCACCTGAATCCTCTCCCACCGGGAGAGGGGATCCTTGAAAAGGGCGTGACACGCGCCCTGAAGCTCTCGAAGGGCCGGTGGTGGGCGGACGCCAGGCCATCCCTATGTATGCGGCCGATGGCTAGCCTTTGCCGAGCCGCGCCCACAGCCCTTGAATGTCGACGCCCGATCTGTTCGCCCCCGGTGCTACAATCCCGCCCGTTTGACGCCCGTGTAGAAGCGCCACCGCGAACCGGGCCGGTCGCTCCGGAAAAATATCGACGAAACGCAAAGAGGTAGCACGAATTGCTGAAGCACTTTCAGGTCCCGGACGATATCGCGGTCCGAGTGAAGATCGAAAACCTGACTGCCGCAACAAAACAGGTGTTCCTCAAGATGGGCGTCCCTGAGAACGACGCCGACCTTGCCACCGACGTCCTTATGCAGGCGGACCTGCGGGGCGCAGACACGCACGGCGTTTCCAACATGCTGCGCGCCTACGTCGGTTCTTACGGCGACGGACGGACGAACCCGACCCCGAACGAGAAGATCATCCGGGAGACCGCCTCGACAGCCGTTTACGACGGCGACGGCGGCCTCGGGATCATCACCTGCCCGCACGCCATGGAGATCGCGATCGAGAAGGCTCGCAACACCGGCGTCGGCATGGTCACCATCAAGAACTCCGGCCACGCCGGGATGATGGCCTATCACTCGCTCATGGCCGTCAAGGAAGGCATGATCGGAACGGCGTACACGGCGGGCGGCAACTCGATGGTGCCGACATGGGGCGCGGAGCCGAAGCTCGGCACGAACCCGATCGCCTTCGCCGCCCCGACCAATTCCGAGGAGCCGTTCAGCTTCGACGCCGCCACGACGTCTATCGCCGGCAACAAGATCGGGCTCGCCAACCGGCTCGGCCACGGCCTCCAGCCGGGCTGGGTCGCCCACGACGACGGCACCCCGGACATGGAGGGCGGGGCCACGTCCGAGTTCAGCGCGGGCAGCGTCCGGATGCAGCTCCCGTTGGGCTCCACGCGCGAGCTGGGCTCCCACAAGGGTTACAGCCTGGGCGTGATGGTGGACATCATGTGCGGTCCCCTGTCCGGCGCGGCCGGGTTCGGCGCCGCTACGCGCGAACGCCGCGCTCACTTCGTCGCTGCGTACGACGTCGAGGCGTTTGTGCCGCTTGACGAGTTCAAGGCGGACATGGACGGCATGATGAAAGGGTTGCGCGAGACGAAGCCGGCGCCCGGCCACGACCGCGTCGTTTACGCCGGGCTGATCGAGGTCGAGACCGAGGCGGAACGCCGGGAGCGGGGCATCCCGCTGCACCCGGAGGTCGTCGACTGGTTCGAGGGCATCTGCAGCGAGCTGACAATCCCCTTCAACCTGCGGGATTGAGGACTGACGAGCCTGGAAGATCGTTCACTCAACACGGACGGCCCAACGAGATCGTAAGGGCGGGTAATCCGTCGAAAACCGCGGATTGAGTAGGGGCGGGGCTTGCTCCGCCCGTTCATTCATGCGGGTTAGTTGTGCGGCAAAATCACATCCTGCGTTCTCGAACAAGAACCAACGGGCCAACCGGCCAGTGCCCCGAAAACGATTCAGATGAGGAAAATGCGGTAAGGCGAGACATCGTGAGGGCGGAGCAAGCCCCGCCCCTACGGCCTGGTGATGCCTGAGATGACCTACACACAGGATGCAGAAGGATCCACATGAAAATTACCGGAGTCGAGACCTTCATCTTCTCGGCCGCGCACCACAACGCCAACCGCAACTGGGTGATCGTCAAGGTCAACACCGACGAGGGCATATACGGACTCGGGGACGCCAGCGCGCTCGGCAACGATGCCCAGGTGATCTCGCTCATCGAGGAGTGGACGGAAAAGTATCTCGTAGGCCGGGACCCGCTCGACACCGAGGCGGTGTGGACGCTCCTCTACTACAACAACCAGTCGCGCGGCGGGCGGATCGAGACCACGGCTTTGTCCGGCGTGGACATCGCGCTGTGGGACCTGAAGGGCAAGGCGCTCGGCCAGCCGCTCTACAAGTTGCTGGGCGGGGCGCAGCGGGACAAGATACGCGTCTACGCCAACGGCTGGTACACAAACCCGGGCTCACCGGAGTTGATGGCCGAGGAGGCGAAAAAGGTGGTGGCGATGGGCTACACCGCCATGAAGTTTGACCCCTTCGCCCAGAACAACTACTACAACATCTCGCTCGAGGAGGCGCAGATCGCTGAGGACCGCGTGGCAGCGGTCCGTGATGCGATCGGCCCGGACGTCGATATCCTGGTCGAGGTCCACGCCAAGTTCTCCACCGGCACCGCCATCTCGCTCGGCCAGCGCCTTGAGAAGTACCGGCCGCTCTGGTTCGAGGAACCGACCTCGCAGGAGAACGTGGCCGAGATGAAGTACGTTCGGGACAGGGTGAACATCCCGATCGCCACGGGTGAGCGTCTGTACACGAAGTTCCCGTTTTACGAGCTGGTCGCGGCCGACGCCGTGGACGTCCTGCAGCCGGACATCGCGAACGCCGGCGGCATCACGGAGCTGAAGAAGATCGCAGCCATCGCCGAGGCCCGGCACGTGAACATGGCGCCGCACAACACCTGCAGCCCGGTCGGCACGATGGCCGAGTGCCACCTGGACCTGACGATGACGAACTTCCTGATCCAGGAGTACCACGCCGAGTTCTACACGCCGCACTACTTCGAGGCTTTCGACGGCTTCCCGCGGCAGGTGGACGGTTACCTGACGGTGCCGGACACCCCGGGGCTGGGGCTTTCCATCAACGAAGAGGTAATGGCAGCGCACGGCTACGACCCGACCGCCACTGCACGCGCCGGCACGAGCCGCCGGATCTGAGGTGTACTGCCGCAGAGGTGTGCCGACACCACGCGCGACGTTTTCGTTGCGCACATTTCGAGCAAATCCCCCCTCCTAATTTAGGAGGGGGTTCGGGGGTGGTTACACGCGGCGCGACCCACCTCCAAACCTCCTCCCTCGGAGGGAGGAGGCCACATGAAGGAGACGGAAGATGATCGAGAACTCGATCTTCGCGAAGAACAAGCAGGGCAAGCAGGCGCTGGTTTTCTCCATGCAATACCCGGTCACCAGCGCGGTGGAGCTTGCCGCCCGGGCGGGCTTTGACGCCATTCACCTGGACGGGGAGCACGGGGCGTTCAACCCGGTCGCAGTGGACGACATCGTCGCCGCGGCGCACGCCCACGGCATGAGCGTCACAGCGCGCGTCCCCAACATCAACGCCAACGAGATCAACCGCTGGCTGGACCGCGGCCTTCAGGGGATCATGGGACCGCACATCGAGAACGCGGCCGAGGCGCAGGCGCTCGCCGACGCCTGCCTGTTCCCGCCGGACGGCTGGCGTTCATGGGGCGGCGGACGCGGCACGGAGCACGGCGACATCGAGGTGCTCGAGGGCCGGTACGGCGGCAAGCTGGGATTCGCTAATTTCGCTAACGCCAACATGCTCGTGGGCGGGCAGATCGAGTCGAAGGATGCCGCGGCGCGCGTCGATGAGATCCTTGCGATACCCGGTCTTGCGG
>JACZRO010000172.1 GCA_022574675.1 Chloroflexota bacterium
TACCGATCTCGATGGTCTTGTCCAGGGACAGGCGGTTCTCGTCCGCTTCTTCCAACACCCCCTCGATGTCGCCACCGGCCATTAGTTCGGTCACCATGAAGGGCGAGTCGCCCTCGGTGCCCAGGTCGAACACGGTGACGATGTTCGGGTGTGTGCCAAGCCGGCCCATTGCCTGGGCTTCCCGCGTGATGCGTTCCCTGGAGGTATCGTCGAAACCCTCGGTCTTTATGAGGGCGAAGGCCACCTCGCGGTCGAGCAGTGTGTCGTGGGCCAGGTAGACGCGCTTCTTACCGCCCTCGCCGAGAAACTTGCTGACCTCGTAGCGGCCGCTGGCGAAGGAGGTGGGCGTAGAGGCGTCGCTCTTCGGGGGTGTGGTTTCTGGAGTGCTTTGCTCAGGCACCGGTGTTAACGGACTGTTGGTGCCCCCGACGCGCTCAGCCATCGCTAAGAACGTTTTGGCGTCCTCGTTATCAGGATCTGCGACCAGCACGGCATCGGAGACCTCGGTGACGACCGCCCAATCGCGCGTGGCCATCGCCGCTTCCGCCTGATCTAGCAACTCGTCGATCCGCCTCCGCACCCGTTCGCTTGGCATAGTGCGGCGGATGATACAGGGGCGCTACGGGTCGCGCGAAATGGTCACCGGTAGTACCCAAGGTTTCAAACCGCCCGCCGCACCAAGATGTAGCCCCCACCCCCACCTTCGCCTGCCAGGCCTGTCTCCGAACCTGTCATCGCGGTCTTTAAACACCCGACCGCTGCGCCGTACCGCGCGCCCATGTACGGCCAACGCCAGCGACCCTCGCACCTGATCTGCGGCCTCTGCCCGTCCATCATGGGCAACCGGCGCACCGGTACAGTTTTACTCCGCCCTTGACACCCTGCTGGAGTCGCTGGAGAAGTTCGCTTCCGGCCGCGGCCACACGATGGTCGAGCTGGCCTTCGCATGGCTGGTCGCGCACCCGGAGGTATCGTCCGTGATCGCGGGCGCCACCCGGGCGGAGAAGGTGGTCCAGAACGCGGCCGCGACCGACTGGGAGCTGACCGCGGCCGACATGGGGGAGCTAGACCAGATCCTCCCCAGCACGCCCGGCCCGGGCACCGGCAACATCCCGCGGAGGAGGGGCCTGTAGTAGATGGGCAACGGCCTCATCTTCACCACCCTGACTTCGCGTTCCCGTTACTTAATCTGGCCGCCCTCATACAGCGCATCCACGATCGACCCGTCAAAGGCCGTGGCGACATCCACGTCCACCTCAAGCACGCCGAACTCGATCAGCAAGTCGCGGAGCGCGGTCCACTGGTCCAGCGTGCCCCGGCCGATGCCGTCGACTCGCGCCGCGTTTTCCAGGTCCGTCGTTAGCAGGAAACGCTGGTGCTCCGGGTCGGCGCCTTCGGCGTAAGTGAGGGTGATCTCCACCGCCTCGTCCACGTTAGTCCTGATCCACTCCACCGCCCGCAGCGTTGCGCGCAGGTACCGCTCCACCACCTCCCGGTCGTTCGCCAGTGTCTCCTCCGTCACGAGGTACGTCAGCCCCAGCGTGGGCACCCCGAACTCATGCGGGTCGATTACATTGATCTCCAGGCCGGCGCGTCGGATCGTGTCCGGCTCGTTGTCCAGGAAAACCGGGTAAACGTCTACTCCCTCGGCCTCCATGAAGACCCTGGGGTCGAACCCGACGGCCCGTAGCTCGACGTCGTCCACGGTGAGGCCGGCGGTCTGGAGCAGGGCGTGCAGCTCTGCCGGGATGACGCCGGCCTTGAACCCCACCGAGCGGCCCGCGAAGTCCGCCGGGGTCTCGATCCCCGAGTCCGCCCGGGTTACGAATCCCTGGTCACCTCGTTGGCCAAAGAGCGCCACCGCCACCACCGGTATTTCCTCGGCACGCCGTCGCAGAACCTGCGCAGAGGTGGCGGTGGTGAACTGGACCGCGTCCTCCAGCAGCAGCTTCAAGTGCTCGTTCTGGCCGCTGGAGTGCCGGATGGTGACGTCGAGCCCTTCTTCGGAGAAGAACCCCTGGTCCTTTGCCGCGTACGCAGCGACGAACGGCAGGTTGGCCTGCGCCCTGAACCCCGCCATGAAGATGACGTTCACCGGCGGTTCGGCCCCAGAATCGGTCTGGGACGCGCCCTGGGAGTCGCCCGGAGGGCCGCTGGAACAGGCCGCGGCGAGGGCGGCGATCAGGATCATCAGGAAGCCGATCGCGCCAGCAATCGACAGAGGACGGTGGCGCGTTTGCGTTCGACGGTAGAGGTTCACTTCACTCCTGGCGTTCAGGTTTATCGCGGGCTCAAATACCCGACGAAGAATCATGCCAGAACAACACCCTGCGCTCCACCACCGCAACGGTCGCAGTGAGCGTTATTCCCATCGCCGCCAGCACGAACACCGCTCCGAACAGGACGGGGGTGTCGAAATCGCCGTTGGCGATGAGGATCAACTGCCCCATGCCGGCCGAGCCGGAGAGGAACTCCGCAACCACCGCGCCGATGAGGGAAAGCGGGACCGATATGCGGAGCCCGGCGAACACGTAGGGGAGGGAAGAGGGCACGCGCAAACGCCAGAACACCTGCCACCGGGAGGCGTTTAGCGCCCGGAGAAAGTCGTGGGCGCGCGGGTCCACGCTGCGGAGTCCGATCACGGTATTCACCAGCATCGGGAAGAACGTGATCATGGCCGCGATCAGTATCTTGGGGGCGAGGCCGAACCCGAACCAGATGGTGAACAGCGGCGCAACCGCAACGATAGGCGTGACCTTCAGCGCGAGCGCCGGCGGATAGAGCGCTCGCTCAAGCACACGGGAGTGCGCCATGAACACGGCGAGAATGAAGGCGCCCAGGCTCGCCAGGGCCAGCCCGCCGAGAGCCGCCTGCAGGGAAAGACGCGCCGCCTCGGCGTACCGGCCCGGTTCCTCGGCGAGGGCGACCAGGACGGCGCTCGGCGCGGGCAGCAGGTACTCCTTCACGTCGCGCGCCCGGACCCACGCCTCCCACACGGCCAGCAGTAGCGCAGATGCGAGCAGTGGAGCGACGACCGGCAGTGCGCTCCGCAGCGCCCGACGCCTCAAAGTTTGTCCCGGAACGGCCGGGTCGAGGCGTTCACGCGCCATGCGCGCCCTGTTCCGCCGAGCGGAGCGGGTCGAGCCGATCAGCCCCCGCCGACAGCAGGTTCCGTATTTGGGCCACCAGGTCCCGGTACGGCGGGCTCTCTTCCAGTAATGCCGACCGGGGACGTTCCAGTTCGATCGCCACCTCAGCCATCACACGGCCCGGCCGGCCGTTCATCACAACCACGCGGTCTGCCAGGAGCACCGCCTCCCGGATTGAATGGGTTACGAACACGACCGATGTCCGCTCCTGCTCCCAGACGCGGAGCAGCTCAAGCCGCATTTCTTCCCGGGAAAGCTCGTCCAGCGCCCCGAACGGCTCGTCCATGAGAAGCAGCCGCGGCCGATGAGCGAGCGCCCGGGCGAGCGCCACGCGCTGGCGCATTCCGCCCGATAGCTGGCCGGGAAAGTACCGTGCGAACTGGGCGATGCCGACGCGTTCGAGCAGCTCCCTGACGCGCTCTCCGGCATCGGCGCCCCGGCCGGTGAAGCCGCCGGTGATATCAAGCGTCAGCCGCACGTTGGACGTCACGTTCAGCCACGGCAGCAACCCGGGGTCCTGCGTGACCAGTCCCAGCGCCCGGGCCTCTCGGGCCGACGCGCTGCTTCCGCCGAGCACGCTCACCTGCCCGGAGGTCGGTTCCAGCAACCCGGCGACGACGCCGAGCAAGGTCGTCTTGCCGCACCCGGACGGCCCGACCACCGCCACGAACTCGCCGTCGTTCACGGTCAGGTCTATGCCGTCCAGCGCAGTTACCGGGCGATCTCCAACCCGGTAACTGTGCGTTAGCCCGCGCACCTCAACGGCCGGGGGCACTCGTACGCCGGGGCCAGGTGAGGTGATGGCCAAGATACCCGCGGGGGAGCTTTGGGAGGAATAACGGCCCGATGGCCGAGCCACTCTACGATAGCCTCCCCGGTACCGTGCAGGTTGTACACCCGCTTGAAGTGAACCCCATCGGCACGCCGGATGACCGAAGCGGCCGAGATCACTTCGCGCATTAGTCGCCCATGCGCAAGACGGTCCCGACAAGCGATTGCTCACCGGGGCCATCGATTATCCAAATCAGTGGTGCCGAGGGGCGGACTTGAACCGCCGACACACGGATTTTCAGTTGTACGTCACACGTGCTCAAACGTAACGCCCTGTATCGTCTGGTGCCGTTTTGTTCGTGGGCTGATGCCAGATAGTGTCGTCAAGTGCTGGGCGGTGGTAGCAAGTTCGGTAGCAAAAGTGGTAGCAATTGGTCGGAGTTTGCTTGACGGATTCAACGTAGGTTGGGCCGGGCTGTATCATCCCGCCCATGCCAAGCGAACGGGTGCAGAGGCGGATCGAGGCTCTCCTCGACGACGCGGACGCCGCATTATCGATTCAGGACTGGCAGAAGGCCGCGGAGATCGCGCGCGCCGCGATAACGATGGACTCGGACAATGCAGATGCGGCCACGTATCTCGCCGCAGCCGAAGCCGCGTTGGGCGACCAGGCCGAATCCGTCACAGGGAGTTCGACTAAGCCCGTCGCTTCACCGCCGGTATCGGTAGCCAGTGAGGCCACCCCGACCTCATTCGCCAACGACCGTTATCAGGTCAGCAAGTTCCTTAGCGAGGGCGGCAAGAAGCGCGTCTACCAGGCCCACGACACCCTGCTGGACCGCGAAGTCGCGTTCGCCCTCATAAAGACCGACGGACTCGACGATGCCTCCCGCTCCCGGATCACACGCGAAGCACAGGCCAT
>JACZRO010000030.1 GCA_022574675.1 Chloroflexota bacterium
CGGTGTACGAGCCCGTCCAGTACCAGTCGGTGGACGGAGGAGACTGGCTGACGGACTCGGACACTGTCATTGGATATGCCGGCGAATCCGGGGCTTTCGCTTATCCGATCAAATTCCTGAACTTACACGAGCTTGTTAACGACACGATCGATGGCGTTCCGCTCCTCATCTCTTACTGCCCGCTCTGCGGGAGCGGCGTGATTTACGATCGCCGACTCGACGGCGTGACGCACGTTTTCGGAAACACCAGCGCCCTCTACGAGAACGACCTTGTGATGTTCGACCACGCCACCGGGTCATTCTGGTTCCAGATCGGCGGAGAGGCCATCGTTGGCGCCCTGACCGGCAGCAGGCTCAAACCACTGCCGTCTGCCACGCTACCGTGGGGCGTTTGGAAGGAGCTCCATCCGGCCACGCAGATCCTGGCGCGGGTCCAGGGCTTTCCGTCGTTTCCGGACTACGACACGGACCCGTTTACCAGCTACAAAGCGCGCGTGGACGATCTGCGGTTCCCGTTCCCGGTCACCGAAGACAAGATCGACACGCGGCTGCCGGCCTCGACCATCACACTCACGGTCATCGCCGGCGGGATGGAGAAAGCGTATCCGGTCGAGTTGATGGGCGACGCCGTTGCGAACGACATCGTCGGCGGGGAGCCGGTCGTGGTGTTTAGCCGGGCGGACGGCATGTTCGGCACGGCGTTCTCAAGACTCGTGGGCGGTGAAGCGCTGACCTTCTCGATCGCCCGCGGGGTGATTACGGACGCCGAGACCGGCTCCACCTGGAGCCTGTTCGGCGAGGCTGTTGAGGGCGAGCTATCCGGGGCTTCACTGGGCCCGCTTCCGACACGCCGCGCGTTCTGGTTTTCGATCGCTATCGCCGTGCCCGGCATCGAGATCTGGACGGCGACGGGTTAGCCAGGTTAGGGGCGTTCGTTACTGGTTCGGACCGTTTGCCCCCTCTCCTCACCGCGGGAGAGGGCCGGGGTGAGGGGGACCGGCGGAGCCGGCATAGAGTGGTACCGGTCACTTCCGGTTGCGATAGTGCGGCAGGCTAAACTTGAGCCATGTGCGGCAGGTTCATTCTGATCGACGTGTCGGGCCTTGGCGTTCGGTTCCGGGTGCAGGTGACCGGGGATTCGCCGCCCGCGCCCCGCTTCAACATCGCCCCGACGCAGACGATCTGGACGATCACCAACGAGGACGGCACGCGCCGTGCCGAGCAGATGCGGTGGGGTCTGATCCCGGCGTGGGCGAAGTCGGCCAGCCAGATCCGCAGCTCGTTCAACGCCCGCGACGATAAGGTGGCGACGTCCGGGCTGTGGAAGCGACCACTGGCACGTACTCGTTGCCTCATCCCGGCGGATGGCTTCTATGAATGGACTGGTCCGCGTAACGCCCGCCGGCCGCAGCTGATCAGGTTGAAGGGCGGCGGGTTGCTCGCGTTCGCCGGACTGTTCGACACCTGGCATGACCGTGCGACGGGCGAAGTCGTCCGGTCCTGCGCCATCGTCACGACCGGACCGAATGCACTGATGGAGCCGATCCACGACCGGATGCCGGTCATCCTGGATGCCGAGGCCGAGGCGCTCTGGCTTGACCCGGCCACCGAAGACCCGGACAGGCTTACCTCGCTGTTGCGGCCGTACCCGTCGGAGGAGATGGAGGCCTACCCGGTCTCCACCATCGTCAATTCGTCGCGTGACGACCGCCCGGAGATGATCGAGCCGATCGAGACCGCCCCCAAGGGCGGGCGCGCCGGGGCGCCGCCGTTCTAGATCCCCGCCGGCACGGGAGTGACGGGGCGTTGGACGCGATGCGGTCGCCCCCGCTCCCGGCGGGAGAGGGTTGGGGTGAGGGAGAACTCATACCGTCAGAGCGGCCGGCCGCGCCCCTTAAACGCTGATCGCGGTCGAGAAATCCGGGATTCCCTCCCAGCGGCCCGGGTTTGTGGCCCGCATCACGGCGATCGTCTTGATCACCTCGGGGTTCGCCAGCCCGTGGGGCGCGTGTCCGGTCAGGACGCGGATCACGTTTTCCGCCTGGCGTCGCCCCGACTGCTCGATGAAGGTCGGCGACCAGCCGGCCAGGTGCGGCGTGATGAGCAGGTTGTCCAGGCCAAGGAGCGGGTCCTCGGCGTCGATCGGCTCGAACTCTGTCACGTCGATCCCCGCCGCCTCGATCTCTCCGTCTCGCAGCCCGGCATGAAGGGCGACCGGGTCGACGATCGGCCCGCGTGCGCAGTTGATCAGGATGGCGGTCGGTTTCATCTTCGCCAGCGCGTCGGCGTCGATCATGTGGTGCGTCTCATCGGTCGCGGGCGTGTGGATCGTGATGTAGTCCGACTGCGTGAGCAGCGTGTCCAGGTCCACCATGCGAACGCCGTACAGGTCGCCGACCGTTTGTGGGACGTACGGGTCGTACGAGATGATCTGCTCCGGGCCGAAGCCCTTGATCCGCGTGGCGAACGCCCTGCCGATGTTGCCGAGGCCGATGATTCCGACGGTGTGTCCGGCGATCCGCCGGACGCTGTGCCTGTACTCGTTCATCTTCCCCGGGTTGTCGCCCCAGCCGCCCGCCTTTGTGAATGGCCCGGTCTCGGGAATCAGGCGAGTGAGCGACAGCAGCATCGCCATGGCGTGGTCTGCGACCTCTGTCGTGTTAGCACCCGGCGTGTTGCACGCCAGGATCCCCAGCTCCGTCGCCGCGTCCAGGTCGATCGAGTCCACGCCGACGCCCATCCGGCTGACCACCTTCAGCTTCGGGCACGACTCCAGCACGTGACGGTCGTGAAGCGGCCAGATGCCGATCAGCGCGCCGTCGGCGTCCCGGGTCGCCTCGATCAGCTCCTCTGTCGTTGACGCCTCGCTCTGTTCCAGATCGAAACCGGCATCGGTGAGCAGTTTTAGCGGCGCCATTGAACGGCCTGTGACAACGACCTTCAGGGCCATGAAGCGTCTCCGTGGATGATCGTGGTGAACGGGTCGGGATGGCCGGTCAGAGCGGCAGAGCGGCCAGTATCGCACTCTGAGCTGGTGCGGGAAGGTTGACCGTCACGCTATGGGTAACTAACCTCGTATGGTCAAAGGCTGCGACGGAGTCGAGTAGTTCCGGCCGCCCCGTTGAGCGAGCCCCGTACGGTGCGAGGGGGCGCAGGGTGACGGAATGAAAATCCCTCCCGAGCTTCCGGCCGAAAAGCAGAACGTGCAAATCCTGCTGAGTAGACCCGGGCGGATGCCGACCGTTAGAGCGGCGACGGTTTTTGGTCCCGGGCGCGCGGTGTCTTTTGCCAGCCTCGCAGCGTTGCATGAAGGACCAGCAGACCGGTAAAGCGTCCCGATTTCATCGGGAAATGCAGGGTGGTACCGCGGTATCTCCGTTCACGGAGCCCGTCCCTCGATTGGGACGGGTTTTTTTGTGTTCGCAAAATTCGCAGACCATCGGGAGCCAGTAGAAGAAATGACGACGACCGACAAACCAGCAGGGCCTGACGCCAGAGATTCAAGCAATCGCTTCGAGCCGGTCAACTCAAGGGTCGACTTCGTGGCGATGGAACACGACACGCTCCGCTGGTGGAACGAGAACGACATCAATGCGCGCTACCGCGCGAAAAACGAGAAATCAACGAAGCGCTTCTCGTTCATTGACGGCCCGATCACGGCCAACGGCCCGATGGGCGTCCACCACGCGTGGGGCCGCACCTACAAGGACCTGTTCCTGCGCTTCCGGAATATGCAGGGCTACCGCCAGCGGTTCCAGAACGGGTTTGACGGTCAGGGCCTCTGGGTGGAGGTGGAGGTAGAGAAAGAACTTGGCTTCAAGTCAAAGCACGATATCGAGGACTACGGGATCGACAAATTCGTCGAGGAGTGCAAGGCGCGCGTAATCCGCTATGCAGACATCATCTCGGAACAGTCGAAGCGGCTTGCGATGTGGATGGACTGGGACGACTCGTATCACACGATGTCGGACGAGAACAACTACACGATCTGGGGGTTCCTGAAGCGGTGCCATGAGCGCGGTTGGATCTACGAGGGGCGAGACAGCATGCCCTGGTGCCCGCGCTGCGGTACGGGCCTGTCGCAGCACGAAATCGTGACCGAGGGCTACCGGGAGATCACACACAACTCCGTGTACCTGAAGTTCCCCCTCCTGGGCCCCGAAAACGAGGAACACGAGAACGAGAGCCTGCTGCTGTGGACCACGACACCCTGGACCCTCGCCGCGAATGTGGCCGTTGCGGTCCATCCAGAGCACACATACGTCAAAGTCAGGAACGGCGGCGAGATCCTTTACCTGGGCAAAGAGTTGCTCAAGGTGTTGAACGGCGACTACGAGGTACTCGAAGAGTTGCCGGGGTCGCAACTGGCCGGGCTTCGCTACCGCGGTCCGTTCGACGAGCTTCCCGCGCAATCGGAAGCCCGGGAGGTACACCGCGTCCTTGAGTGGGGCGACGTTGCTGACGATGAGGGCACCGGCATGGTCCACATCGCCCCCGGCGCCGGCGCCGAGGACTTCCAGCTTGGCAAGGAGCATGACCTGCCGTTCATCGCGCCCCTGACGGAGGACGGCGACTACATCGACGGATTCGACTGGCTGTCGGGCAGGAACGTCGCCGATGTGAACGACGACATCTTCAAAAGCCTGGAAGAGAAAGGCGTTCTGTACAGCGTCGTGCCGTACACACACCGCTACCCGGTGTGCTGGCGTTGCAACACGGAACTCGTGTTCCGCCTCGTCGACGAGTGGTTCATCGCGATGGACGACCTGCGCCAGCCGATGAAGGACGCCACCAACCGCATGAAGTGGGAGCCCTCGTTCGGGCGCGCGCGGGAGCTGGAATGGCTCGACAACATGCACGATTGGATGATCTCGAAGAAACGTTACTGGGGCCTGGCGTTGCCGATCTACAAGTGCGAGGGCTGCGGCAACGTAGAGGTGATGGGCTCCGAGACGGAGCTGAAAGAGCGCGCTGTAGAAGGCTGGGACGAGTTCGAGGGGCACTCACCGCACCGGCCGTGGATCGACGCCGTCAAGATCGCTTGCTCTGATTGCGGCGGGACGGTCTCGCGCATCCCGGATGTCGGCAATCCCTGGCTCGACGCGGGGATCGTGGCCTTCTCGACGCTCAAATACCGCTCCGATAAGGATTACTGGAACGACTGGTACCCGGCGGACTGGATATCTGAGAGCTTCCCGGGCCAGTTCCGGAACTGGTTCTACTCACTGATCGCAATGAGCGTCGCCCTGGAGAATAAGGAACCTGCAAGAGCCGTCTTCAGCTACGCACTTATGCGTGACGAGACCGGCGAAGAGATGCACAAGTCGCGCGGCAACGCCATCTGGTTCGAGGAGGCGGCCGACAAGATGGGCGTGGACACGATGCGATGGCTGTACTCGCGCCATAATCCGTCCAGCAATATCAACTTCGGTTACGGACCCGGCGACGAGGTACGCCGACGGTTCCTGATCCCGCTGTGGAACGTGTACTCGTTCTTCGTCACCTACGCCAACCTGGACGACTGGGACCCGGCTTCCCTTGAACCGGGCAAGCCTTCTGAGTTGGATCGCTGGCTGCTATCGGAGTTGAACGGGCTGGTTGCACAGGTCACCGAGTACTTTGAGTCATGGCGGCCGATGGAGGCGATGCACGCGATCGAGGAGTTCATCGACGGCCTGTCGAACTGGTACGTCCGCCGAAGCCGCCGCCGATTCTGGAGAAGCGAATCGGACGCCGACAAGCAGGCCGCCTACGCGACGCTGCACACGGCGCTCACGACGTTGTCCCGATTGCTTGCTCCGGTCACTCCATTCCTGTCGGAGGCTATGTACCGCAACCTGGTCGCCCGCGTTGATGGGGCAGCGCCGGACAGCGTCCACCTGACCGATTGGCCCGTTGTGGACGAGTCAGCCATTGATGAAGACCTGTCGGATTCGGTCAACCTGGCCCGCCGTCTCGCGAGCCTCGGCAGGTCGGCTCGGGCATCGGCCCGGATCAAGGTCCGTCAGCCGCTCGCCGAGCTGTTGGTGGATCTTCGTACCGACCGTGAGCGGGAATTCCTGCCGCTCATCGCCGATCAGTTGAAAGAGGAATTGAACGTCAAGGCGGTCCGCGACGCGCGGGGGCAGGGAGGATTGCTGATCATTGCTGTGAAGCCCAACCTTCCGGTGCTTGGCCCGAAGTATGGCCGTGACCTGCCGAAGATCAGGCAGGCGCTCGAAGATGCGGACCCCGCGGCGCTGGCCGCGGCGTCGGAACGGGGCGACCAGATATTGCTGGGGGAGTTCACGCTGGAGCCGGACGAGATTCTGGTGGAGCAGGTAGGTCTTAAAGGCTACGCCGTGTCCGTCGAGGCGGGGTACGCGGCGGGGGTGAGGACGGAACTGACACCGGAGCTGGAGGCGGAGGGCATGGTGCGAGAGCTCGTCCATCAGGTCCAGAACCTGCGCAAATCGGCCGGGTTCGAGATTTCCGACCGCATCGAGCTTTACGTTGCCGGTCCGGACGGACTAACGGCCCCGCTGCGCACGCATGAGGCGTACGTCCGTACCGAGACGCTGGCCGACGCGGTGATTTTCGAACAACCGCCACCGACGGCCCACGCGGAAGACACGGACGTCAACGGCATGGCCGCCAGCCTGGGCGTCTTGAAGGTGGAATAGGCCGTGCGCCGGCGGCGTGATCGCGAGGACGATACGCCGCGGCGTCTCTAACCGGCCTCCCCGTTCTGATCGCGGACCGCGGCGGCGGCCTGATAGGCCTCGGACGGCCCGTCCTGGAGTCCCTCTATGTGGAACCGGGCTGTCGTTCCGCGGCCCGGCTCCGATTCCAGCGAAAGATCGCCGCCGTGGAGCCTGACGATTGACCGTGCGATCACCAGGCCCAGGCCGGTGCCGGGCTGGCGGAGCACGGCCGGGTTTGTGCCGCGGAAGAAGGGAGTAAACAGCGTGTCGAGGTCCTCGGCTGAGATTCCGATCCCGGAGTCCGCGACGGCTACTTCCAGCCGTGAGCCGTCGCGCTCGACTTCGATCCGAACCACTGCGCCGTCGTCCGAGTACTTGCAGGCGTTGTTGATCAGGTTGGACAGAACAGACGACAACCGTTTCGGGTCAGCGCGTAGCCACAGGGGCTCGTTGGGACGGCTCAACTCTATTCGCTGCCCGCGTGCTGCGAGTAACGCTCCGAAGCCGTCGCACAGGTCCCGTATCATCGGACCTGCATCGAACTCCTCGGGCGCCAGTTTGAACGTGTCGGACTCGATCTGCGATACGTCTAACAGGTTCGCGATCAGCCCCTTGAGGCGTTCCCCATCGTCAGCGATCTGCGCGAGTTGAGCTATCTGCTCCTCGCCCAGGTTTGAACCGGTGTTTTGCATCAGGGTGTCGGTCAACAGTTGGACGGACATGAGCGGTATATGCAGTTCATGGACGATCATCCTGAGGAACCGGTCCCGGGATGCTGTGAGGTCTTTCAGCTCCCGGTTCTGCTGATCCAGCCGACGACGAAGTTCCTGTTCAGCGGAAAGGCTGGACGAATGACCGGAGGCCCGTACGCGCTCAAACACGGCACCGAGCTGCTCCGCCATGCGCTCAAGGAGGTCCGCGTCGTCGGCGTTGAATGCGTCTGGCCTGGAGGCAAATGCATGCATGTACCCGAGCGGCCTGGACAACGGGCCGATCCGGGCGCGCAGTGACGACGCGTATCCGTCGCGATCCTTGTTGTTTTGGTGGCCCGGCCCCGGCTCAAGGCGGTTCAGCCGGTCGGCGAAGAAACGTCTGTTGACCTCATCGAGCCCGGGAGCGAACACGACACGGACCGCATCGGCGTCTGCCGACACCGCCGTCACGACGAATCCATCACAGTCGACGAGCCGTCCGTACGCAGTCGCGGCGCGCTCAGCGATGACTTCCGGCTCGAGATCCCAGGACGAGGCAAAGCCTATGGAGGCGATCGCCTCGCGTTCGCGTCGCTGGCGCTCGATCTGTTTCCGCAACAGACCCCGTGCAATTGCGGCAGACAGATGGACAGCGACGGCCTCTACGATTGACAGCTCTCGCTGCGAATAGGCGGCGGGGTCGGTCGAACGTACGACCAGGCTTCCGGCCGGTTCCTCGTCGATCACCAATGGCGCTGCGGCGAATGAATGCAAGTCCGCGGCGAGCGCGGCCGCCTGGGCCGGGAATCTCCCGGCCAGTTCAGCCGGGGACTCGTTGCCGACGAACAGCCCGGTCCTGCTGCGGATCACCGCCTCCGTCACCGTCCCTGGAAGCGGGAACTCAGAGTCTGGCTCCCAGCCCGGAACCGGCTTGCCGCCGAGGTAGACGCGACGCCCGGCTTTGCCGTCCGGCGTAAGGGTAGCGATCTCGACCTGGTCAAACTTGACCATGCACGCGAGCTCTGCGGTCAGGCGGGCGTACGGGATTTCGGCTCCCTGGCCGGACTGGCTGATCTGGCCGATACGCGCCAGCGCCGTCAACTCAGAGCTGGAGCCGTCGTTCACCGCCTCGGTGGCGAGTCGCAATGTGGGACCGGTGATGAGTGTCGCGGCCCTCCGAAGAAGGTCGAGGTCATTGTCCGATAACCCGGCGTCGTCGGGAGACCTGGCCGAAAGACACGCGGAGATGGCGCCGCCCGATGGCAGTGCGACCGAGGCGAACGACCGTATGCCGGCGCCCACGGCCGAGGCTTCAGCGGGCCATCGCGCCACCAGGGCGTCCGGCGTGGCGCGAGAGCTTGACACCGGGCCGGTAGCGAGCAGGGCGGCCTCTTCCAGGCTGCCCTCGGCCGTCCGGGTGACGCCCGCCGCCCACCCGGGCACGGGGAATCCGCTGACCGTCAGTTCCGAGAGTGTCGTTCCATTATCGTCAAGCAACGCAACCGCTACCCGGGCGCCGCCGAACCGGTCGCACAGGACGGACGACGCCTCTTCCAGCGCAAGGCCGGGTTCGGCACTACGTTCGATCGCTGCCTCGATCTCGGCGAGGCACCGGGCGTCCCGGGTGGCTATCGCCGACCTCTCCAGTAACAAAAGAGAGTGGACGCGCTCGGCCAGGCGCGGGGTCATGGCTTCCATGCGGCGTACGCCGGTCCGGGCGTCTTCGTTGCTCCGCCAGGTCGCTGATATCCTGCCGATGGCGCCATCGGGGCCGAGCAAGGGTATCGCGGCCGTTTCCTCCCGGGAATCCTCCGGTGATTTCTCCGGGGATGGGTGGGCGTAGTCGTCCGTCACGGCTGTCAGGCGGAGTTCAAGACGGACCTGTTCAGAGTCCAGGCGGTTCACGCGAATTACCAGAGATTCCGGGTCCGCAAGACGCATTATTTTGTCCGCCGCCACAGCGATCAGCGTATCCAGGTCGGACAATCCCGCCGTGACCCGATCGATCTCACGCGTGCAGTCAAGGTCCACTTTCAGGCGGTCGATCTCTCGGTCTGCGCCAATCCTTCCGATGCCCTGGGCAAGCCTCAGGGCGCTTTCCGAGAGAAGACGGCGGTCGTTCTCGTCAATTGCGCCGACGCCGGACGGCCGTACCGAGATAGTTCCCATCGGTTCGGCGGTGGCGCCGATCATCCATGAGGGATCGCCAGGCTTGTCATGGGTCCTGTCGGCCTGTGGTGGCGGCGCGTCTCCGCGTATCGCTATCGCTTCCGGCCCGGAGATGGCGTAGGCCGTCGTCGCGGCGGCTTCCACACGGACCCCGGAGAATCTGCCCAGGCGGTGGATCCTGTCAGCGGTCACCTCGAGTATCGTGCTGAGGTCGCCTGCTGCCGCCGCGATCGCGCTGATCGAGTGCAGCGCATCGTCCTCGGCGGAGAGACGCGACATGTATTTCCGATGGCGGTCCGCTGCGAGCGCCGACGCGACCGGCGGGCCGAGGCCGGCGACGGCGCGCAGATCGTGGTCGCCGTACGATTCCCATGCCTTGGAGTGCACGCCCATGTAGGCGATCGTCTCTCCAGACCAGCGCAGCGGTACGACGATGACGGACGGAATCGCGGCGGGGACAACCAGGGGTTCGCCGGTGCGGGAGACGACCTCGATAGCGGTGCCGGAAAGCGGGATGATCGCTTCCTGGTCCGGGTCGGTCGAGAAGATCACATATTGCTCGTCACGTTCGCGATCGACCCTGACGATGGCGAGCCGATCGTAAGTCAGGAGGCCAGCCAGGACGCCCGCAAGCTCCTGGAACATTGCGCCCAGGTCATCTGCCGCGGCGGCTGAGGCGGCGAAACGCTCAACTGCGCCGCCCATGTCCAGCGTCTCCGGGGACGAGTATTCCCGGGCAATGACGACGAACTCGCCCTGGCGCTCGGGATCAGGTGTCGCTTCGGCATGGATTCGCCGGACACCCTCCGCCGAGAGGAGGTCAAACTCCAGGAACTGAGCGTTCCCGGTATCGGCGGCCGCCCGTATGGCTGCCACGAGGTCGATCGAAGCGGACTCCGGAAGCAGGTCCGCAAGCGACATGGTGTCGGCCGGCACGTCCCGATCGCGCGCGCGGTCATCTTCCGGGTCGCGAACAACACGCCCGTTTGCATCGACGCGCAGGATGCGCGTTACCGGTGCGGAACCTCCCCGCCGTTTTGGACTCTGTCCCGGTGGGCGTTCCTGGCCGTCCTGGATCAATCCAACCCCTGAATGTCACGGGTGATCACGGCGCCGCAACGTGGATCGCACGTCACGTTCGCCAGCGCGTCACCCCCGCAGAACCTCGGCCTTCGTCCATGAAAAGCGATCGTGGGCGATGCCCGGCGTTACGTTGCACGCCGCGTGCGGTTACGGCCCGCCCGTGAAGCGCGACGGATCGGCCTCTTGGCGGGCAGTCGCAGCGTATTGGGGGGAGCGCCCGGGCTACTAGTTAATCCGGTAACGGATATGCCTGAATCGACCGGCCGTGTCCGGTCTACGCCAGCGCTTCGACCACGCCAGGGCCGGGGACGATCTCGCCGATCACCACGTACGCCAACGACCCGACGTCACGCAGGCGCGAGATCAGTTCGTCGACCGACTCCTCGGCTACCGAGATCAGCATCCCGCCGGAGGTTTGTGGGTCCGCGAACAGGAACCGGTCAGCGTCTGTGAGCTTTTCATCCCAGGCGATTCCCTCGCCCAGTGACGACAGGTTGCGATGCGTTCCACCGGGGACCATTCCCGCGTCGATCATCTCAAGCGTGCCGGGCAGGACGGGAAGGGAGTCGCGCCAGAGTCTTGCGTTGACGCCGCTGGCCTTCGCCATACCCATGAGGTGACCGACGAGGCCAAATCCCGTGACGTCGGTCGCAGCGTGAGCCCCGACCGCGACCATGGCGTCGGCGGCATCCCGATTGAGAGCGGACATGGATTTTATGGCGGTGGCGAGGTCCTCCGGATTCACGACCTGCGCCTTGCCCGCGGTGGCGATGATCCCGGTGCCAAGCGGCTTCGTCAGCACCAACTTGTCGCCCACCCTTGCAGCGGCGTTCGTCACCTGCTTCCCCGGGTGGACGAACCCGGTCACAGCCATGCCGTACTTGGGTTCATCGTCCAGTACCGTGTGGCCGCCGAGGACAGGAAAGCCGGCCTCCGCCGCCTTCGTCGCCCCGCCCTCAAAGATCCTGGCGATCACTTCATGTGACAGGGTCTCAGGGAACGCGGCGATGTTCAGGCCCGCGATCGGCCGCCCGCCGACCGCGTACACGTCGCTCACAGCGTTGGCGACCGCGATGGCGCCGTAGTCGAACGGGTCGTCGACGATGGGGGGGAAGAAATCGAGCGTCAGGACCAGGGCGATCTCGTCCGTAACGCGATAGATCGCGGCGTCATCTCCGGTCTCAAACCCGACGAGAACGTTCGGGTCGACTGGCATGATGCTGGGTAGCTGACGCAGGACCTGCGCCAGGTCGGCTTGACTGTACTTGCCGGCTCAGCCGGCGCAGGAGGCCAGGCTTGTCAGCCTGACGTCCGTTGTTTGTGACATTCTGGCAACGATTCCTGATGCGGGCGGTGGCGGCGCGGATGGCGCATGGCGCCCATATGAACGACTCGTCCGGGACGCGGCTCGCCCCGGGCTCCGTCGAAAGTATAGTCTCGGTACCGGGGGCGCCAACGGGCGTCAACACCTGACGCTCAACGTTGACGCCGCTCGCACGCCGTTCCTACCATCTATTGTCAGGATCTCAACGCGCGGAGGTGCGGCATCCTGTCGCTCGCCCGTCACTCGCGTGGACCCCGCGCATGGTCTCCGCTTGATCCTCGTAACTGGCCCCTGTGCGGGACGCGCAACGAAAGGCGACTTTTGACCGAGATTCCGTATCGGGAACTGCTGCCCATGACCGCCGGGGTGAACTCGGACGGTCATCTCACCATCGGTGGATGTGACGTCGTAACGCTCGCCGCCAGGTTCGGCACGCCTCTTTACGTTTACGACGAGCACACGATCCGCGCCATGTGCCGGGCGTTCGTGGGCGGGTTCGAGGCCGAGTATCCGGACTCGCACGTCTCGTACTCGTCCAAAGCTTTCTCCACCCCGGCGCTGGCGCGCATTCTGGCGGAAGAGCGCGTGGGCGTTGACATTGTGACGGGCGGAGAGCTCGCCATCGTCCGTTCCGCCGGCTTCCCGGCGGACGCGATTAACTTTCACGGCAACAACAAGGGCCGCGTAGAACTGGAAGAGGCGCTGGATTACGGCATCGGCCTGGTCACGGTCGACAGCATGTACGAGATCGACCTGCTCGACGAAGTGGCGCGGGAGAAGGGCGTGACGCAGCAGATCCTGCTTCGCGTCTCGCCGAGCATTGACGGCCGCACGCACCTGCTCACCTCCACCGGCGTGCTTGACCAGAAGTTTGGTTTCCCGATCGAGACCGGCCAGGCCGAAGAGGCTGTCAGGCACGCGCTCGGCAAGCCCAACCTGGACCTCGCCGGCGTCCACTTCCATCTCGGGTCTCCGATCTTCGAACTGGAGCCGTACACGCAGGCAATCCCGTACGTGTTGGAGTTCGTGGCCAACATGCGGGAGCACGGCCTTGAGCAGCGGATTTTCAGCCCCGGCGGCGGCTTCGCCATCGGCTACGTTCCCGGCTCTCCGCCGCCGGATATCTCCGATTACGCGGCAGCTATCAGCGCCTCCGTCCGAGAAGCGTGCGATACGTTCGGGCTGGACGAGCCACGTTTGATCGTGGAGCCCGGACGAGCGATCGTGGGCAGGGCCGGTGTCGCCGTGTATTCGGTCGGCGCGATCAAGGAAATCCCGGGGGTGCGCAAGTACGTCAGTGTGGATGGCGGGATGGGCGACAACATCCGGCCGGTTCTGTACGGGGCGGAGTATTCGATCGTGAAGGCGAACGGGCCCGGCGAACCTGCGACCGACATCGTCACAATCGCGGGCAAGTACTGTGAGTCAGGCGATCTGCTGGTGAAAGACGCCGCACTCCCCATACTTGAACCCGGCGACGTGGTGGCGGTGGCGGCTTCCGGCGCGTACTGCCTGTCGATGGCGAGCAACTACAACATGTCGTTGCGGCCGCCGGTCCTGCTCGTCAACGATGGCGAAGCGCGTCTCATCCGTCGTCGAGAGACGTACGACGACCTGCTCGCAACGAGCAACCTGTGAGCGACAGATGACGACGGCAGACGCAGCTCAGGCGCCCCCAAGCCCTGGATGGCAGACCGTCGGGCACGCTGCCGCGCGTAGGTACCTGCAGCGTTCACACGAAGCCGGCAGGATCGCGCACGCATACCTGATCACCGGCCCGGATCAGGTGGGCAAGCGAACGCTGGCGATGGACCTGGCGCGTCTCGTGAACTGCACCCCGGCCCCCGACATGTTCGACGATGACCCGTCACAGCCGTGTGGCCGGTGCGTCGCGTGTGACCGGATCACTCGCGGGGTCCATGCCGACGTCATCGTGATCGGCCCGCACACGCCGTTACGCGGCGTGAGTACGGGAACCAGGGAGAGTACGCCGGAGCAGGATGCGGCGCGTACGCTCATCAGCATCGCGCACGTCCGCGAGATGCAGCACGACATCGCTCTTAACCCATTTGAAGGTGGCCGACGCGTCGTCATTTTCGACGGCGTTGATCGGATGAGTGCGGACGGTGCGGGCTGGAACGCCCTGCTCAAAACCCTTGAGGAGCCCCCGGGATACGTCGTCATCGTCCTCCTGGCGCCAACGGTCGGAGCGCTTCCGCAGACCGTGGTGTCCCGCTGCCAGGTGATCGAACTGAACGCGGTACCGACGGAGGAGATCGAAAAGGGGTTGATCGAGCGGGCCGGGGTTGCGCCGGAAACCGCAACGCAATTGGCTCGGCTGGCCGCGGGACGTCCCGGCCGCGCCTTCGCGGCGCTCGATGATGAGACCACGCTGGATCGCTACCGGCAGGCTGTTCTCCGCGTGCTGGTTACGAGCGCCGGCGACATCGAGGAGCGGTTCCGCTACGCCCGGGAGATGGCCGGCGAGTTCGGGCGCAATCGTGAATCCGTCTCACGCGAGTTGGAGCTATGGATATCGGTCTGGCGTGACATTCTCCTGCTGAAGCACGAGGTCACGGACGCGGTCGCCAATAGCGCGTGGATCGGGGAGCTGACGGATATAGCCGCCGCGGTCAGCGTCGACGACGCGCGGCGAGCGATCGAGGCGCTAGACCTGGCGGTCGACGGTCTGCGACGCAACGGAATGGCACGTCTCGTGCTGGAAGTCCTGATGCTTGAGCTGCCCCCGATCCCGGCGGGGATCGTAGAGCAGATCGAACTCGGGGAAGCGGGCGAATCGCACGCGGACGGTTGGGACGGGCCGTCCTTATGAGTAGTGACGTTATCGGCGTTCGCCTCACTCGTAATGCGCCCGTGCTTTTCGTCGACGGCAACCAGTTGGCGCTGGCCCCGGGCGATGCGGTCATGGTCGAACTATCCGACGATGGGACGGAGGTGGAGGCTTCAGTGGTGATCGGCACCGGCCAGATGCTGAACGCTTCCATCGGGAAACTCGCCGGGCGCGTGCTTCGGGCCGTCTGAGTTTGGGTTCAACGCGGCCCGGCCCCCGCCATAAGTTCCCAGAAGGCCCCTGGGGATCAGTCGCCGCCGGCGGCTGCGTAAGCGCCATTCGTTTCAGGCCGTGAGTCAAGCCAGGGCAGATATGGCCGCCACTGGTCCTGTATGTGCCCGAGATGGAAGAAGGCGTACGGGTTTGGCCGCGGCGGCCGCGGCTCCCTGCGCAACAGCATGTTGGCTTCGCGCGGCGTACGCCCCGCCTTTCGGTGGTTGCAATGGTTGCAGGCGCTCACTATGTTCGTCCACGAATGTTCGCCGCCGCGCGACCGCGGGACAACGTGGTCCAGCGTCAGGCGGCCGTTCTGTCTGCCACAGTACTGGCATGTGTGACGGTCGCGTACGAACACCTCGCGCCGCGACAGCCGACGCTGATGCAGCGGGCGTTTCACCATGTAGAGAAGTCGCAGGATAGAGGGTTCCGGGTGTATTTCGTACGCGCTCCGGATCACTGCATCCGTGATCTCGAGGGTCTCGGCCTTGCCGCGGCCCAGCAGAACGAAGGCGCGCCGCACGTCGCAGACGTTCAGGGGCTGATAGTTTTGATTCAACAGCAGGACAGGAGAGCGATCCACGCGCCGTTGTCCTCCCCCGGCGCCCCTGCAGCGGGTGAAGCTGGGGCATCGGTCTGACGTTTGAAGGTCTTGCCTTTTCGTGCCCTTCGGCCCGGCCGACCGGTGCGTCATGCACGGTGCCGAAAGGTTACATTTATCAGCCCAAACATACCGCCTTGGACGGCATCGCGCACGTTCTGCGTTGCGGGGCGTTAACTTTTCAGGTCTGCTTCCAGGGTGTCGAGAGCGCTCGCGAACTCTCCCGGGATCAGTCCGAGCATATTTGCGGGGATCGCACTTCTGACGTCAAGTACCCGGGGAATCAGGCTTGAGTCGGTCAACCACTCTTTTATGGTGTCACGCCCGTAACGCTCAGCCAGCTCTTTGTAAAGTCGTTCCGTGGCGGCCTGGACATTTGCCAGAGATGTCGCGGAGTTGGCGATATTGTCGATATCGGCCAGGATGATTTCGTCTTGCGGGTAGGCGAGGCGTGCCATTGCGGTCACAACGCCGGTGACGAGAATAGCTCCGAGCAAAGCGCCGACAACGACGCCGCCGAGTCGGTCGACCCATCCCAGGAACACGATCTTCAGCATCGTGCGCACGGCCTTGCCCACGATCTGGGCGATTATGAAGACGGCGAGGAAGATGATTACGTAGCCGATCGCCGTCGTGATCGACTCGTTTTCGATATCGTCGGTAATCCGTTCCACCAGTCCGTCTGCGAACTGGGCGCCGATAAGCATCGCCACGTAAACGGCGATGAAGTTCAGCGCCGCTTGCACGAGGCCCCACTTCAGCCCGAGAAGCGCGCCGACCACAAACACGGCAACCAGTACCCAGTCGAATATGGTCATTCGATCCACTCCTGATTAGACGTCGTTCAGAACCCGATTCCGGGGACCACGCCGGGAAACGCGCCGGATAAAGCGGCAGCGATGGCCCGGGGAGAATTGTGCCATTTTTCTGAGATTAGGCAGATTACCGTTAGCGCGGTATGGGATTCTCGTGTGATCAGATACGCGAAATGCCCACTGTCGTTCGCCCGGCCGGGCCGGGAATATAATCGTCGTGAGTTCATTACGGGAGGGTTACGGCAAGTCCGTGAACTCAGGTGACCAGTGGCGGCGCCCCGGTGAGATCCCGCTGGTGATCGCCGAAAGCGCCCTCCGGCCAATCCAAGGATCGCAATTGTCTACGGTCGTCGCCCCATTTATCGCGATCGACGGGCCGGTCGGCTCCGGGAAAACTGCTGCCGGTCGGCAGCTTGCTGCCCGGTTAGGGCACATCTTCCTGGACACGGGGGCGATGTATAGGGCCATCACCTATCTTGCGCTTCAGAAAAATGTGCCGGTGGACGACGCGATGGCCCTGACGCGACTTGCTTCGACCGCGGGAATGGAACTGGCGGCCACCCCGGGCGACGAGTGCAGAGTGATTGTCGAGGGGGACGACGTTACCGACGAGCTGCGCAGCGCTGAAGTTGATCGGTCTGTATCCGCCGTATCGGCCGTCCCCGGTGTGCGCGAGGTGCTGGTACGGCTCCAGCGTGAGATCGCCGGTCAAGGTCAGATAGTGATGGTGGGTCGCGATATCGGGACCGTCGTGCTTTCTGATGCCGGACTCAAGATTTACCTTGATGCCTCGGTAGGAGTCCGAGCGCGGAGGCGTCATGCGCAGTTGCGCGAGTCTGGATCAGACGTGGCGTACGAGACGGTGCTCACGGATCTTCGGCGGCGAGATGAGTTGGACTCGTCGCGAGCTGTGGCGCCACTGCGGCCGGCGAACGACGCCGTGACCCTCTCAACGGACGATCTTGCGCTCGAAGATGTGGTCGACCGTCTTGAGGCGATGGCTCGCCGTGACGGCGACGAAGTTTGATGGCCTATTTCGTCCACCGGATCTCCAACCGGGCGTTACGCCTGACACTCGCGTTGTTCTCTGACTATGCGGCGGAGGGCCGCGAAAACATTCCTGCCGATGGGCCGTTGATCGTCGTCGCCAATCACCAGAGCAACACGGATCCTCCGATCCTTGCGGCGTCGCTGCGACGGGATACCCGGTTCCTCGCTAAAGACTCGATATTCCGGAGGGCGACCCCCGTCGGACGCTGGTTCCTGCGTGCTTACGGGGCGTATCCCCTCCGGAGGGGGGAGATGGACCTGTCTGCGCTCCGGTGGGCTATGGCGGAGCTCAAACGGCCCAGGGCAACGCTCGCGATATTCCCGGAAGGCACACGCAATCCGGGGGCCATGAAGAAGGCTCATTCCGGAATCGTCACGCTGGCAGCCCGGGTCGGCGTCCCGATTCTCCCGGTCGGGATTGAGGGCGTGGAGGGGATGCGGTCCGCGGCCAGGGTGTTCAAACCCAAAGGCACCATCCGGGTGCGAATCGGCCGCCCGTTCCGTCTGAATGGAGCCGGCAAACGATCCAGGAGAGAGACGGAGGCGGCTGCGTCGGAGATCATGGGGCGCGTTGCGGAGTTGTTGCCTCAGAGCTATCGCGGCTATTACGAACACGCGGCGAATGGCCCGTTCTTGTTCACGACCACCATCGAACCTGTCGAAGCGCGACCCGTCGAAACGCCGGCATTGCCCGGCGCGGAAAACCGCTAGCCCGGGAGAAGCCAGCCGTTCATGTGCGGAATCATCGCCTACACCGGCGCAGAGCCGGCCACCCCGATCCTCGTGTCCGGCCTAAGGACGCTTGAATACCGCGGTTATGACAGCGCCGGGATAGGCGTCCAGAACGGCAGTTGCCGGATCACGGTCACTCGTGCCCTGGGCGTCGATCAGCTCGCCGAGGCAGTCGCAGGTGGGACCTCAAACGATGGCGTCGAGCCGACCGTCGGCATCGCCCACACGCGCTGGGCCACCCACGGCGGTGTCACCATCTCGAACGCCCATCCCCACACGAGCGCGGACGGCCGCGTGGCGGTAGTTCACAACGGGATCGTCGAAAACTACCTTGACCTCCGCGTTGAGCTGTCGGACGCCGGTTACCGGTTTGGCTCGGAGACCGACAGCGAGGTAATCGCCCACTTGATCGCTCGTTGCCTCAAATCGGGTGAATCCCTTGCGTCTGCCGTAAGGGGCGCCGCCGGTCGCATCCGGGGCGCTTCGTCGTTTGTCGCCACCTCTGCCGACGAGCCCGGCGTGATCGTCGGCGTAAGGCTCGGCAACGCCGGTGGGATAGTCGTGGGCATCGGCGACGGCTTTCACCTTCTCGCGAGCGATGTTCTGGCGATCCTGCCTCACACAGACAGGGTGATTTATCTCCGCAGCGGCGAGGTGGTGACGATAAGCTCCGCCGCCGCCGGGTTCACCGATCTCAACGGCGCAACGCTAGAGCGACGTCCGTTCAAGACCGGTCGCAGTTTCGAGGCTGCTGCAAAGGGTGAACATCCCCACTTCATGGCGAAGGAAATCGCCGAGCAACCGGAAGCCGCGTCTTCCGCGATGCGCCGGCGCGTTGATTTCGAGAACGGGACCGTCGACCTGCCCGAGGTGCCGTACTCGGACGACGAGATCCGCTCGTTTGACCGGATAATCGTCACCGGCATGGGAACGAGCCTTCATGCCGGGATGTACGGGGCCCAGATGATCGAGGCGCTCACCGGTATCCCGACGCAAGCCGAGAACGCCTCGGAGTTCCGATACCGCTCGACGTCTCTAAACGACCGGACACTCGTGATCTCGGTCACCCAGTCGGGCGAAACCGTGGACACGCTGGCCGCGATGGAATCGGCGTCCGCGGCCGGCGCGAAGCAGATCGCGCTTGTCGAGGCCGAGGACACCCAGGCGACCCTGATGGCGGACGGAACTCTTTACCTGCGTGCGGGTCAGGAGATCGGCGTCGCATCGACAAAGACGATGATCTGTTCACTTACGGTCCTCTACCAACTGGCGGTCTACCTGGGGATCCGCCGCGGCGCCCTGTCGCCCGATCGGGCGCGCGAGCTGGTGTCGGACCTGTCGCGTCTGCCCGGGTTGATCGCGGAAATGATCGACGATGGCGGCGATTGCCGACGCCTCGCGGTGGAGAGGCTGAAGGACCGGCGCCATCTCCTCTACCTGGGACGAGGTGCGTTGCAGCCGATGGCGATGGAGGGCGCGCTCAAGATGAAGGAGATCGCCTATATCCACGCCGAGGGATACGCGGCCGGTGAGATGAAGCACGGCGCCATCGCACTTATCTCGGAAGATATGCCGACCATCGCGCTGGTCCCGCAGGGAGCTCTCTACGACAAGATGGTTGGCAACATAAACGAGGTGAAGGCCCGCGGAGGTGAAGTGATCGCCCTGGCGACGCGGGGCGATGAGGTCATGCCCGGCCTCGCGGATGAGGTGTTGTGGCTTCCCGAAGCGCCGGAGTGGATCGTTCCCCTGCTGTCGCTGGTTCCGATGCAGCAGTTGGCCTATCACACGAGCGTGGCCCTTGGCCTGGACCCGGACAAGCCGCGCAACCTGGCGAAGTCGGTCACCGTCGAGTAGACACTCGCTCCGTGGCCAGGTGACCACGTCAAGGGTCCTCTCTCCCGGCGGGCGAGGGCGTGGGTGAGGGATAAGCCCATCGGCGCCGGCGCAGGCGAGTGCGCGAGGCGTCGCCCGTACCCCGGCATAAGACGGGCCTAAGCGCTCAGCGCGGCGGTGATGAAGTCGTGGATCTTCACATCGTCCTTCACGCCGTCCGTCTCGACCCCGGACGACACGTCCACGCCCCAGGCGTTGAGCTGCTGGATTGCGTCCGTGACGTTGTCAGGTGTGAGGCCCCCGGCCAGTAACACCCCGTCCATAAACGCCACACCTGCTGCGACCGACCAGTCGAACGCTTTGCCCGCGCCACCGGGCGTGTCCGGGTGATAGGCGTCCAACACCACCATGCGCCCGGCGTCCAGGTGGGCCTTCACCTCAGCCTCCAGGTCTGAGGCCGAGGCGCCGGGACGAACGCGCACCTGTCGCAGGACCGGGAGATCCATCTGCGCGTAGTACGCATCGTTTTCGTCGCCGCACAGTTGCACCATGTCGAGCGACGCCGTCCGGGCGACACCGTTGACGAACTCCGCCGGCTGGTTGCGGAAAAGCCCGACGACACGGGGCCCGGGCATCGAGTCCTCCGAAAGCAGATTACGGAAAGAGGAGATGATCGCCGCGCCGAGCGCCGGATCGAGCTGTCTGCGAACGCCTTCGACGAAAACGAACCCGAGCAGGTCGGCGCCGGACAGGGCAGCTTCCCGGGCGTTCCCGGCGTCCCGAAGCCCGCAGATTTTTACGTGCGGCGTTGGCATAGATTTGACCTGCTGACCTATCTGGCCAGGCTGGAGACCAGCTCGGACACGCTGCCGCCGGCCCGCATCAGGGACTCGCCGACGAGGACGGCCTGCGCGCCGGCGGCCTGCATCCGCCGCACGTCGTCAACGCCCTTCATGCCGGATTCCGCCACCAGCAGCCTGTCTCGCGGCACCAGCGGGGCCAGGGTCTCAAAGACCGACAGGTCCGTTTCGAGCGTCTTGAGGTTCCGGTTGTTTATGCCGACGATCTGAGGATTCTCGGCCAGCGCTGTGTCGAGCTCGCTTCGAGTGAACACCTCAACGAGAACTCCGAGACCAAGACTTTGGGCGAGGCTCAGTAGATCGGAATACTGGTCGTGTTCCAGGATGGCGATGATGAGAAGGACGGCGTCTGCGCCGTTGGCCGCCGCCTCGTAGACCTGGTACTCGGAGAACACGAAGTCCTTCTCCATCACGGGCACCCCGCGCGGACCTGCCACCGCCTTCACCCGACGCAGGTCTTCGAGCGAACCGGAGAAGTGGTCCGCCTCGGTGAGCACGGAGATCGCCGCCGCGCCGCCGTCGATGAACGTCTCCGCCATCGAAGAT
>JACZRO010000173.1 GCA_022574675.1 Chloroflexota bacterium
GCGAACAGATCGATGGCGGACTCAGGCGAACTGGTACTCGGGCGTCGAGACGACCAGCCGTAGCAGCCTCACGACGCGGGAGGTGGCGTCCTCGCCATCCGTCTCGGCCGCAAACTCCGTCAGGGCGCCACGTGTGATTTCGCTGATCTCGACGGCGCCGGTTTCTGCAAGCGCCGCGTTGACGAGACTGTCGGCGGATGCGAAAGCGTCGGACTCCTGCATGCGACGGATTATCGCCTGGATCCCGGGGGCCGAACCGTCCCCGATCTCGTCGACGGCGAAGTTGACGCGCTCGGTCAGGTTCCCGCCGTCGATCCACTCGGCGCCGGTGTGCCAGCCCTCGACCGTCGGCGGGTCGAGCAGCTTCTGGCCCATCAGTTCGATGGCCCCGGCGTACTTTGTCATGCCCGGGGCCATCTCGGACCGTGAGCGGACCATTTTCAACACGCCGACCACGAACTCGGTCGGGCTCTTCACTTTCTTGAACCGGGCGGCCTTGAAGAAGTCAGAGTTGAACATCACCCGGAGGACCGAGCGGATATCGCCCCCGGTCTCCAGGAATGTCATCTCCATCTGCGCCACAGCCTCCGGGTCGGTTGGAGGGACATCGTTCCATGACGGCACCTGGGGCTCGTCGGCCACGAAGAAGTTGTAAAGGTGGCGGCATATGAACCGGGCGCTGGCGGGCGATTTGACGATGATGTCGATGATGTCTCCGCCGTCCAGGTTGCCGGTCACGCCCAGGAAGGTTTTCTCCCCGGAATCGTGGTCATCAGCGCGGAACACGAATTTCGCGGGGTAGTAACCGTGCGGGTAGAGGGGCGGCGGCTGCTCAAAGGTCCAGCCGGTGAAGGCGCGTGAGGCGTCCTTGATGTCCTGCTCGCTGTAGTTGCCGACGCCCATCGAGAACAGTTCCAGCAGCTCACGCCCGAAGTTCTCGTTTGGCTCGCCGTTCCGGTTCTCGTTGTTGTCCAGCCAGTAGAGCATGGCCGGGTCGCGCGACAGGTCGTTGAGGATGGTGCGCAGATCGCCCAGTCCGTTCCGGCGGAACATCTTGATCTGGTTCTTGGCGGACAGTACGTGCTCGTTCTTGACGAGCCCCGTGGCGAAGACGTGGTGCCAGAACAGGGCGATCTTTTCCTGGAGCTGACACTCGGTGTTGATCATCCGGTAAAGCCAGCTGCCGACGAAGATCGGCGGGCCCTCGCCGTGTATGTAACGCTCCAGTACGTCGTCCGGTATGTCCGCAGCCGGGTCCGGGTTGAGAAGAGCTTCGACCGTGTCCTCGTAGCTGCGCTCTATGTAGCGTTCGAGTTGCTCGCGGGTTGCGCCAAAGCCGGCGCGGCGGTACAGATGGCCGAGCAGCTCGATATCTGTATCCCTATCCGTATTCGGCGTCTGCACAACGGTAGTCATCGGAACACCTCTCGCGGACTAAATGTCGGGCACGGCGCCCGTCGTTGGCCGCCTCCCAGCGCCGTGATTCCCAGAGCCGTGATTCTAGGTTTGCTCGTGCGAACGGTCAACGCTCGAACAGGCTCGGCACGGAACGCGCCGCTGTATCATCCCGCCGAACGTGAGCGGTAAGGACGCGCATGAGCCGCGTCCCGCCACGCAGTGGAGCGTTGAGATGAAGATCCTCAGGTTCGATAACGACCGCGTCGGTGTGCTTAAGAACGAGGACACGGTGGTGGACGTGACCGATGTCGTCGAGGGCAGCGGTTCGATAAGTCCCCAGGGCGTTATGGAAGAGCTGATCGGGAACTTCGACGGCTACCGGCCCCGGTTTGAGGGGTTGGCTGTCTCCGAACCCGGCGTGCCGCTGGACGGCGTGAAGCTGCTGCCGCCGATTCCCAGGCCCAGCCGCTGCCTCGCGGCGTTCTCGAACTACCTGGACACACCAGACCGTAAGAGGGAAGAGGTGCCGGAGGAGTTCTTCTACAAAGACCCGGACCTCGTAGGACCGGAGGGCGTCATTCAACTCTCGGACCTGCCGGGCGTCGTGGTCCACCAGCCGGAAGCGGAGCTCGCCTACGTCATCGGCAAGGGCGGGAGAGACATCAGCGTGGAGGACGCACTGGACCACGTCTTCGGCTACATGGGGTTCCTCGACATTTCGGCCCGGGGCCTGACCCGGCGAACCCAGTTGATCCCGAAGGGCCAGGCGACCTACGCGGTCTGCGGGCCCTGGGTGGCCACGCGGGACGAAATCCCGGACCCCCACAATCTCCAGGTCAGGTCGTGGGTGAACGGGGAGGCCCGGCAGGACTACAGCACGGAACACATGGCGGTCAGGATCCCGCAGCAGATCGCATGGCTCTCACGGTTCATCAACCTGCACCCGGGGGACGTCATCGCCACCGGCACCTATCACATCGGCCTGGGCCCGCTGAACGACGGCGACGTGGTGGAGATCGAGGTCGAAAGGATCGGGAGGGCCAGGTTCTATGCCCGCGGCGGCGGCGCGCCGAGGCTCGCCGAGTTCCGACCGGGATTTACACCTGTAGAGCGGCCGGCGGGCGGCATGTCCCGGGTCTGACGTCCGGGGTGGTTAGTGGCCGGAAGAGGGGCGCCGGACCGCGTGTAGATTTTTGCCCGCCGTGGTGTTGCCGACGGACTGGGAAGCGCATGCCCCGTCGTATGCTTGACGTTGCATGTGGAAATTCCTGGCGCTGGTCGCAACCGTCGTCGTCGCCTGCTCATCCGGCGGACCGGGAGACGCCGGCGAACCGCCCGGTCGGCCACTCAACGTCCGGGCCTCGCTCGTTGGCGCGGGTGTTCAGGTCACCTGGGCGGCGCCCGACCAGCTCGACGATGAGGCGATCATCCAGTATCTGATCGGGGATGGACTCGGCGGACTGGCGTCGGCCCCGGGGGATGCGTTGAGGGTGACGTTGCCCAGGCCGCCGGCGGGCGTGATTTATGAAATCACGGTCCGGGTCGAAACGATTCACGGGATCGGCGAGCCATCAGACCCCATCGCGCTAACGGGGAGGCCGGGCCCGGTCACCGCGCCCCACGCACCGTCAGCCGAGGCGCAACGCTTGCGCGGGTTCATCGAAGTCGTCTGGCTTCCGCCCGAGAACGACGGTGGAAGCCTGATCACAACCTACGTCGTCCATGTTGAGCCCGCGGGGCCGGCGTACACCTTTGTCGGCAGCCCGGGCAGCGGATACTTCCTTGCCACTAACCCCTCGATACGGGCGAGCGCGTCCGGCGACCCGGCCACGTACTCCGTGGTGGTCCCTGACCTGACACCCGGCGAACGGTACGCGTTCCGCGTGACGGCCGAGAACGGTATCGGGAAAAGCGAAGCATCGGAATTAACCGAGACGATCGTCGCGGGACCCGGTTATGGCGCGGCAATCCCGCCCGTCGTCTCCCTGAGTCCCGGGCCGATACCTCCGACGCGGACCCCGACACCCACCCCGGTGCCGACGCTCACCCCGATACCCACGCCCACGTCCGTGCTCCCCACGTCGACGGCCACTTCGCGGCCGCCGTCGCCGACATCGGTTCCGCCGACACCCACACCGTCTCCGCCGACACCCACGCCATCGCCGCCGACGGCGACGCCGCTGCCCACTCCCACGCCAGTGCCCACGGCCACCCCATCACCGCCCCGCATCGCCGTCACCTGGACCAAGACACTTTTCGGCGCGGCGGGAACGAGTTTCCGGCTGAGCGGGGTCATAGCGGAGTCGACCGATCCCACGGAGCCGGTCACGGTGGAGGTTGACTGGGGTGACGGTGTCAGCCACGCAGCCGGGTTCTTTGATCAGAACGGCGTTTACGACACCCAGGTGTTTGGTGGGGGGCGGGTGTTCGCGGTGCATAGTTATGCCGTGCCCGGCACGTACACCGTCACGGTGCGCGTAACGGGCGTGACCAGCCTGCCGGGTGAGACCCAGTTCGTCGTACTGATCTCCTGAAAGCCGGACTCCCTGAGTACCGGGAGTACCGGCGCCGCACACGCTTCCCCTGCGTGTTGCGGTTTGGAGTTCGGGCGGCAAGTATGATGCCGCGCGGGTGCGCCCGGCCATTCGTCGGGCCCAGGACAGGTGGTCTCGCGCAGGGGCGTCCGTACCACGCCGTCCGCTCACCGTTCATCCCTCACCCCCGGCTGATTGACCGCGCCGCGGCGGATCCGCAAGTAGATGCAGACTTCCGAGACGGATCAGTTGTCACTTTCCGGTGAAATACCGGGCGTGGAGCAAGGCCTCGCTGATCGAATAATCGAGACGGCCTGGCTGATCGGCCTGCTCGCGATCCCGGTCCTGTTCACGCCGAACCGGATTCTGACCTTCTACAACGATCCGAAATACTTTGTCCTGCACCTGGTCGCGGTGGGGATCGTGGTGGCGTGGGCGTTCGAGTGGGCCGCGGCCCGGGGGACCGGCGGGTCGTGGAGGTTGCGGTCCCCGCTGGGCTGGGCCGGGCGCAGGCCGGAGCGCTGGGCGGTGATCTGCGGCGCCGTGTTCGCCACCTCCGCAGCGATCTCTACGCTGGCATCGCCGATACCCCGCGTCAGCCTGTGGGGCCGCGACTTCATCGGCCTGGGTTACGAGCTGTACTCGTTCCTGGCGCTCCTCACGGTCTTCTTCGCCGTCGCACTGCGCCTTCGGTCGTTGGAACAGGCCGGACGGGTGTTGCTGGTGGTCATGATCGCGGGCGGGATCACGTCGCTTTACGGCCTCTCACAGAACATCGGCTGGGACCCGATAGGCCCGGGCGAGGA
>JACZRO010000174.1 GCA_022574675.1 Chloroflexota bacterium
TTTGCCCCGGGTTTCAGGCTTCGCCGTATCGCCTGCAACCCGGCCTGAAGGTCGGGCAAGAACATCAGCCCCCAACGGCACACAGCGCCGTCAAATTCATTTTCAGGCAGGTTCAAGACCTCGGTATCAACCTCCACCAGTTCGATGTTGCTCAAGCCCTCTTTTTTGATGCGTTCGCCCGCCACGGCAAGCATGCCGGCAGACTGGTCGGTGGCAACAACACTGCCATCCGGGCCAACCAATCTGGCCAACGTAACCGCCGGCTCACCGATGCCTGTAGATACGTCGAGAATTCTCTGGCCTGGCTTAGCCCCGATGGCATCTGCAAGCGCGACGCTGGCGGATTGGGCGCCTCGCTCAATAGCTGGCCACCACTTTTCCCAACCTTCGGCGACTGAGTCCCATTGCTCTTTCTGCCCGGCCTTGAATGTTGAACCATCAAACTTTTGAGTGGACATTTTTACCTCCCGGCCGCGTTTTCACATCAGGTAGCGTTAGCCCGTAACCCGGGCTGAACGCGTAACGCGCAGATTCGCTTTGCGTGGCGACTGCAGGCAACAGACGCCGACGAAATAATACCGTCTGCGGTGTAGCCCCGGGAGTCCTGAATTCCCTGGCGATCGCTGTTCGGGCGCTTCCCGGATTTTTCGGGTAAACCGGTCAGGACCGAACGGCGGACCTTACTCTGCCGTCACGCAGACCGGCTTCGACCCGTTGACGCAGTACCCGAGCCGGTTCCACCGCGTCTCAAGCGGTTGCAGGTTGCCCGAGTCGTCCGCGGCACGGGCGACGATCGTGTAATGACCCGGAGCGGGAGGAGTCCAGTCGACGTGCCACTGTTGCCACGAGTAGCCCAGCGCGCTCTCGTCGAGGTGAGCGTCCTGCCAGGTCTCCCCGCCGTCCAGGCTCACGTCCACACGCCGGACCGGTCCGGCCCCGGACCACGCCATCCCGCTGACCGCCACCGGCCGTCCAACCGGCAGCGACGTGCCGTGCTCGGGCCAGTTGACGAACGACTTGACCGCCATCCACGATATCTGCTGATCGATCCCCGCCTCGTCCTCCATTACGTAGCGCTCGGTCTGGAAAAAGCCCACGAACGACTTCTGCAGTACGCGGATGCTCGTCAGCCACTTTACGGACGCCATCCCGTACCAGCGCGGCACGATCAGGCGCACCGGGAAACCATGATCCGGCGTCAGTGTCTCTCCGTTCATTTCGTAAACGAGAAGCGTGTCCGGATGGAGAGCGACCTGGAGCGGCAGGCTGCGCTGGTATGGGACTACCGGGCGACCGGGCGCGGGCTCTCCGCGGTCTGCGCCCTCAAATAGCACCTCGACGGCGTCGGGTGTGAAACCGGCCTGCTGCAGGAAAGGCTTCAATGGCGCTCCGGCCCAGATCGCGTTCGACACGGCGCCGTCTTCGAACGGGTTGCCCGGAACGCCCGGCTCCAGGTCAGACCGGTTGTTCCCGGCGCACTCCAGCATCGCCGGCAAGGTCTTCTTCGGGAGGCGCAACAGATCGGAGTAGGGAATCTCCGTGGGATTCGAGACCGCGCCGGAGATGGAGAGCGACCAGTCCGCCGGGTCGATCTTGGGCACCGAATAATGATTGCGGACGTAAAAGAGCGGAGTGGGGGTGAGCCAGCTGCGTAACGCAGCGATCGGGGTCTCGCCGACGACCGGCTCGGTGTCTATCGGGACCAGTTGGGCGGCGCCTGGCCGGGTACAGGCGGGGTCTTCAGCGACCGTGATCGACCCGGCATCGGTACATGTACAGAGCGGCATTGCGGCCTCCTCAAGTGGCGAAGCGGTATGCGATGAAGTCTATCCGTTGCGCCGGGCGCTGATCGATACGGGGCACAGATCGACCGCTGATCGCGCCGGGAAACGGCCGAACTGCATGCATGATCCGCTTTCCGCACGCCGGCGCATCGTACGGGCCGCTTCACGAGGTGCTCGCACACCGAATCTCCTCCCTGCGAGGGTGGGGGCAAACAAAAAGCCCCCTCCTGAATCAGAAGGGGGGTTTCGGATAATCCGCTACGGCAGGTCCAGATCAAGGTCCAGTTCAGCCGACACCGTGCCGAACCAATCGATCACCTCGCGGTGGTACGGGATGCCCTCGGCCCGGCGCTTCTTCGTCTCCTCGAATTCGGACAGGCCGGGGTAAAACACGCGCTCGTGGCCGGGAGCGGGTTTCGTGTTCGCAAGGCCCTCGAGGAAGTCGTCCATGTCGTCCTTGAACTTCTCGGCGTCCATGAACGCATCGATCTTCCACACCTGAAAATAATGCGCCGTTTTCTGGTTGATGAACCCCGGTCCCGCGCCCGAGAGCTGGCCGGTCATGATGTCAACGACGGCGGCGAAGGCGTAGCCCTTGTGCGAGCCGTTCTCCCGCGTGCCGCCAAACGGAAGCATGAAGTAGCTCTCGGGGATGCCGTCCGTCTCGTGGTCGATAATCGTCCCGTCAGGCCCGGTGACCCAGTTCGGGATCAGGCCCGCGCCCACCCGGCGAGCCAGACGTATCTTGTTCCCGGCGACCTGGGTGGTCGCCACATCAAACAGGAACGGCGGCATCCGTCGCGCCGGCGCGGCGTACGCGATCGGGTTCGTTCCAAACCGGGGCTCTGCGCCGAATGTGGGTACCGCCTGCACACCGCCACTGCCCGTCATCGCCATGCCGATCATGTCCTGCTCCGCCGCCATGGCGGCGTGGTAGCCGGCGCCGGCAAGATGGCCGGAGTTCGTCACCGAGACAGCGCCCTGCCCGTGCCTCTCCGCCTTCTCCATCGCGGCCTGCATCGCCTTAGGGCCGACCTGTGCTCCCAGCCCGCGGTCGGCGTCCCAGGTCGCGGTGGTGTCCGATTCACGGACAACCCTGATGTTCGGGCGCGGGTTCAACTGGCCGCTGGCGTATCCGGCGACGTAGGTCCGGAGCATGTTGGACACGCCGTGGGTCTCAACCCCGCGGAGATCGTTCGTGATCAGCACGTCGGTCGCCACCTGCGCGTCTTCCTCGGCCAGGCCCATCTTCAGGAAGATTACGTTGGTCGCCGTCCGGATCTTGTCCTCTGTGACGTAGACCCGATCTGCGTCCGGAACCTTGAAGCGTTCGAGCATGTTTTGTCCCCGGTCTGTCTCTGCCGAATCCCCGTGTGGCGGGCATCGCGTGATCACGGACGTGCGCGAGCAGATACTAGCCGTTCGCCGGGTCCGGCGCGCCTCCCGGCCCGCGGCCCATCGGGGCCACGACCGCGAACGCCGCTCCCACGGCGGCAATTATCGCCACAAAGATCACCACCCCGTCGAAGCTCCAATGGGTGTTGATGGCGCCCGCCGCCACCGGCGCCCCGGCTCCGATCAGGGCGCCACCGGCGAAGAGCACGGCTATCGAGGTGCCCTCCGACCCACGATCCGTGGAGTCCATCGCAGCGGCCACGATCACCGGCATTATCGAGAACAGGAACACGCCCAGGGCCACCATTGTGACCGTGAGCGGCCATCCGTCCCCGGCAACGAGGAACACCAGGACGAGAGCGCTGATGGCGGCCAGCGAGAAGGCAATCACCGGGCGGCGGCCCATTCTGTCTGACAAGATACCAAGGACCGGCGTGGACACGATCCCGGCAAGAGTAAGCAGCGAAATGTGCACACCTATCGCCAGGTTGCTGTAGTCCAGTACGTCCGCCATGTAGATGACCAGGAAAAGTTGGATCGAGTTATGTGCCGCTCCCCGAAGTGCGTGCATGAGCGCCATCGACAGCACCGCCGGGTTGCCAAGCAAACGACGCGTCGCCCCGACGTAAGATCGCAGCGACACGCGGTCACCACCCGGCGCCGCCCGACCCTTGAAACGGCTCAGGATGACCAGCACAGTCAGCACGGAAGGCACAACCAGCAGGAACGCGACGAGGCGCCAGCCGAGCCCGGACCACTCGACGCCCAGGTAGCTGAAGCCGCCCAGCAGCAGCCCGATGATCGCAGGAGCGGTCGTGTTTCCCACCTGCGCGCCCGTCGAATGGGCCGCCATGGCGAAACCCCGGCGCCTCGGATAGCGGATCGCCAGTTCGGAGAAGGCGGGCGCGTGCCACAGTGAGGTGCCCGTTCCCAGGACCATCAGGGCGATCACGCTGAGCCAGTACCAGGACGAGATGCCGATCAGGAGATAGCCAAGCGCCACGAACCCCATGCTCACGGCGAGCAGCATCGGGACGCGGTGGCGAAACATGTCGGTCAGGACGCCCGCCGGCACATTGGCCAGACCCATCGAGGCGTCGCGCGCAGCGAACATGCCGCCGATGGCCACGTCGGAGAGCGCAAGGGACGCCTTGATCTCCGGCACCAGGATCAAGATCGCGCCCTGGCCGAAGTGCTTTATGCCGTGGCCCGCCGAGATCCCGTACATGAGCCGGGAACTCTCGTCCGGCGCTTCTGACGCGACGGCGCGGTCGGCGTCTGGCTCCACCGCAACCGGGCGGGCAGCGGTCCGGCCAGCCGCGTCCTCCCTACTTGCCGCGGGCGGCAACAGGAACCTTCATACGTCCTTCAGGGGCTGGCACATCAACGAAGAGATAGGGCTTGCCCCAGCTGTCGTCGCATCTGCCGGCTCGTTCCATCAAACCGGCGCGCCCGCGTGATCGGCGGCCCCGGCTTCGGCCGCGGTCCCGGTCTTAAAGTGCGGCATGACGTCCTCGGCGAAACGTTGGAGCTGCTCGATT